>JARLGM010000017.1 GCA_031292755.1 Candidatus Sulfopaludibacter sp.
ACGCGAAACCGCTTGCGGTACCAGCCGATGCCGGTGGGCGCATAGCCGCCCGCGCCGCCGCTCGGCTCGCTCTGGGAGAAGGGGCCTTCGACACTCCAGTCGTGCGGCAGGTCGAGGCTGCGCCAGCTTGCGTCCGCGAATGCGGGCTGCTGCGCGCCGGGCGCATCGCCCTTGAAAAACTTCCAGCCGAAATCGAAAGAGTCGCGGATGCGTGCGGGCGATTCCGCGGTCTGACCCGCCAACTGGCTGGCTACCGCCGCTCCCAGCGCACAGCCCAGCAGGCTGCGGCGCGTCATTGCATCATTCGAATTCATTTTGCCTTCCCTTTGGTATTTAGTGCCGGCGGACGGTGACCACGTACCAGGTGGTGACGGGGTCCCCTAGGGGCAACACCCAACCGTCGGCCGTCTTCTTCGCCTGAATCGCTTCGCCGGTTGCTTTGCCAGCGCCGTCCAGGGCGGACATGCTCACCGCGGCGGCCTGATCGAGGTTACGCAGCGTCACCGTGCCGGCGACCGGCTCGATGAGCGAAGGCGAGCCGCCTTGACTTTGCGTCCTTGTGCGCGCCTCATTCCACTTCAGGCCGGTATTGGATACGCGCGAACCCGCGGTGAGCAGCATCTTGCCACTCCGCGCCAGGGGCTTGTCATCCATCGACGAAAGCACGATGGTGGCGAAGTTATTGCTGATCCCGGCGCCGAGGTTCTTCAACGTTTTGTGATTCGCTTTGATAAAGCCGATCAGTGCCTGCGTGCGGTCGGTCTCCACCGTGACCATCCCGGTCTTCTGCTCCGAGGTGTACCACGAAAGCTCCTTGGTGTCGGAGACGATCGGGTTGGTTTCCACCGCCGCGATCTTTTCCGTCGGCGCGCCGGCCAGCGATTGGATGCGCACGCCATGTTCGAGCGGCAGAGCCAGCGGAAAACCCGGAGTGAAGTAAGGCTGCTCCGTGCGCGGCAGCAGGCGGCTTTCCAGCACTTGTTCAGCGGAGTAAGTCCGGTTCACAGTCTGCCGCGCGGGCCGCACGTCGCCGCGCAGAAACATCAGCGCGCCCGCGGCCATCTCCGTCATGCGCACCGGGTCGAGCGAGATATCGAACGGATCGCCGACGTACGGTTTCCAGTCCGCATCGCGCTTGGGCTCGAACGTGTACATGACGATCGCGTCCCAGTCCTGAAAGCTGCCATACGCGGCCAGCACGGGAATCCCTTCGCTGGCCCATTCGTTGGGGAACGGATGATTCGTCTCGCTCACGGTGTACGGCTTGCCGGCGAAGGCCGTGCGCGAAAGCTGCACCACGGTGGAATGCAGCGGATCGTTGACCATCGGAGTATTGACCGGCGGCGGCGACCCGGGATGCTCCCAATACACGTGGCCATCCAGAATGTCCAGCTTCGCCAGTGAAGCCAGCATGGAGTAGGGACTGCTGGTATGGCTATGGTCTGCCGTTCCGGTGATCGGAACTTTGACCCCCAGGGTCTTCTTGAGGTAGCCGCTCATGTCCTCGTAGAATTTGCTCTCCGTGTCCATGTAGAAGGCCATCTCGGTGTTGTAGCGCTCTTTGGGCGCCGCGGCCGATTCCTGGCCTTTCAGACGCGGAACGGGCGCGCCTTCGGCGACCGACGCGAGGCCGCGCAGTTTCGCCAGTTCCTCCGCGCTGCGATGCTGCTGTAGCCAGGTGTTGTAGAGTCGCGTCAACTCGTCATCGTAGTAGGGTGTGGGCGCGCGAAAACCGAGATACAGGCCGTTCTCATTCAGAATCTCCACAATCGCGATCGCCGGTTCGTCGCGATATGCGGTCTTGGTATATGGGTTCACGTGCGTCAGAAGCTTCTGGGCGTACTCCTTTTCCAACTCGATCAGGCGAGGGTCGTACAGCGTGAGACCCTTGCCCCACTGGATCTTGTCGAAATCCTGGACGCCATCTCCGGCCTTATAGGAGCGGCCCACGTTCAGGTTGAGATCCACATAGATACCGCGCTTCTTGAACTCGGAGATCTCGAAGTCCAGACGGTCGAGTTGCTGCGGATCGAAAGAACGGCTGTCGTTGCCGCTGGCATCCACGATGCCGCGAGGAGACGGAAGATCGAGAAAATGCAGGCGCACCAGGTTGACGCCGTAGCGGGCCAGCGTGGCGGCCCACATGGGCATGTCTTCCTTCGGCGGAATTTCCACCGAGCCGCGGCTCCAGTCGGTGAAGTGGACGCCCCAGAAGCGGATGCGCCGGCCATCAGGCTTGACGAAATGCCCATTCCGGATGCGGATGAAGCCACCTTTACCGGCGGGCGCATCCAGCAGGAACGAGACATCGGCTGGCGAAGTGGTGGCGCCCCGGTGGTCCATCACGAAGGGCTTGAGCAAGCCGTCATCCCATTGCGCCAACGCGACTGGGGAGGAGAGAAACAGGAGAGAGGCGAGAGATAGGGTTTTCCTGGGCAAGTCAGGCTCCGTAGGCGGGCCCTCGGAGAGCCCGCCATTGGTTCCACGTTGACGATATCAGAACTCGAAGCGCGCCACCAGTTGGCCGTTGCGCTGGCCGCCGATGTTGCTCGAGTTGATGATGTAGCCGTAACCGGCAGTAGGTACGCCGGCCTTGTTAAACGTCGAGGTAGCGAACGGATTAGTGGCTGATGGTGTCGGCAGGTACACCCGGTTAAGCGTATTGAAGAAATCGGCCCGGATGCTCAGATTCATTTTTTCCCGAAGCCGGAATGTCCTGCCGATATTCAGGTTTTCGCTGTCCTGATGCTGCCAGCGGTAATCGTTGTAGTAGGAAGCGCCTTGGCCCCAGGTGCCGGCCGGAGCGTCCACCCAGGCAGCCGGGTTCAGGATTTGCTGATTGCTGTTCGGGTCGATGCAGCCGCAATTGGGATTCTTCAAGAACATGGGCACGCCTGCCATCGGCATCATCCGGGTATTGGTGTTGAAGGTGTAGGCGCTCATGTTGTTGTTGGAGGCCGGCACGCCAATCAGGTTGCCGCTGGCATATCGTAGAATGCCGCCGAAGGTCCAGCCGCCCACTACCTGCCGGAGCAGTTTGTTGGTGCCAAGCTTCGGCAGTTCATAGGTGAATGCAGTGACCCAGAGGAAAGGCGTGGAAGAGGGGTTGAGGCCCTTGTTCTCCCCACGGTTGAACGCATCGTTGATGCCCGCACACCCGTTGGAGCCGAGGCATTGTTCCTTTTGGTAGCTGAAGCTCGACGAGAGATCCAGCCCGCGCGAGAAGTGCCGGACGAACTTGACCTGAAGGGCGTCGTACCAGCTATTGCCCAGCGGGTCGAACCAGGCGGGCAGACCGTTGGCGTACTCCGGGAAGGGCCGCAGCGACTGCGCTACGTTGGCCGAGCACGGGTAATTCGCGTACGGCAGTTTGTAACCGGCGGCAGCGGCCCCAGTCGAGCAGATCGAAGAGGTGAGCAGGCTCCGCGTCGCCGGGTTGGTGAGATTCAGTCCCAGAGTTTGCAATCTTGCCGGTGAGATGGCATTGAGAGCCAGAAGGCCCTGCGCCTGTTCCCAAACGCCGCGATTGCCCACGTATGCCGCTTCGATGGTCATGTTCGGACTAAGCTGCCGTTGCAGCGCCACGTTCCACTGGTTGACGCGCGACGGCCGGCCGCCATCCGGGTCGATGAATTGGGCGGCCCATCCCGGCGCCGGGGCAAGCGAGCCCGGACCGGGAGCGACCCCGGGATTCAGCGTGCGCGCGTACAGCACCGATGGATTGTACTGGATGCCGTTCTGCAGTTGGCTGACGGCATACCCGTAACCGGTCGAGGCGGTCACCGAATTGAACCCGAGCCCAGCCACCGGCATTCCGCCGTTGAGGTAACCCCAGCTATCGCCGGAGCTATAAGTAAGACCCCAGCCGGCGCGAACTACCGTCTTATCGTTGAGCTGGTAGGCCGCTCCCAGCCGCGGTCCGAAGCCGTACGGGTACGACCGCGCGAACTGGCAGTTGCAGCGGCCCGGGCCGTTCCCCGCGAAAATGTATCCGCCCGGCAGTCCGCCCGCCGACGGATTCGGAGTATTAATGCCGATCTCAGCCTGGTTGTTATTCAGTTCGTGAGCCATCGGCGTGAAGTCCCAGCGCAGGCCGTAGGTCAAAGTAAGCTTGCGATTGACCTTCCAGTCGTCTTGCGCATAGGCGCTCCAGACCATGTTCCGCATCTGAGTATCGCGGGGAGCATTGACGTTGGAACTGGTCACCTGGCCCAGCAGGAAGCTGGCATAGCCGGCGCCGATAGCGCCCGCCCCAACGGTCTGCGTGCCCAGGTAAGGGATAGCGGTAGGGCCATTGCCAAACGTATATTGACCCTGCGCCCCCTGTATGTTTACGTCGCTATAAACGTTCTGTTTTGCCTCCGCGCCGAACTTAAGGGTGTGGCTGCTGTGAACCCAGGTGGCCGCGGCCACAAACCCGAGCATGTCGGTGTACTGGTGGTCGGAAGTCGTTGGTCCCAGCGTCTGGCCTTCCCCGCCCTGATTGTTAACGCCCATACTGAACAGTTCCGGGAAGCCGGCGGGACTGGTGGCGCTGCCAGTGAGCCCCAGCAATCCGACGGCGTCATAATTCAGAACCGAAGCCGGCGAACTGTCCGGGTTGATGAAGCGATAGAAACTGGCGCCGAGGTGAACCATCAACGTGGGCGAAACGGTGCGGTCGGCGTTGGCGATGTACTGGTTGCCCGAAACCAGCTTGGGCCGCTCACCGGTAATGGGCGAGGGCAGGCCGTCCGGAGCGGCGATCTGATTCGTATGCTGCTGCCTCCAGTAGAAGCTCAGCTTGGTCGAGTCATTGAGGTTTTCGTCGATCTTCAAGCTGGGAAGCTGCTGTGTGGTATTGGTCGAAATGCTCGGCAGCCAGTTGAGGGTGGTCTGGCCGTTGATCGCCGCCGGAATCAGCGCCTGCATCTTCAGAGCCACCGGGTCCATGCGGTTCTGGGGAATTACGTTGTTCGGAAACTGCGTGCGCATCGCATGGCCGTTGGCGTCGGTAAACGTGGAGAGCGGGTCGTAAATGGCGTTTTCAGGGAATTGGTAGCCCGTGTTCGGGTCGGTCAGGGTCTTGCCGGTCAGCGCCGCGCCGAAGTCTCCGTTGCGGTAAGCCGCGGTCGGCACTGTGCCGTAGGCGCCGCTGGAGCGCTGGTTGTTGCCGAACCTCTCCAGGTTGAAAAAGAAGAACGTCTTGTTGCGGCCGTTGTACAGCTTCGGAATATAGACGGGACCTCCCACGGTGAAACCGTAATCGTTCTTGCGGTCCCGGTCCAGGGCATGGCTGAAAGGATGGGCCGCATCCATAGCCTCGTTCGCCCAGTACTCGTAGGCGCTGCCATGAATCTGGTTGGTGCCGCTCTTGGTCGTGAAGTTGAAAAGCCCCCCGGCCACCTGACCGAACTCGGCGGAAAAGTTGGAAGTCTGGATGGAAAACTCGCCGATGGTCTCCACGCCGGCTGCCGAGACCGTGCTGGTCCAACTGGCGTCATTGATGCTGGTGGCGTCCTGCCCTTCCAGGTACACCTTGAAGTTCCCGTACGTTCCCGAGGGGATTCCGTTGACCACGTTGTTGCCGGGGCTGTTGGCGTTCGTGCCCGAAACGCCGGGCGCCAGATACATGAAGCTGAGCCAGTTGCGAATGCCGCCCCCGGCGCCGCCGCCGCCGCCGAAATTCAGGGGCAGATCGTTCACCTTCTCACCGCTGACGTTCATGCTCTGCTCGGCGTTTTCCGTGCGCAGCATGGGGGCCTCGGTGGAAACGGTGATGGTTTCCGTCGAAGCGCCTACCTGCACCGCCAGGTCCACCCGCGTGGTCTGAGCCACTTCGACCGTGATGTTTTCGCGGGTCAGTTTCTTAAAGCCGTTCGCTTCGACGGACACTTCGTACTTGCCGGCGGGCAGAGAGGTAAGCGTGTAGTCGCCGGTGCCGGTCGTGGTGGTTTCGGAAACCGCCCCGTTATCCACGTTTCTGACGACGATCTTGGCGCCCGGCACCACCGCCGCCGCCGGATCCATAACCGTGCCGGTTATGGTTCCGCGATCGCTCTGTGCCAACGCGCAAAGGGTCACCAACAAGCACAAGGTTGCCTTCACCAGGAAGCGGGCCCACGCAGGCACCGTCCCGCCAATCGCAGCATGTTCCACGAAGAAACTCCTCATAAGCCCCCTTTTTCAACCAGGAAAATGGATGACAGGATTCTAGCGCCATGCCCGCGCCAGGGAATCCTCCTAAAGTAGGATTGGGGTCAGCGCCCCAGATCGGCCACGACCTGGTATTCCGGAACCACCTGTACCTGGATCAGCCTGGCCACCTGTCCCCGCTCCGGAATGACCGGACGGGCTCCGGACGCCAGATAAATTGGGGCGTCCTGCCGCAAAGGTAGAATTCGCAGTTCGAGCCCCTGCTTCCATGCGGCCGCCGGTAGGTCCCCAAGGCCAATTTCCCAGGGAGCGCCATGGTAGAAGTCGTCGGTAATCAGGTGCTTTCCCGCATAGATCCGGGCCACGTCGCCCTGGTAAGCGATACGCAGGAAGACATCTCCCACCGCGCCTGATTTTACATCTGGCACCCGGATCGACCATCGCGCCGCCGCATCGAAGGCGGCCTCCGCCGGCGCCAGCGCCACTTCCTGACCCATCTTAACCGGCGCGGCCTGGCCCGCCTCGGATAACTGGCGCACCACGGGTTCCGCCGCCACAGGTTCCACTCCGGCGGTGTACCGGTCGAAAACTCCCTCCTGGCCGGTGTGCCGGAAGCCCGGTACAGGTTGCTCCAGGCCCGGCAACACGCGGAACGTCAATAAAGCCGGATCGGTGGCAGCCAGATGAATGCGGTCTGCTTCAAAATAAAGGTCGGCGGGAGAAAGAATCAGACGCTCGCGTCCCGCCAGAGGCGCTTTCCAGATATTGCGCGCCTGATCGCGTGAGAGCAGCACGATCCGCGTGACGTGGCCGCTCTGATTCCGGATCCGGATCGCGGTGTCCAAACCGGGGCGCAATCCGCTGATGTACACCGCGCCATGCTCGCGCTCCAGGCGAGCCTCCGACGCCTCTATGGTCACTGCGCCGGTATCCCGAAAGGCAAAATCGGGCGGCACTCCGGGCCACGCGAAGAACACCAGGGTATCGGGATTCTCCAGCTTGCAGAGCGGCTCCGCGGTGGCGTATTCGAGCGTGGTCCCGGCAACCGGCAGATCCACCGGCCAGAAGGTATAAGCGCCGCCCGGTAGGCTCATGGGCTGGCGCGGGACTGTGACTATGCCCGTGGCTAGTTTGACCTGCACCTGAAACTCCGTCTGCCGGGGAAGGGGGTAATCCTTCTGGTAGCTGTTCACGAAGAGGAACGCGCCCGCCACACCGGCGCGCACGGCCACCCGCGGCGTGTCGCGATCCAGTTTTCCGGATGGCGTTTTAGCCGGAAAGTACGCCGTCATAGGAGCCAGGTCCGCTCCAAAGTCCTGCAGGAACAGATGGATCGCTTTCAGGTCCCGGAAAGATTTGCGCATCTGGCCGAACTCCCCCAGCGGCGCCTGAAAATCGTACCCCTTCACCGGCAAATCCTGCGGATACCCGGTCGCCTGAGATTCCTGGAGTGTGGTCTGCTTTCCTTGCGGATTGGTGCCCCCGTGGAACATGTAGTAGCCGTAGAGGGTCACCCCGGACCCGAGTTTCACCACGTCCAGCGCGGCAATATCGTCGGCGCTCATCAGCGGCCGCCGGTGATACGCCAGTTCCATCCCGCCCCCCATCTCGGCGGTAAAGAACGGGAACGACGCATATTTGCGGTCCATATCCGCCCGCCGGGAGCACAAATCGTCGCCCACGTTTTCTTCACAGCGGATGGGCGTGAAAAAGTAGTTCGGGCTCGGAGGAAGCGGCGTCAGCGCGCGGTACCAGAAGCCGTCGGGGTATCCGCCAAACACCGGAATGACCTCGCGCGCGGGCACTGCGGCATCGTCCCAGCCGGTCACCGAATAAAATGGAGCCTCCAGGCCGGCCTCGCGGGCCATCCGCTTGAGAGTGAGAATGTGTTCTTCCCCCCGGCCCGGGCCGCGCTCATGGTATTCGTTCTCAATCTGCACGCCGATGATGGGCCCGCCATCTTTCCAGAAAAGGCCCTTCAACTGGCGCCCGATCTCGCCATAGAACCGCTGCACGTATTTCAAATACGCCGGGTCGTTCTGACGGGTAGCCGACTTCTGAAGCACCCAGTCCGGCAAACCGCCGTTGCGCACCTCGCCGTGGTCCCACGGGCCCACCCTGGCCCACACGTACATGCCGTGCTTTCCGGCCAGTTCTACGAAACGGCGGAGGTCGCGCCGGTCCCGCCAATCGAACTGGCCCTCGATCTCTTCGTGATGAATCCAGAACACGTACGTCGAAACGATGCGGATGCCTCCTGCCTTCATTTTGAGAATCTCCCGTTCCCAATCGGCCGCCGGATATCGCGAATACTGAAATTCGCCCATGACCGGAAACCACGGTTTGCCATCCAGCAGCAGATAGCGGCTATTGATGGCCAGCACATGCCCGCCGGGCGAACGTCCGCCGGCGGCGAAGGGAAGCGGCTCCGGAGGGGCGGCAATCCTACTGGCATCCACGGTCACCGCGGCATCTGCCAATACTCCCATCAGCAGGACCAACGCAGAAAGGCTCGATACGAAACGGAGTGTCATTGTGTCGCCACCGAAAGCTGAGTCTACCAGCGGCGCGCCGTGCCGCAATCCGACTAAGGTCGGATTGCTCGCATGCCGGCGCCGTTGGCACTACAGCCCTGCGCAGCTTTATTTCGCAGGCTCCCCGCAGGGCAGCGCACGCACCATGGAGTTGGCCGCCAGAGGGCGGCGTGTCCACACCCAGCTTCGCGGATCGGCCCAGACGGGGTCGGTGTCGCGAACCACCAGGACATCGATCCCAAACTGTTTGCAGACCGCGTCCACCTGCGGTGGCGGTAACTCCGCCTTAGGATTGAACAGCGCGTTCAGCAGTGGATGCATGACCGCACAAACACTCGCGTCGCCGCCGATCACGGTTCCGCAATCGAGCGATTCCGCGGCCAGTTGCCGGTCCGCATAGAGCCCGTACGGAATGTAGCCCAGTTCCAGGTTGGGATTATGTTCCATCACGGCAGCGGCCGGCAGCGTCTGGCGCAATTGTTCGTAGACCTGGCGCGCCGCATAGGTGCGCTTGCCGAATTGGCGATCCGTGGCGAGATACGGGTAATCCGGATCGGGTGCAAACTCTGTCCGCACCGGATACAGGCGCAGCAGGCAGACTTCGTACACCGTACCCGCGACGCCGGCCACCAGCAGAAACGCCAGCCAGGGACGCAGTGCGCGCCCAGCCAGTTCGGGCTTGCCCCACAGACTCGCTGCCCAGAGCAGCAGGACGAATTGCGCCGGCAGGAAGCCCCGGGCGCCCAGATCGTTGTTGCCGATCACGCCGCTGCGCAGAAACGTGCACACCGCCATGCTTGTCCCGGCCATGGTAGCGGCCGCCAGATCCCATCGGCTCCACACTCGCTTCGTCTTCAGGGCGATGATCCCCACCACCAGAAAGAATCCCAGTTCCAGGAAGTAATTCAATGGAAGCAGCAGCAGGTTGGCCAGCGCCAGTTGCCACCCTGTGACATGCAGCGAGAGCAGCATCAGGTCGGGCAGTTTGAACATCCGGATGGTGGGTACCACGAATGCGCCTCCGGACGCCTGCCCGCGCAGCCCCATCAGGTAAGTTGGGACCACCAGCAGCGCCGCGCAGCTTCCCGCCAGGGCCAGCATGGCCGTCTCCCGGTACCATTTTCGAACCACCGCGATCAGCCCCCAGACCGCCAGAAATATGGCGAACGTGAATGTCACGTAGACCGAGCAGCCTGTTGCCGACGCGAAACAGAACCCGGCTACGATCGCATTGCGGCGCCGCCCGTTGGCGGTCCAGAGCAGCAGAAATCCGGTCAGGCAGGCCACCAGGCTGGCCAGATGATGCGGCACCCAAAGCATGGTGCCTACCCAGCTCGTCACCTGGTCATTCCACCATTCCATGTCCGGCAGGATGACGCCCGTGCTCATCAGCAGCAGGTTGGGAAACAGATCCAGGCCCGTGACCGCGAGCAACGCGATGGCGATGGCCACGCGTCTTGGCAGCCTGGCGGACCCTTCGGGATCCACGAAGCGCAGGTACAGCGCCAGGATAGCCATGAGCCCGAGCCCACACCACAGCGTGCCGCCGAACGCCGCGAAGCGAGCGCTGATGGCATGGCCGCCGGTTCGTTGGGCCAGGCTGCACAGGGCCATCCAGAAATAGTGATAGCGCAGCGGCACCGGGCCGCCGGGATAGAAATAAGGATTGGGCGGTGGAATGCCCGCGCGCGTCACGGCCGACGTGATGGCAACCCGCAGGGTGTAATCGTGCGCGATTACCGAGTAGTACAGGCGGCCGCCCCATTCGAGGTCGATCAGCGACCCGGTACCCAGCGCCAGCCACGCCACGGCCAAAACCTTCGCCACGCGGTATCCACGGGGTAGGATGCGCTCCTTTGCCAGAAGCGCCACGAAGGCCGCCCAGAAGGGCGCGAACACCAGCCAGACCGCGCCGGCCGGTGCGAACCTCCCAGCCAGATACGCGATCGCCGGGCAGACACCGATGGAAAGCGCGAGCGCCAGTGACGCCCGCGCTGCCGGTCCGCGCCGGCGAAAATCCACCAGGTCGAGCGCCCACGCCAGCGAATAGCCCGGCGCGAAGGCGAACAGCGCGAAGACGGCGAACGCCCCGGCCGTGCCGGCAATATCGCGGAGCATGAAGTTGGGAGCCGGCATCACCGAATGGGCCGTTTGCGCAGCGCCGCGAACGCCTGTTGCATGGCCAGCCCCGCAGGCAACAGCGAGACCCAGAGAATCGGAAAGCGGAACCGGGGAGCCGACTGCACCACATAGTAGACCGCGGGATACAACGCCAGGATCGCCAGAATCGCCAGCACCGCCGGGTTGCGCCGGCGCGCCATGAGAATCAGGCCCGCGATGGAGAGCGCGGTGACCACCCAAACCGAATAAGCGTACGGCCCCGCCTCGCCGGGGCTGGGAAACCAGAACTCCCTGAAGCGGCGCAGGGCCAGCCCGGCGAAACGCGCCGGGTGATCGTGGATCCATTGCTTCGCGATGGCCAGCCGGCTGCGGTTGTAATTCACCTCTCCCATATCGCGGACCAGTTCGGCTTCATGCACATTGAGATTCGCCTGCATCCGCTCGTGGCAGCCATTCAATCCGTTGATGTAGTCCCGCGCGTCGGCGCAATCGGCATTGGAAGAGTAGAGCTCGAGTCCGAAATTGTCGCGTACCAGAAACAGCGCGCCGAACTGGCGCTGGTTGCGGATGGTCCACGGCGCCAGTACCAGCGCCGCGGCCACTAGGAAGCTCACGGCGAGGATCGTCCACTGACGCAGCGGAATCCGGTCGCGGAACCAGAGATAGGCCATCCACGCGCCGCAGAGCATCAACTGCGCCGGGTTGAGAAGAAGCAATAGTCCGCAGAGTGCGCCGCCAGCCGCGCCTTGGATCCAGTACGGGCGGCGAGAGCGCACCAGGCGCGCCGTCGCCAGGCAGAACAGCATTGCACCGGTGGCGCTCCAAATGACTTCCCACTGCGGAAACACCGGCATGGTGGGCACGATGGAGGCATATAGCGCGGCCCACACGCCCGGCCGGAAGTCCGCCAGCAGCAGACGCGAGAGGGGCAGCAACAGCACCATGTGCAGCGCATGAAGCGCCACGCACAGAACCATCACGACCAGCGTAAACCTGGGCGTATCGCCGGTGAGGCGCAAGACACCCGCCAAAATCAGCGGAAGCAACGGCGCGACGTGGGCGGTGGGCCCTGTCTCCAAGGCTCCGAACGGGTCCGCGAATCCCTTGCCGGCGGCGAGGCTGCGGGCGACGTCTACGCTCTCAAAATACTTCCCCATCCCCGCCGTGGGATACAGAGCCATCTGCCACGACACCATCAGCACCGCCACCACAAACACCCCCACCATAGCCTGCGTATACAGTTTCGATGGGGTGCCAACCTCCGCGGCGTGCATGATTGAGACTATCAGAATAGCGCCGGACGGCCGCCGCAAGGAAATGTACAGTAAGAAGAGGACAGTTATGGCGGCGCTTCCCAACCTGATCACGGTGGAACAGTTCCGGCAGATGCCGGACGACGGCCGCGCCTATGAATTGCATCATGGCGAGGTGGTCGCCGAGTTCGATTTACGTGTCGCCGATGTTGCGGTGGTTTCCCAAGCGCGCCATGACGGAATCGATCCGGACGACAACCTCCGCGGCGCTCCCGAATTGGTCATCGAAGTCAAATCGCCGTCCAACACCGATCGGAAATTGCGTGAGCTTGCCTCGCTCAGCCTGGCCAACGGCGGCGTGGAATGCTGGATCATAGACATCGAGAGCGGCTCGGTGACGGTGAGCCATCGCGATGGCTCAAGCTTGCGTTACCGCGCGCCCGAAACCATCCCGCTCGCCGCATTCGGCGGCGGCGAACTGGCGATTGTCGAAATTCTTAGCTGACGCCAACAACTCCGCGCAGGCGCTCCGCCGCCGATTCCGGCGTGATGTCCCGCTGCGGCATAGCGAGCATTTCGAAGCCCACCAGAAACTTGCGTACGGTTGCCGAGCGCAATAGAGGCGGATAGAAGTGCGCGTGGAAATGCCATTCCTCGTGTGCTTCGCCATCGGTGGGACGCTGGTGAAACCCCATCGAATACGGAAACGAAACGTCGAACAGGCGATCGTAGCGCGCCGTGGTGCGCTTCAAAATGTCGGCCAGCGCATCGCGTTCGGCCGCGCCGAGCGCATCCATCGCCGTCACATGCCGTTTGGCGATCACCATCGTCTCGAACGGCCACACCGCCCAGAAGGGCACCACCGTCACGAACGCCTGGTTCTCTTCCACCACGCGCTCCCCCGCGGCGCATTCCAGCCGGGCATAATCGCACAGCAGGCACCCGTCCCAGGCACGTTGCGCCGCCTGCTCCTTCACGACTTCATTCGGGATGGCGTGGCTCGACCAGATCTGGCAATGCGGATGCGGATTGCTGGCCCCCATCATGGGGCCGCGATTCTCGAAGATCTGCACATGGTTGATCTCCCGGCGCGCGCCCAGTTCTTCGTACTGCTGCACCCAGGCGTCCACCACCCTGCGCAGGTCCGCCGTCTCCATGTTGGCGATGGTGAGGTTGTGCCTGGGAGAAAAACAGACCACGCGGCAAATGCCCGGCTCGGACTCCGCCACCAGCAGGCCATCCTTTTCGTAACGGTCCAGCGGCGTCCCCGGCTTGAGCGCAGCGAAGTCGTTATCGAAAATGAAAGTGGAATCGTACTTCGGATTGCGCACGCCGCCTGCGCGCGCATTGCCCGGGCAGAGATAGCACTCGGGATCGTATTCCGGCTGCGCCGGCGCGGCGGTGGATTCTTTCTGCCCCTGCCAGGGGCGCTCGGTGCGGTGCGGAGACACCAGCACCCATTCGCGAGTGAGTGGATTGAACCGCCTGTGCGGATCCTGCTTCCAATCGAACATTCACTTCACTCTAACTCAAAGATCGCCACCGCCCTCCCAAAGTGAATTTCGTCCCCCGGTTCGAGCCGGGTCCCGCGCGAGTCGCGATGCACTTCCAGGCTCAATCCGTCGCGGACAATCCAGGTACCGCATTCCTGCGCCTGCCGCTCGCCGCGCGCCAGCCACCGGTCGTTGAACAGGCGATACTCGCCGGTCAGCTTATCGAAGCGGATGTGGGCATGCTCGCGCGAGACGGAGCGGTTGACCTCGGTGTCTTCCTCGAACACCAGGTCGTTGCGGCGGAACAGTCCTTCGTTGCGGTAGACGTCCCGCGTCCGGCCAATATGGGTGCGCGCCTTGTCCAGCCGTAGTTCCGCCACGTTGGCGGCGCCGTCGTGCACCGTCAGGCGCGCCATTTGCCGCGGCGCCGCGCCCGGGTTCTGCGACAGCGCCTCCACTACCAGCCAGGTCTCGCCACGCTGCGGCAGGCCCACTTGCGGATCCACATCCACGCGCAGATTCTCCGGGAAGCGGCATCCGGCGGCGTGCAGTGCGCCATGGACTTCCTGTTCCAGGTAGCGGCGGAAAAACTGGCCGGCAAACAGGTCGCGGCGGCTCTCCTCCACGCCGCGCAATTCCACGCGCAGCAGATCGAACGGAAACACCTTCCTGCCGCCCGATCGATAGCTCTTTTCCCGGATGCGGTCCAGGACGGCGAGACGGATCTCCGCCAGTTCCGCCGGGGTCTCCCGATGCGGCGGCCCGGCCAGTGGCCCTTCGAATACCGTTCTGCCAAACTTTTCCAGAAACTCAGAGAGAGTCATATTCACCTCAGCAACCCCAGTTCCTTAGCCGCCTCCATCACCTCGCGGGCGATGGGCGCCGACGTTGCTCCGCCATATCCCCCATGCTCCACCAGCACCGCGAAGGCAAGCCGGTGCGAGGCGCCGGCATCGTACGGAGCAAAGCCCGCGAACCAGGCGTGCGGCATGCCTGCGTCCAATTGCGCCGTTCCCGTCTTGCCGGCGATCCCCACCGTCTCGCCGGCCATGGCGTGACGCGCCGTTCCTTCAGTCACCACGCGACGCATGGCGCGGGCGATGAAAGCCGCCTGCGAATCCGGCAGAATCTCTAAGGGCGCATCGTTCCGCGCGTTGCTTTCGCCGGAGACCCAGCGCCCTTCCGGCATGTGGCCGCCGGAAGCGATCGCGGCGGCCACGCGGGCCATTTTGAACGGCGAAATCAGCACCGGCCCCTGACCGTATGCGGCGAACGGCAGCGCTTTTCGCAACTCCGCGGCGTCCCCCGTGGAGATTCCCAGTTCCGCCGCCGTCTCCGCCAGCGCCTTCGAGCCCACGTCGTGCACCCCCAACTGTGCGAAGTATGCGTTGCAGGAGACAGTGATGGCGCGCTCCATATCCAGCGTGCCGTGCGCGCGATCGCCGATATCGTCTTTGATGGGCCGGTTCCAGCCCGCGATCGCAGTGCCGGCGCGCCCATCGGGCAGCGTGCGGCACAAGAACGTGCGATGCTTCAGTTCGGGATTGGCGCGCAGCGCCGCAATCGCGGTCACCAGTTTGAAGGTCGAACCCGGCGGATACAGCCCGTACCGCGTGCGGTCCAGCAGCTCGTCAGGCGAGGGAGCTGAAGGCCGCGAACCCGGTGGATCGGGCGCCGGCGAACTCACCAGCGCCAGCACATCGCCCGAGGAAGCGTCCATCACTACTACCGCGCCGTTCTGAGTGTGCGAATCGCGCAGGTGCTTCTCTAGAATCTCCCTGGCGCGTAATTGCAGCCGCACGTCCAGCGTGAGCTTTACATTGCGGTCCCGCGCCAGCAGTCTTGCGATGGCCGGATTGCCCGGCTGATGCCGGTAGCGCACCAGGCCGGCGAGTTCCGCATACTCGTAGCCCTGAAGCCGGGTGCCCGAATCGTGCTCCACCAGCGACGCGTTGGACGCGTGGAAGCTTTCCCCGGTGCGCAGGTCCCCCAGCACCAGCGCCAGTGCGGCTCCAGAGGGATAGTGCCGGTTGTCGAAGCGCGACGCCGCCTGGTCCAGCGAAATGCTCAGCGTCTGGTACTCCTGCCGGTGCCGTTCCAGTTCGGCCCAACTGCTGGTGGCCACAGGAATGCCGTTACGGTCGTAGATGGTGCCGCGAGGAATCTCGCGCGCCAGCGAGTTCATGCGCGGATTATGCTGCGGGCGCTTGACGCCATCGGCCTCGAAGGCATGCGCGTCGCGCGCCAGGTAGTCGCGATCCATGAGCACCTGGTAGCGTGCCGCCGCCGCCACCAGCACGAACATGGCGCAGGCCAGCACGGCCTTCAGATATCCGGTGGGCCGCCGCAACAACTCGTGCGGCACTACGCCCGGCTGCCCGTCGGCCGAAATGGAAAGCAGCAGCGCGAACACCAGGAAGTTGGAGAGCATCGCCGTATTGCCCGAACTGAGAAATGGCGAGACCACGCCCGAAAGCGGCAGCACTCCCAGCACGCCCGCGGAGATCAGCATCATTTCATAAGCGATCAGGCAGCCCAGTCCCAATGCCAGGAACAATCCGAAATACGTGCGGCATCGCGTTGCCGCGCGCAGAGCACGCGAGACCAGAAACCCGAACAGCAGGAACACCGCCGCCACGCCGGCAAGGCCCCACTCTTCCCCAATGGCCGGCAGCACCAGGTCCGTATTGCCGGCGGGAATCATTTCCGGATCGCCCCACCCCGGCCCCGAGCCCCAGGGCCCGCCGGTGGAGAGCGCCCAAAGACTGTGAGCCAGTTGATCGCCGCCGTGTACGTTGTTGTCCCACGGCGCGAGCCACATGTCGATGCGCTCCACCACGGTGTGCGGCTGCCCCAGGCGATATCCCACCGCCACCGACCCCACCATCAGCGCCAGCCCCGCCAGCGCCAGTCCCGGTCTGCCACGCGCCACCGCGAACATGGAGAGGAACACGAAGAACGTCACCAGCGCCGGTCCCAGATCCTTCAGCACGAAGAAGAACAGCAGCGACACGCCCGTTGCGCATAGCACCGGCAACACATGCCGCAGGCGCGGGGTGCCCACGCGATTGCGCAGATCGCGCAGCCTTTCCCAATTGCGCGTAAAGTATCCGGCCAGAAAAAGCACCAGCAGGATCTTGATCAGCTCGACTGGCTGGAATGGCCCCAGGTTCACCTTGGCATCGTTGCCCGCCGGGCCTCGGCCGAATACCAGCAGAGCGCTAAACAGACCCAGCGCGCCGAATAACGGCGTATAGCACCAGTCGGACAGCCGGCGGTAATCGAAGAACGAAAGCGCCGGCAGAGTCAGCAGCAGGCACCCCAGGAACACACCCAGGGCAAACTTGTGGAACTCCAGGGTGTCGCGCAGGGGATCGCGCATGCTGGTCATCAACGCCAGCCCGATGCCTGTCAGAAGTTGCAGCGCCGGCAGAAAGGACCGGTCGCCGGCGAACCGAGCCGCCTTCCACACTAAAGCCACCAGGTAAAAACCCGCGAAGTACAGGCCAGCCCACAGCAGGAAGGTCTTCTGGAATTCGCGGGGCGTGCGCACGGTCATCAGCGGCTTGAGCCTGGCCAGCGGCAGCAACGGCCGGCGTGTTCCGGGAGTATGCAGGGCCGCAAGGGCGCCCACATTGCGCAGCGGCCGTGCACGCAGTAGAAATTCAAAAGTCTCCCGGGCCAGATCCTCCCGCTGCGTACGATCCGGATAAAGCGCGAACAGCGGGGCCAGCTCATCGGGACTCTCCACCGTGTTCAAATTGACAAGCTGCGTGGTGCTTGTGAAGCCGTGCAGCTTGGCGGAATAGACCATGCCCAGAGCGGCGGCCACAAATAGCGACGCGGCCGCCAGCCATACCAGCTCGCTCTTCCGCGGCGCTGATTTTGCTACTGAAACCACGAACGGCTTTGCGGTCCAACTGCGCGTTACCGCCATATGCGCCTCCTCTGTATGGGCCTTCGTATGGCGCGATGACGCGGGCGCGGCGCCTTCACTGTTTCCAGTTCCTTTAACGACTGCTCCACGCGATCGAATCCGCGCACCCGCTGATAGATCTGCCGCGCCATGCCGGCGTCCTGCCAGGCCGTCTGCGGCGCACTGGCCGCTTCCCGCAGCGCCTCCAGGCGATACGCGTCGCCCTGCTGCTCGATTTCCCGCTGCCCCGTTGGCGCACCCAACTGCCCGGCCGCATGAAATTCCGCCATCGCGCGTTCCACGTTGGGAAGCCAGTATACGTAGATCCGCGCCAGCGCCAGATGCGGGGCCGCCTCGCGCGGCATCCGCCGGGCAGCCTCCTGGAACCGATCGCGCGCGGCCGCGCTCCACTGTGCCGCGGCGGCCGCGGAGTTCCCGCCGTCATCCAGCCGTTCCAACTCGAGGTAGCCCCGCACCAGGGCCAGCCGTCCCAGCGTCAGATCGTCGCTGCCACCCAACTGCACGGCGCGTTGCAGACAGATTTCCGCCTTCTGCCAGTCGGACGCCTGCAGGGCGGTATTGGCTTCGTCCAGGTAAATCTGCCGCCACTCCGCGGAAGGTTTCGGCGGCGCCGGCTTCAGAACCGCGGCGTTGCGCGCCTGCAATTGCTCCCAGCCCACCGCCCCGCCGATCCACAACGCCATACCCGCCGCAAACCACCCCACCGCGCCCAGCAACCGCCATCGCTGGTTGGCCCGCTTCACCGTGCGGGTGGCCTTACGCAGCGCTTCGCGCGCCGCTTCTATGGTGGCATTCGGATTCCAACCCTGGCGTTCCCGTTCCGCCATGGTGGGCTTGGCTTCCAGAAACGCCTGCAGGTCGCCCTGAAACTCCGCCGCCGTCAGGTACCGCTTTCCCGGGTCGGGCGCCAACGCCTTCATGGCGATGAGTTGCAGCGCCCGCGGACAGGAGGGAGGCAAGGCGCGAGGCGGGCGTTTGGAGCGAATCAGGCTCTCCAGCCGGCGCGTGTCGCCGGCCTGATAGGGCGGCATTCCGCTGAGCATTTCGTATAGGGTCGCACCCACCGCCCAAAGGTCGCTCTGCCGGTCCACTTCGCTGTGCGTCAACCGCTCCGGCGAGCAGTAACTCGGACTGCCGAAATTGTGGGCCGTGGCGCTGCCGTCGGAGCGCAGCATCTTGGCGATTCCGAAATCCAGCAGCCGCACCGTATCGTTGGCGCCCAGCAGAATGTTGGACGGCTTGATATCGCCATGCACTACGGTGGATTGCCACGAATGAAACTTGGCGAGTTGTTCACAGATCTCCAGCGCTACCACCGCCGCGCGCATGGGCTCGATCACGTGATCCTGCCGCAAGATCTCGGCCACGTTGCGGCCTTCCACGTATTGCATGGCGACGAAGAAGTACCCATCCTCGTCGCCCACATCGTAGATCTCCACCACGCGCGCATCCAGCATCTGCACCGCGCGTTGGATTTCCGCGCCGCGCCGCTCGGCCTCCATGATCAGGCGCGACGCACGGTCGCCGCCCGTCTTTACGAGCTTGAGCGCGGCCCGCCGGTTTTCCACCGTGTCGATGGCAAGGTAGACATCGGTCATGCTCCGGCCGAGCCTTCGGACAATCTCGTAGCGGCCCACGCGGGTAGGACAGGCTTCCTGGTCTGTCCGGGAGTCTCGTGCCATTACCAGCCGCCTTTCCTGAAGGCCCACACCGCCATGGCCAGCAGCAGACCGTAAACCAGAAACGCCATCCGGCCAGTGAACAGCCGGCTCCGCCGTCGAACCCGCGTAGTGGACGTGCGCGGGCGCGTCGCACCGGCGCCGCCGCGAAACTGCGGACCCGCCACGAACAGGGCCGTGATGTTATCGCTACCCCCGGCGAGATTGGCGGCTTCCACCAACTCGCCCGCCACGCGCGCGGCATCGCCCGCGTAGCGGCCCACGATGGCGCGCACTTCCGACGCGGTCAGCAGGTCCGTGAGCCCGTCGCTGCACAGCAGAATGGCCGCATCCGGGTGAAAGCGGCACGTCCGGATTTCGATGAACCCCTCCTCTCCGGGGGAGCGCCGGCGCGACCCGACGTCGCGGAATACTTCGTTGCGCCGCGGATGCTGCATCGCCTCTTCTTCACTGAGTTCGCCGGCATCTTCACTTTCGCCCACCGGCGAGTGATCGCTGGTGAGTTTGCGGATGTTGCCCTTCCAGACCAGGTATAGTCGCGAATCGCCCACGTGTCCGATGGTAATTCGCTCTTCTTCCAATAGCGCCAGGGTAAGGACGCAGGCCATGCCGCGAAGCTCCAGGTGTTCCTCGCCGAGCCCGCAGATGCGGTTGTTGGCGCTGGCGATGGCTTTCCGCACGCGCGCTTCCGCGCTCGCCGGAGTCGCCCCCGCCATCGATTCGCGCACTGCGTCCACCGCCGTCTCCGCCGCCAGCTCGCCCGCCGCCTGGCCTCCCATGCCGTCCACCACGAGGAACACACCGCGCTCGGCGTCCATCCAGTAGCGGTCTTCGTTGCACGAGCGCAGAAGGCCGGTGTGTGTCGCCGCACCCGCCTGAAACGCGGTGATCATCGCCGCTCCTTCCAGTGCGCCAGCACAAACAAGGCGACGAAGGTTAGAAACGCGCCCACAAACGGCGTGTGGAGGTAGTAAAGATCTTTCACCGCTTGGCCTCGAAGTTCAGCTTGACCACTTCCGCAATGCCAATCTCGGCGCGATCGGGCAGTTCCATTTCGGTCCCGCGCGTCAGCCTGCGCCCGTTGACCCATGTGCCGTTGCGACTCTGATCCAGGATGCTGAAACGTCCGCTGGACGCGTCGCGCCGCAGCCGCGCATGCTCGCGCGAGATTTCATCGCTGGTGTAGAGCGGCAGATCCACCCACAGATCCTCGCCTCCGCGCCCGATGCTCACCTCGCTTTGCGTGACGAAGTAGGTCTGCGGACCGGAATCGTCCTGATAGCGGATCTCGGCGAACACTTTGCCGGATTGGCCACGGGTGCTCTCACGGTCGCGCGCCACGCGGGCTGCCGTTACCGAAGGCTCGCGCTCAATCAGGGTGGTTTTGACGCCGCGATAGCCCGGCTGCGCTACATCGTTCAGCTCGGAATGAATTTCCACGTCGCCCGGCGGCACCGCCCCTTCCGCGTCGACGAACAGTTCGATCCACCAATCGTTCTGTGCGATCCGGTACTGTCTCTTCTTGCCCCCGCGGCGGAACAGCGAATTCCTGTTCCACTCCGCCATCCGCGCCGCCAGCGCGCGCCGGGCATCTTCCCGGATGATGTCCTGCACGCCCAGCAGGCGCGCGTGATCGTCCGGGTGAAGATAAACGCTGAAGATACAAGGCAGCAGGACGGTGTATGCCAGTTCCAGCCGGCCCAACTCCATGTTCCGCACCAGCTCATCGATGATGGTCTGGCCGCTGATCCGTGTCTGAGGCGATTTTGTAGACACCTACCCTCCGAATAAGACGCGGAACAACATCATAGACGAAGAGTTGTCCGGGGGGTTACATTTTCCAGTCTGTTCATGAACGAATCGCAACATTAAAATTTCGCAGGGCTGACGAAGCGATTCCCGCGGATGGCAAATCGCAGGGGCCGTTCGGCGCACTGGCTGATTCCAATTCGCGGAGTGACATCCACCTCAATGGCGCGCGGTTCCGCCAGCTCCCGTAACACCAGGCTGCCGCGCGTGAGATCTGCGCCATACTGCGCTCGCGTGATACCCAACGCCAGCGTCAGTTTGCCGGGGCCCGCCGTGAGATCTTGCAGCCTCCGCGCAGCCGGCCGGCGGCGGCGCATCGTCTCGATTCCCCAGACCGGTTCCAGAGCCCGCACCAGGACGCACCCGGGAGTCCCCGCCGCGCCCACCACCACGTTGAGGCATTCGTACATGCCGTAGATAAAGTACACGTAGGCGTGGCCCGGCGGCCCGAAGATAACCCGCGTGCGCTCGGTGAGTCCCCGCGCGGAGTGGGATGCCAGGTCGTCGCCGCCCGGGTATGCCTCCGTCTCCACGATCATGCCGGCGGTGGGTCCGTGGACCACCACCTTCCCAAGCAACTCGCGCGCTACCTCGCTGGTTTCGCGATCGTAAAAGCTGCGTTTAAGAATCGGTCCGAAGCGCACTACGCTCATAATTTACAATGAAAGCGCCCATGCGATTGTTTACGGGACTGGACCTGCCCGCCGAGGTGGTCCGCAATCTGGAACAACTGCTGCGGCAGCTTCGCCCGGCAGCGCGCATCGGTTGGAGCCCGCCCGCGAACCTGCACATCACCACCAAGTTCATCGGCGAATGGCCCGAGCAGCGGTTAGGCGAACTCCAGCAGGCGCTGACTTCGCTTCCTGCGCGGCCGCTCATTCCGGTGCACGTTCGCAAGGTGGGCTTCTTCCCCAATCCTCATTCGCCGCGCAACTTCTGGTGCGGCATCGATGCGCCCGGGCTCCCCGAACTGGCTGCCGATACCGGCCGCGCGACAGCGGCGCTTGGCATTCCAGTGGAAAAGCGCGACTTCTCCCCGCATTTGACGCTGGCCCGCATCAAAGAGAGGCTGGACCTGCAACCCTTGCGGGAGGCCATCGCCGCCCAGCCCTCGCTGGAGTTCGGAGAGTTCACCGCCGGCAGCTTCTTTTTGTATCGCAGCCAGTTGCATCCCACCGGTTCCGTGTACACTAAACTTGCGGAATTTCCGTTCTCAAAATGAACCCAGTGCTCGCTTTGTTGACCGCCTACCTGTTGGGAGCCATTCCGTTCGGATATCTCCTGGTGAAATGGAAAACCGGCGCCGATGTGCGCTCCTCCGGCAGTGGGAATATCGGCGCCACCAACGTCCTCCGTACTACCGGCCGAGCCGCCGGCGTGCTCACGCTGCTGCTCGATATCGCCAAGGGATACCTTGCGGTCTGGATCGCAGGGCGGCTTACGGAGCACAGTGCGCTCTGGATGAGCGCCGCCGCTCTGACCGTGATGGCCGGCCACGCCTACCCCGTATTTTTGAAATTTCACGGCGGGAAAGCGGTGGCCAGTTTCGTGGGCGCTTTCCTGTGCCTCACGCCTCTCCCTTTGGCTGCCATTCTGGTGGTGTTCGTGGGGACGGTGATCGCGACCCGCCACATCTCCATGGGCTCCATCGTTGCCGCAGCTACCTTTCCGCTGGCCGTTTGGCTGATTCTGCAACCTTCTATATACGTAGTTAGCGCGGCAATACTGGCAGGGGCGTTCATTATCTACAAGCATAGAAGCAATATTCAAAGATTGCACGGCGGTTCCGAGCACGTGTTTCGTTTCGGAGATAGCGACTCGTGAGGCGCCTCGCGATCATCGGCGGGGGCAGTTGGGGGACGGCTTTGGCCGTAGTTTTGTCGCCGCGCTTTCCCGATGTCCGGCTTTGGGTCTTTGAAGAGGACTTGGCGCTCCGTATGTCGCGCACGCGGGAGAACGATGTTTACCTTCCCGGCGCCCAGCTTCCTACTCACGTAATAGTAACCAGCGATTTGGCCACTGCCCTGGATGGCGCCGAGATCGTTCTGAGCGTGATGCCTTCCCACCTGGCGCGCGCTCTATACACCCGGATGCTGCCGTTTCTGAATGATTCCATGGTGTTTGTGAGTGCGACCAAGGGCCTGGAGAACGGCACATTACTACGAATATCGGAGGTGATCCAGCAAGTCCTGCAAACCGCCTTCGAACCTCGCGTGGCAGTGATCTCCGGACCTACATTCGCTCGCGAAGTCGCTTGTTTTGAACCAACTGCGCTCGTCGTAGCGAGCTGTGACGAAACCCTCCCGCCGGCCATCCAGGCGGCCTTTTCCGGTCCCACGTTCCGGCTCTACACCAGCACAGATCCTATTGGTGTAGAAATTGGCGGTTCCATTAAAAATGTTGTCGCCATCGGCTCGGGAGTGTTAAATGGAATGGGATTAGGGCACAACGCCACAGCGGCGCTCATCACCAGGGGGTTGGCGGAGATGAACCGGTTGGCGTTGGCCATGGGAGGGCGGCCACAGACCCTGGCGGGCCTGGCCGGTCTGGGTGATCTGGTTTTGACTTGCACCGGCGATCTCAGCAGGAATCGCGCCGTGGGCGCCGCTCTGGCGCACGGCCGCAAGTTCGACGAGATTGTCAGCTCCATGAAGATGGTGGCTGAGGGGATCAAAACTACGAATGCAGCCGTCGATCTGGCGAATCGGTACCAGGTGGAAATGCCCATCTCCGAACAGATGTACCAGATGCTGCACTACAACCTGTCGCCGCGGGATGCGATTCAGCGCTTAATGGAGCGATCCCTGAAGGGCGAGTAGCCGAAAGATATTCAGCCGAAAGATATTTAACAGTCGGAAGCGCAACCTCGGATGGACGAACGGGTTAAGACCGATATGGGGGCGACCGCGGCGGCCCTGGACTACGATGCGGAGTTGATGCTTCGCGTCAGGGATGGAGATGGCGCGAGCTTCGGTGTTTTGCTCGACAAACACCGGTTGTCCGTGATCCATTTCCTCTATAGAATGGTCCAGAATCACGCAGTAGCAGAGGAATTGGCGCAGGAAGTGTTTCTGCGCGTATATCGTTCCCGGAGTACGTACGAGCCGACTGCGAAGTTTACGACATGGCTCTTCCGCATCGCGACGCATCTGGCTTTGAACGCGCTGCGGGATGGGAAGCACGAGAAATCGCAGGAACGGCTGGACGATGCTTCCGGCGACCTGCCTGTAAGGCAGGTGTCGGACAAGAGACCGACGGTGGAAGCGTCGATGGTTTACGAGTCGCGGCTCGAGGAAGTGCGCAAGGCGGTAGCTACTCTGCCGGAGAAGCAGAGAGCGGCCGTTTTGATGCACAAGTATCAGGACATGGAATACTCGCAGATTGCCCGGGTGCTGAACTGTTCGGAATCTGCGGTGAAGTCGCTTTTGTTCCGGGCGTACGAAAGCTTGCGCGCCCGTTTGGCCCATATGGCTTAGGGAAGAAGAGGCGTTTATGGATTGTCCCCTGGAGACTCACGAAGGCTCAGCCCTGCTGCTGGCGTACAGCTCCGGCAGGCTCGAACGAGAGAGCACCGTTCCCCTGGAGCGGCACCTGGAAACCTGTCCCGGCTGCCGCCAGTTCGTGGAAAGTCAATCGTCCGTGTGGCGAGCCCTGGATTCGTGGGAGGCCCCGCCGGTATCCGCCGATTTCGACCGCCGCCTCTACCAGCGGATCGAACAGCAGGTTTCCTGGTGGGATATGCTGCTCCGGCCCTTTCGCCCGGTGTTTCATTCCAGAAGTCTGCCCATCGCCGCCGCCGCCGGCGTACTGATCATGGCCGGGGTTCTTCTGGACCGGCCGGCCGTGGTGCCCATCACGCCACCCCAGCAAAGTGCACAGGTGGAAGCCCTGCAGCCCGATCAGGTGGAGCATGCCGTTGACGAAGTGGAGATGTTAGATCAGTTCAACCACCTGATGCGTTCCGAGCCCGCCGAACCGGCTGCGAAGATGTAAGGCATGAATCGAGCCCTTCAACTTGCGGGAGCGGCGCTCCTGGTAATCTGTTCGGGATGGTGTGCCAATCAGAAGGCCAACAAACCACCGCCGCCTCCCCCGCCGCGACCGTCCGCCGCGCCCAATAATCGCAATGCCAAGGGCCCCAACGCGGGCGGAGGAGCGCCCAAGAACAACGCGCCGCGCATCAATACTCCCGGTCCCGCGCAGCGGCTGCTGCAGATGACCCCCGAAGAACGCGAGCGCGCCCTGGAGAAATTGCCGGTAAAACAGCAGGAGCAGATCCGCCAGCAACTGGAGAGGCTGGATCGTCTTCCCCAGGCGGATAAGGACCGCATTGCCCGTCAGATTCGCGGTCTGGACAGCCTGCCGCCGCCGCAACGCCGCCTGGTCTTACAGCAGCTCAATGCCTTCCGCAACTTGCCGGACGACCGTGTGCAGCCGATGCGCCGCACCCTCATTCAGCTCATGAGAATGCCGGAAGACCAGCGCAACGCCCGCATCGAAAGCGAAGCCTTCAAAAAGCAGTTCTCCCCCCAGGAACAGAACATCCTACGGGATCTCTCGAACAACCTACCTCCGGACTATCTCCCTGGCCGTTAACCTTAACCAAACTTAGGGATTGTTTTTATTAGAGAATTCTGGTACGTTTCTTGAACCATTAAGGTGCCGATATCCGAAACTCGGCTTTTGGAGGGTTCCATGAAGAAGTGCGAGCCGCCTGCTCCCATATGCAACGAGGTATACCGGCTGCGCCTGCAGCAAAAGCGAGAGGAGGTACTCTCCGGTCTCGCAGTCAAGTTCGACACCCTGGCCCGCATGGGGCGGGTAGCCGAAGACGACCAGGCACAGATCTCGCACGAGGAATTCGTTTCCCTGCACCTGAACCGGCTGGACTACGGCCAGCTTCGCCTGGTAGACGAGGCTCTGGACCGGCTGTCCTCCGGCGATTATGGGATCTGCCTGAGTTGTGAGGAGCCGATACCGGCCAAGCGCCTGGCCGCGCTGCCCTGGGCGCGCTACTGTGTGCCCTGCCAGGGACGGGAGGCTGCTGAATTGGCTGGGGATTGGAGCGAAACGAGCCTGGCCCTGAGGTGAAACGAAAACCGCTCCCTCGCGGAGGCAACCTCCGGCCGCGACCGCGGGGGAGCGGTATTTCTTAAGCTTTTACCTGGACGTGGGCATCCAGCATCTTCATCACGTCGCTTTTGCCCATCGCGCCGACGCGCTGTTCCACCACTTGCCCGTCCTTAAAAAGCAACAGCGTGGGAATACCCCGGATGTTGTACCGCATGGCCGTGTTGCCATTGCTGTCCACATCCAGCTTGCCCACTTTCACCCGGCCGGCATACTCGCCGGCCACGACGTCGATGGTGGGCGCCATCTGACGGCACGGGCCGCACCATTCGGCCCAAAAATCCACCAGAACCGGAACGTCCGACCGGAGCACGTCCTTGTCGAAATCCGCATCGGTAAAGGTTACTGTGTTCTGACCTGCCATTTTCTCTCCCTACGTAGATTAGAATCTTTGTTCCGCAAAAGGATTCAAACACCCAATAGCTGCCGGTACAACGCCGAATAGGCCGCCGCCGAGGCTTTCCAGGAAAAGTCCTGGCGCATCCCCCGGCGCATCATCTCCTGCCAGCCTTGCCGGTCCTGGTACGCCTGCGTGGCCGCCGTCAGCGCGCCCAGCAGTGCCTCCGGGGAGTACTCTATGAACTTGAACCCCGTGCTTTCCTCGATGGTATCATCCAAGCCGCCGGTCGCGCGAACCACTGGCACCGTTCCATACTTTAAGCTATAAATCTGGTTTAATCCGCAGGGCTCGTACTGGCTGGGCATCAGGAACACATCCGCCCCGGCTTCAATGCGATGCGCCAGGGCATTATCGAAGCCGATTTTCACCGCGATGCGCCCCGGGTATTCGGCTGCCGCGCGCCGGAAGAACTCTTCGTACTCCGGTTCGCCCGATCCCAGCGCCACCAGGTAGACATCCCGATCCACAATCCCGCCGGCGGCATGGGCCAGAATGTCGGTCCCCTTCTGCCGGGTGAAGCGCGAGACCACGCCGAGGAGCGGCCGGTCCAAGGCCTCCGCGGGGAGTCCGAATTCGCGCAGAAGCTGTTCCTTGCAGACACGCTTGCCGCTCAGATCCTCCGCCGAATACCGCGCCGGAAGCAACGTGTCGGTTTCGGGGCTCCATTCCCGGTAGTCCACTCCATTCAGGATGCCGGTCAGCACTCCAGCCCGCGAACGCAACGCGCCGTCCAGGCCGAAACCGAACTCGGGCGTCTGGATTTCGCGCGCGTAGGTGGGACTCACCGTGCTCAGCCAGTCGGCGAAGGAAATGCCGCCTTTGACGTAGCTGACGTGCCCGAAAAACTCCATGCCGTCGGGGCGATACACACTGGCGGGCAGGGCCACATCCGCCAGCGCGGTCTTGGGAAACAGCCCCTGGTAGCCCAGGTTGTGGATGGTGAAGAGGGTGCGGACGCCCAGGTATGTCGGGTCCGTGGCCGCCGCAGTGCGCAGGTAGGCCGGCACCAGTCCCGCCTGCCAGTCGTGGCAATGGAAGATTTCAGTGCGGAAAAGGTAGCGCGCCACTCCCAGCGCCGCGCGCGCGAATACGGCGAACCGGATGTGGTTATCCGGATAATCCACGCCGGTCTCCCCGTAGAAGCCCTTGCGGTCGAACAGCGGCGGACAATCCACCAGGTAGAGGGGGAACTCTTCGGCCGCCTGATAGATGGAGGTATCGTAGCGGGTCAGTCCCAGATAGATGGGCAGGCTGTCAAAGACCCGCCGAAGACTCTTCAGGTCGATGGAACCGTACCGCGGGATCACCACGGCAACGTCATCGCCAAAGCCACGGAGGGCGCTGGGTAACGCTCCTACTACATCGGCCAGTCCGCCGGTCTTCGCCAGCGGAGCAGCCTCAGACGAGACCATCAGGACACGGGCCACACCCGAATTGTACCGTGCCGGACAGATGCTATGATTGCCACAGAACGGCGGATTTTCCGTGCAACGCGAAGAGGTCCTGGCCAAGCTCCGTGAAAGGATTGTAGTGTTCGCGGCATCTCATCTATCGAGGGACGTTGCCGAGGACCTGGCCCAGGAGGTGCTCATGCTGCTGCATGAAAAGTACGCGCACCTGGAGCGGGCGGAAGATCTGCTGCCGCTCTCTTTGCAGATCGTACGGTTTAAAATCATGAGCTTGCGCCGGAAGGCGGTACGCCGCGGCGAGTATACCCAGGTGTCCATTACCGATATTCCGCTGCCTGACCTGGACGCCAACCCGGCCGACTCCCTGGAACGAAAGGAAATGCTGGAACGGCTGGAGCGATGCATCGCGCAATTGGGCGACCGGTGCCGCCAGTTGATCCGTCTCAAGCTGCGGGGCAAAACGTTTCCGGAGATCCAAAGCATCATGGGCGCCGGCGCACTCAACACCGTGTACACGTGGGACCATCGGTGCCGCAAGAATCTGCTGGACCTGATGGGCGGCCATTGGGAAGGGAAGGACAAATGATGGACCGGCAGGATATCCAGAAGCTTTTGGGCGGATACGCTACCGGCACCCTCACGCCCGAAGAGCAGCAAACCCTCTTCGAAGCCGCGCTCAGCGATCAGGAACTCTTCGACGCGCTGGCCCGCGAGCAATCGCTGCGCGATCTTTTGAACGATCCCGCGGCGCGGGCCCAACTGCTGGCAGCCATCGATGAAAAGCCGCTGCCCTGGTACCGGCAATTCTGGCGTCCCGCGGCCGTGGTTGCCGCTGCCGCCGCATGTCTGGCGATTGCGGGAGTCTATCTTACCCGGCCGAAGCCCCATCCGGCCGCGCCGCCTGAGCTGGTCGCCGAGGTGAGGCAACCGGAGCCAGCCGCGCCGCCGCAGGCACCCGCGGTGGCGGACCGTCCGGCCCCCAGGCGTGCCACCACTATGAAAAAGACGCCCGCCGAACCGGCTCCCCAATCGAACGCAATCGCCGAGTTGAACGCTCCCGCTGCTCCCGTTACCCGGAGTGACACCGCTGTGGCAGCGCCTCCCGCCGCTGCGCCGATGGCAGCCCCAGCGCCGAAGGACTTCGGTGCACTCGGAGGCGTAGGCGGGGGCGGGGGCGGGGGCGGCTCCGCCGGCTCGCTATCCACGCTTCTGGATGGAGGCTCGAAGCCGATCCCCCTCCAGAACGCCCAGGCTCTGTTTTATGCTCCGCAGCAGTTGGTCACTACGGGAGCCCTTCAGGAACAACAGTCTCTCAGCGCCCCGGAACAGCAACAGCAGCGCGACAAGAAAGAGCAGCAGCGGACCGCGGCGCCGCTCAAAGCCCTCTCCACCCTGGGAGCAGTTCGCGCCACCTACCTGGGCGTGAAATACACGGTGCTGCGCCGGAACGAGGCCGGTGACTTTGTCGAAGTGGATCCCAACCAGCTTCATGCCGGCGATTCGGTGAAGCTCCAGTTCTTTCCGAACGATGACGGTTTCCTCTCCATGTGGGACAGCGGCGCCGCTGTCCTCCAAGCAGCGCGAGTGGAACGCCTGACAAAGTTCGATACTCCGGTAGTCACGTCGGACCGGCCGGGCCGAAAAATCCTGACGGTGCAATTCACGCGCTCCACACCGCAGACGGGCCTCATCCGCAATGCCGTCGAGCAGCAAAGCGCCACCGATTCCCGGGAGCACGCGACTTACGTTGTGAACGCCAAGACCGACTCGGTGGCCCCGATCTCGACCACTATCTTCCTGACGTTCAAGTAGCCCGGGCCAGCGCCATGGGGCGCTCATCCGTTGCTCCTTTCGGTGCAAACTGCCTGTAAGAACTTCGCCGCCACGCGCGGCGCATCGAACTGCCGGACCCAATCCGCGCCTGCCCGAGCCTGCGCCGCGGCGCGCTCCGACGAACGATAGAGTTCCTCGATTCCCGCCGCCATCGCTTCCACGCTCTCCGGCTCCACCAGCGTGCCGTGCGGCGCGACTTCCGGTATGGCCGCGGCGCGCGCGGCCACAATCGGCTTGCCCGCCGCCATCGCTTCCAGCAGCACGATGCCGAACCCCTCCTGCACGCTGGGCAGGCAGAACAGGCCGGCACGATTATACTCCGCCGCCAACTCGGGCCGCGAGACGTCGCCCAGCCAGGACACCGTATCTTCCAATCGCAGCCTGTGCGCCATGCGGTGCAACTCCGCGGTGCAAGGGCCGCTGCCCACAATCCGCACTTCCAGTTGCGGGATGCACGCCCGCAGCAATTCCGCCGCGCCCAGAAGCACCTCGATCCGCTTGCGGCGATAATGACGGCCCGCAAACAGCACCGTGAACCGCTGAGCGCGCGCTGCATGAAGCTCCAGCAGGCGCCGCCATTCCGCCAGGTCGATCAGTTCCGGGACCACCGCCGGCAGTTCCGCGAGTCCGTAGAGTTCGCGCGCCCGCTCCGCCGAGTAGCGGCTGGTGCACAGCACCCTCCCGGCGCGATGCACGTGCAGTTTCTCGCAGCGCGCCTGCACCGCCATAGTCCGCCGCGTGAAGCCCCTCTCGAAAAGCACCTCATCGGCAATCACACCTTTCAGCGATGCCACATGCGGCGCGCCGCCGGCGATGCGGTACCCATCCATATCGAAACCCACCGTCAGACCGCATTCGGGGGATGGGCGCAGGCGCCGATTGAACAGCAGCCGCTCCAGCGTGTAGACCGGGAGATGGCGCCGCGGTGTTTCGAACTCCACCTTGTGCCCCAGCGATTCCAGCGCGCGCGCCAGCACGTGGATCCCGACGTACGTGCCGCTGCCGCGGCGGATATCGAGAGGCGTTGAAGTCAGGAAGCGAATGCGCAACTGTATTCCCATGATACCCGCCTTATGTCACCATGAGAGCAGGGACTTGCCGGTGTCATCTTCCAGGAAAGCAGTTTGTTTGTTGAGCGGAGGCCTGGATTCTTCCACCTGCCTCGCTCTGGCGCGGCGGCTGGGATTCGATTGCTTCGCGCTCTCCTTCGATTACGGCCAGCGCCATCGCTTCGAGTTGGACGCCGCCGCGCGCATCGCCGCCCATTTCGGAGCCGCGCGCCACATGGTGGCGAAAATCGGCCTGGACGCCTTTGGCGGGTCGGCGCTCACGGCCGATATCGCCGTGCCCAAATCGCGCTCCACCGCCGAAATGGGGCAGGGCGTTCCCATCACCTACGTGCCCGCGCGCAATACCATCTTCCTTTCCTTCGCCCTGGCGTGGGCGGAGGTGCTGGAAAGTTCCGACATCTTCATCGGAGTCAACGCGCTGGATTACTCGGGCTATCCCGATTGCCGCCCGGAGTACATCGAGGCATACGAGCGCATGGCCAATCTGGCCACCAGGGCAGGCGTGGAAGGCATCACGCGGCTGAAGATCCACACACCACTGTTGCAGCTCAGCAAGGCCGGCATCGTGAAACTGGCGCGCGAACTTGAGGTGCCGTTCGCTCTGACCCACAGTTGCTACGATCCCGGTCCGGACGGCGCTCCCTGCGGCGAATGCGACGCCTGCCTGCTGCGCCGCAAGGGATTCGAAGAGGCCGGCATTGAAGATCGCTGAGCTGTTTTATTCCCTGCAGGGCGAAGGCGCGCTGATCGGCGTGCCGTCGTTCTTCATCCGCACCAGCGGGTGCAATCTGCGCTGCTCGTGGTGCGATACGCCTTACACCTCCTGGCAGCCGGAAGGCACGGAACTTTCGCTGGAACAGATTCTGGACGAAGTACAGGCCCATCCCGCGCGTCACGTGGTGGTCACGGGAGGCGAACCCATGATCGCGCCGGAGATTCTGCCGCTCACCGAACGCCTGCGCGCGCTCGGCCTGCACATCACCATCGAAACCGCGGGCACGGTGTTTCAGCCGGTGGCCTGCGACCTGATGAGCATCAGCCCCAAGCTGGCCAACTCCACGCCCGAAGGCCGCTGGGCGGCGCAGCATGACCGCCTGCGCATCCAGCCCCCGGTGTTGTGCGAGCTCATGCGCCGCTACGAGTATCAACTGAAATTCGTGATCGCGCGAGCGGACGATGTGCAGGAGGTGCGGTCTCTGCTGGAGACACTCGGCGCCGCAGCGGACCGCGTGATCCTGATGCCCGAAGGCACGGACGCGGAGCGGCTGCGCGAGCGCGGCGTCTGGCTGGCCGAGATCTGTAAGGAAGAAGGTTTCCGCTTCAGCCCGCGGCTGCACGTGGACCTGTGGGGCAACCGGCGAGGCGTATAATCCTCGCCGCGCAGTGCCTGCGCGTTTTGAACATGCTATTTTGTTCCCTGTGGAACCGACTACCGCCCTGCTCGCCGATCCCATCTACCGGCACCACCTGGAAGGCCGCGCCCATCCGGAAAAACCGGAACGCTTCGACGCCGTGATGGAGGGGCTGGAGAACGCCGGCCTCCTGGACCGGTTGGCCCGCGTACCCGCGCGCGCAGCCACCGAAGACGAATTGCTGCTTTGCCACACCGCGCAGTATCTCGATATGGTGCGCGAAGATTTCGCCGCCGGAGCGCCGTATCTCAGCACGGGCGATACCGATATCACGCCGGACTCCCTGGTAACCGCCTCGCACGCGGTGGGCGGCGTACTGAATGCCGTGGATTCGGTTTTCTCCGGTGCGGCGCGAAACGCATTCTGCGCCGTGCGTCCACCGGGCCATCACGCCAATGCGCGCCGCGGCATGGGATTCTGCCTGTTCAACAATATCGCCATCGCCGCCCGCCATGCCCAGCGGAAGCATGGCGTGGAGCGCGTCCTGATCGTGGATTGGGACGTCCACCACGGCAACGGCACCCAGGACATCTTCTACAACGACGCCAGCGTCTTCTTCTTCAGCACCCACCAGTGGCCGCTGTATCCCGGAACGGGGCGCGCCGATGAAACCGGCGAAGGCGGCACCACCATGAATTTTCCGTTCCCCGCCGGATCCGGCCGCGTCGAGATCCTGGGCGCGGTCCGCAATTCGCTGACCCCCGCGATGGAGCAGTTCCGGCCCGATCTGGTGCTCATCTCCGCCGGCTTCGACTCGCGCACCGGCGACCTGCTGGGCCGCTTCACCCTGACCGATCGGGATTTCACGGACCTCACTCACGCCGTCATGGAGATCGCCGACCGCCACGCCGGCGGGCGCGTGGTCTCGCTCCTGGAAGGCGGCTATACGCTCTCCGGGCTGGCCTCCGCCGCCGCCGCGCACGTAGCTGCGCTGGCAGGCTACTCCACCGTCGCGTCCAATTCGCCCTTCGCCAGCCGCACGTGAATCCGGCTCGCGGCGGGCGCCTCCGCGCTGTCCTTCACCACGCCACGCTGGTTCGAAACGATGGCGTATCCGCGCTCCAGAATGCGCAAGGGACTGAGTTGCGAAAGATGCGCCGCCAGTTCATCCAGCCGCGCGCGCCGGCGAGCCAGCCGCATCCGCATGGCCTGCAAGGCGGCAGTGTGCGCGGCTTCCATGCGGCGGCGGCCGAGCGCCAGCCGGGGACGCACATCGAACCGCCGCAGCCGCTGTTCCAAGGCGCGGCGTGCCCGTTCGCGCACCTCGAGTGCCAGGCGAATCCGTTCGCGCAGCGCGTACTCCTGCTCATCGACGCGCTGCAAGCCTCGCCCCACGCGCCGGTGCAGCACGCGGGAGGCCTGCTCGATCCCCTGCTGGCGCAAGCGCCGTTCCAGCATGGCGAACCGGTAGCGCATGGCCTGAGCGCCCTTGTTGCGGGCCGCGGCAATGCGCTCCAGCAATTCATCGTAGGTGCAGACCACCATCTCCGCGGCGGCCGAAGGAGTGGGCGCGCGCAGGTCGGCCACAAAATCGGCGATGGTGACGTCGGTCTCGTGTCCTACCGCGGCCACCACCGGAACGGCGCAGGCGGCGATGGCACGCGCCACCGGCTCCGTGTTGAAGGTCCACAGGTCTTCCAGCGACCCGCCGCCGCGGCCCACAATCACCAGGTCCGGCCACTTCGAGCGGCTGAACCATTCGATGCCGCGGCATACCTCCTCCACCGAGCCTTCGCCCTGCACGCGCGCCGGAAACAGACGGATCTGCAGTCCCGGAAAACGGCGCGAGAGAATCTGGATCATATCGGCGATCGCCGCGCCCTGCGGCGAAGTCACGATGCCGATCCGGCGCGGAAAACGCGGCAGCGCCCGCTTACGTTCCGGCGCGAACAGCCCTTCGGCGGCGAGCTTTTTCTTGAGCTGTTCGAATGCCAGTTGGAGCGCGCCGAGGCCCTGGGGCTCCAGCATCTCCACCAGCAACTGGTATTCGCCGCGCGCTTCATACACTTCCAGGCGGCCGCGCGCCAGCACCGCCATCCCGTCCTGCGGCTTGAATTTCCAGTAGCGATGCGACGAACGGAAGGCCACGCAGCGCACCTGGGCGGCGCGATCCTTGAGGGTGAAATAGTAATGCCCGCTGGTGGCCAGCTTCAGTCCGCTGATTTCGCCGGTCACCCACACGTCGCGGAACTCGCCGTCGAGCACTACCTTTATGGTGGCATTCAGCTCGCTGACCGAGAAGATGCGCCGCACGGGAGTGAGGTCGAATTCGAGCGCGAATTGATCCAAACGTTATGGTAGCGCGGTGCTAATTGTGCACCGTCAGGGTCACCTGGGGCGAAGGCGCGCCATCGATCGTGGCGATCAGCGGGTAATCCCCGTTTGCCAGGGTCGAGGGGACGGTGACCACCACCTGGTACAGACCGGCGAATCCGGGTGAGAGTGCGGTGGCATAGACCGCTGCCGGAGCGCCGTTGATGGTCACGGTTACCGGATTGGCGGTGTAGTAGATGGTGCCGCTGGGAATCTGCACACCGATGGGCGCGGTTGGGCTGGTAGGACCGAGACCCGTACCCCACAAAATGATGGCTTCGCCGGGCTTGGCCGGTGTATTGGTGACGCCCGCGAACGTCCCGTTCTTCACCGCCCAGGCTGTCGAGGTGCCGCTCGAATCCGCGCTGTGCGTCGCCACCGGCTGATTGTTGGGCCACAGGAAAAACGCTGGCCCGACGGTGGTTGACGTCGCAGTGGCGGCGGTGCTGGTGCCGTTCGCATTGCTCACCGTCACAGACACGGACCCGGTGCCTATATTTGGCGCCAGCACATTGATCTGCGTGGGGCTGATGTAATAGACATACGCGTCCTGTCCGCCCACGCTGACGCGGACGCCATCCAGAACCGTAGGCAGCTTGCCGCCCACGATGGCATTGGCCCAGGTATCGGTAGTGGACGCGAGATCGGTTCCCTGAATGGTGATCCAGGAATTCGGGACCACGCCCGGTTGGAAGCTGGCGCCGTTGACCACGCCGGCGGAATTGATGGCCGGCAGAGGACCGCCCGCCGACGGCGTCAGCGTGTACTTATTGGTGTAGATATGATCGCCAGTCTGGCTGGGCGCGCCGCCCACGCCGGCGTTTCCTGCGACGTAGATGGTGACGTTCCCGACGTCCGTCGCGGGCGGAGTCCAGTTGAAGTTGTACGTGTAAGATCCGTTGTGTGGCGGTTGCAGGGAGTTCACATATCCCGCGTAGCTATGCTCGATGTACTCCAGCGTCATGCCGGACGGGCAGGTGGGCGTGCTGCTTGGTGCGGGGCAACCTTTACTCACTGCACCGGCATTACAGACCGCCTCGAACACCTGCAGATTGGTCTGCGAGCACATCAACTGCGTGTTGCTATCGATGTAGGCGAAACTGCCGGCCATGGTGGAAGCATTGCTCGCGAGGCGCGCTGTCAGTTCAAAGCCGTAAGCCTGCTGCGTGGTCGCTGGATCTTGAATCGTGACGCTCAACTGCTGGGCGACGCCAGGTGTGTAGGTCATCTCGTTCGGAAAGTTGACTGTAACGCTGCCATGATTGCTCGGGGAGTTGGCTGTTCCTACGTGGCAACCGGCATTGGCGCAGGTCTGGCCCCCATTTTCGCTTGGGATGCCCACATAGCCTGGGTTCGGCCCGTATTCATACGCCCACAGCAGAATCGGGATGGCCCCCAGAACCACCACCGCCTTGGCGATCGACAGCTTCCTCGTCCTGTCCATAGTCTCCCTAACCCGATTGGCGGTCCCGTTACTCGGTCAGCTTTAAAGCCTTGCGCGCCGTCGTACAGAGGGGAATCTCCCCAAACTGTGCGGCGTCGAACCAGCCATATTCTTTACCTACGCGGCGGACCGTGGCGGCGTGTACAACAATCGTGTAGCGGTGATGCGTGATCGTGTGCGGGAATTCGCCGAGTCTCTCGCCCACGCGCGCCGCGGGCAATTCCTGCGGCGTAGGCAGGTCCCAGAAGCCGGCCAGGCGGCGGGCATCCGGTCCATTCTGCCGCAGCAGGAGTTTGCCGCGCCGCCGGATCACCAGCAAGGTCCGCTCCAACTCCACCGTCACGGTGCGGCGCAGTTTCACCGGAAGTTGCGCCGCCGTGCCTGCCTCGCGCCCCTGGCAGCACGCCGCCAGAGGGCACAACAGGCACATCGGGTTGCGCGGCAGGCAGACCGTGGCGCCCAGTTCCATCAGCGCCTGATTAAAATGGCCGGGCTCCCTGGAATCCAGCCAGCCCTGCGCCACCGCGCGGAAGCGCTCGCGCGTGCGTGCCGAAGCGATATCCGCGGCATCGTTCTCCACCCGGGCCACCACCCGCAGCACGTTGCCGTCGAGCACGGCATGGGGCAGTCCGAAGGCAATGCTGGCGATGGCGGCGGCGGTGTAATCGCCGATACCCGGCAGCGCCCGGATGGCATCGTATTGCCGCGGAAACTCACCGGCGGCGGCCACTACCCGCGCCGCTCGCCACAGATTGCGGGCGCGCGAATAGTAGCCCAGGCCGGCCCACAACGCCAGCACATCGTTCTCCCGCGCCGCGGCCAGCGCTTCCAGCGTGGGGAAGCGAACCAGAAAGCGCTCATAGTATGGGATAGCGGCCTGCGCCCGCGTCTGCTGCAGCATGATCTCGGAAACCCAGATGCGGTACGGGTCGGAGGTGCGCCGCCACGGCAGATCGCGATGGCCGCGGGCGTACCACTCCAGCAGAAGCCGCGCTACTCGATGACCCGCAGCCATTCGGCAACGACGGCGAAATCCTCCGGACCCACCTCCCACGGTGAGAATTCCGGATTGAGCGGCTCCAGGCGGATCTGTTCATGCTGCCACTGGTCTTCGCCGCTGTAGACCTTGCGGCTGGTGTAGCGCTTCACGGTGTAGCGCGCCGTTTCGTCCACCGATCCGAACCGCTGAATGAGCAGAATCTTGCCCTGCCGCGACCCCGCCGGGTGCAGCCGGAACAGGTTCAGGCTGCCATGGGGAATGCGCGGCTCCATGGAGCGCCCCACCACGTGCGCCACGAAAAGATCGGGCGAAAGCCGCATGCCCTCGGGCGCGCGCACCCAATCCTCCGCCTGCGATTCCATCTCTTCGCCCAGATCGCCCGCCGCCGCACGCAGGCTGAACAACGGCACGTGCGTCTGAAACGGCCGGACCGCCACCGGTTCCACGTGCTCGCCGAACAGCCGGTCCAGCACACGCGAAAAGGCATCCACAGCCACCGTCTGCCGCTCGCCGATGCGCAGCACGTGGGAAAGCGAATCCTCCAGCGAGCGCAAATACTCTTCCGCGCCGTATTCCGCGATTTTCTGCCGGGCGTCCTCTTCGAGCCGCTCCAGCACTTCCGCGTCGTCCGGATCGGCCAGCCCGGCAAACTCCTCGCGGAACCGGACCCATCCGCGATTCTGTTCGGGATCGACCAACACCACGCCCACGGGCACGCTCTGCCGCAGCGGCAAAGCCGCCTCCAGCACCACGTAAACCCCTTGTCGCGAGGCAATCGGAACTATGCTGGCCGGCATGGAAAGCTCGTACCTATCCTAACCTGCTTATCGGAAGAAATTGGCCGCAGATGAACGCAGATGAACGCCGATTTCAAAATACCTCGGTTTTATCGGCGTTTATCTGCGTTCATCTGCGGCCTATACTGTCTTGTTTACTTGCCCCCGGGCCCCGACCCCGGGCCCCCGGTCCCTGTCTTCTGCTGCGGTTGTTGCACGGCGAACGGGAAATATCCGTTCTTGAAACTCAGCTTGGCGTTCGGCAGCATCGGAATCTCTACCCTGATGCGCCGGAATTGCCTGGGAGTCAGTTCCGCGTCCACGTCCGGTTTGTAGCGCAGCACGTACTGCGTGGCGATTTCTCCAGCGATGCCGGTGACCGCCTTGATGATGCCCGCCGAAATCTCCCCGGCATAGCCGCCTACCCCTACCGTCAGGGCGTAGTTGCCGTCGTCGGAGGGATGCGAGAGGTAGCCCGACACATCTTTATACAGATTGTTCAGCGGGTACTCTACGTGTCCGCCCGTCTCGATGGACAGTTTCTCCAGCGCGTCCCGGGAGGGGTTGTCGAAGCCGAAGGACGCGGTGCTAATGGCGTAGATGGTCACCTGGTTGCGCTTGGCCAGTTCCAGAACCTCATCGGCGCTGTGTTTGCTGGCGTTGTCGTGCCCATCCCCCACGATGATGATGATGCGCCGCGGCTCGTAAGGCTCGCCCTTTACCAGCTTGCGGTCCATGCATGCGCGGTAGATGGCGTCATTGAGCGTCGAACCGCCGCTCGGCTTCATCTTGCGGACTGCCGCCGCCAGTTTGTCGGAATCTTCCGTGGTGTTGACCGCCAGTTCGGCGTCATTGGCATAACTGATCAGATAGCCGGTGTGCAGGGCGTCGCCCGGCAGCAGCGCCCAGATCAACTCCAGAATCGCCTCCTGGTACTTGTCCCAGTGGATCCGCATGGTGCTGCTCTGGTCGATCAGGAAACCTACCACGATGGGCTGCTTATCGGTGTGGCTGAAGAAGCTGATGCGTTGCGGCCGCCCCTCGTCGGTCACCCGGAAGTCGTTGGCGGTGAGGTTGGAAATGAACTTGCCCTTCTCATCGGTCGCCGTGACAGGCACGATGACTTCGGTAACGCCGCCGGTGAAGGTCAGCGGCGGTTCCTGTTTGTCCTGTTCCTGTTTGTCCTGTTCCTGTTTGGGCGGTTCCTGTTTGGGCGGTCCCACCTGCTGTTTGGCCGGAGCGGACACCTGCTGGGGCAGCGCGGCCAGCGCCAGCACCACACCGCAGAGCGAAACGGCAAAGAGGGAACGAAGCATGGATCACCAACTTATCGTCCTATTTTAGCTCACCCGAGCTGCCGGATGATGGCATCGGTGAATTCACCGGTGGAAGCTTTCCCTCCCACGTCGCCCGTCAGGTGCTCCTGGGCTGCGTAAACCTCGTAAATGGCGCGGTGCAGCCTCGCCGAGGCATCGCGCTCTCCCAGTTGCGCCAGCATCAGCACCGCCGACTGCATCAACGCGGTGGGGTTGGCCAGCCCTTTTCCGGCAATATCGGGCGCGGTTCCGTGCACCGCTTCGAAAATGGCATGATGGTCGCCGATATTGGCGCCCGGAACAATACCCAGGCCGCCCACCAGCCCTGCCGCCAGGTCCGAAATGATATCGCCGTACAGGTTCGGCAGCACCAGAATGTCGAACGTCTCCGGCCGCATCACCAACTGCATGCAGGCGTTGTCCACAATCAGCTCGTTGTACTGCACTTCGGGGTAGTCCGCGGCCACTTCCCGGCAGCACTTCAGGAACAGGCCGTCGCTCAGCTTCATGATATTGGCCTTGTGGATGGCCGAGACCTTTTTCCGTCCTTCCCGGCGCGCATACTCGAACGCCGCCCGCGCAATCCGCATGGAAGCATTCTTGGTGATGATCTTGAGGCTCTCCACCACGCCCGGCACCACCTCGTGCTCCAGCCCGGAGTACAAGTCCTCGGTATTTTCGCGGAAGATCGCCAGGTCGATGTCCAGATCGTGAAAACGGGTCTTCAACCCCGGCAGCATGCGTACGGGGCGGAAGTTGGTGTACAGGCCCAGTTTTTTTCGCAGCGCCACGTTGATGCTCTGATGCCCGCCGCCGATTGGCGTCGCGGTGGGCCCCTTAAGCCCCACATGCGTCACTTCCAGAGAGGCGAACACCTCGTCGGGAATCAATTGGCCGTACTCGGCCAGGGCGCGCGCTCCCGCATCCACGCGCTCCCACTCAATCGGCACGCCGGTGGCGTCCACGGCGCGAACGGTCGCTTCGGCAACTTCGGGTCCAATTCCATCTCCCGGGATCAACGTTATCTGATGGGCCATCACAGCTATTATAAAGTTGGGGCGAGAGTGCTTACCGATTTTTCAGCGGACCGGCAGGAAATGCTGGACCGGCAACTCAGCGCGCGCGGCATTCGGGACGAGCGTGTGCTGTGCGCCATGAGCCGGATCCCGCGCGAAGAGTTCGTGCCGGAGCAGGAACGGGAAGCCGCCTACTGGGATGGTCCCATCCGGATCGGCTACGGGCAGACCATTTCCCAGCCCTACATGACCGCCCTCATGGCCCAGGAGCTGCGCCTGACCGGCACCGAGCACGTGCTGGAGGTGGGGACGGGATCGGGCTACGCCGCTGCCCTGCTGGGGCTGCTGGCGCGCGATGTGATCACCGTGGAACTGGTCCCCGAACTGGCGGAAACGGCCCGCGCCACACTGTTGCGCACCGGTTACGGCTTGAATGTCATGGCGATCGCGGGCGATGGATCCTGGGGCTATCCCGATCTGGCTCCCTACGACGGCATTTCCGTGGCAGCGGGCGCGCCCGAGATTCCCGCCGGCCTGCTGGTACAACTGGCTGAGCGCGGCCGTATGGTGATTCCGGTGGGGCCGCATCTCGATCAGGAGTTGCTGGTGGTGGAGAAAGAGCGGGGCCGCATCCGCCGCAAGGTCTCCACGATGTGCAGCTTTGTGCCTCTTCTCGGAATCGAAGGATGGCAGACATGAGACTACGCACCGCGAAGGACCGGCTCAAAATCGAGCACAGCATCATCGATGGCGTCCGCGAGATTCTGGAAGAGTTGCTGGCACGGAACCCCGAGATCCGGTCCGTCATCCCCGGCGTCATTCGCCCGGTGCGCGACGCCCGAGGCAAAGTCAAAGTGCACATCACCGTCCCGGTGCAGAACGGCTGGAAGGCCATCGCCCTCAGCGCCGGAGCCCGTCAGGAACTTTTCATCAGCACAGACTGGCCCAAGGAATCTCTGGAAAAAGCCCTGGAGCGAGCCGGAGCGGTTTTATAGCCCCCTCGTGGTGAAATTCCCCAGTACCCGCCTGAGGACCTCAGGACATTCGAGAGAGGCATGTCGGCAATGAAAAGCTTATACTGTTTCCTACGTCTCTCAAGGTTCGGGTATGAGGGTGATGTCAGGAATTCCCATCTCTTGTCTGATCTTTGCTCTTTTCGTGGGGAGCGCTCCGGCGCAAACCACCGTTTCCCTGGCGGCGCGACCGGCGCCGTCCGCCGCCAAACTGCCGCCTTCCGATTTCCGCGTGGAGGCCCGAATGGTGCAGATTCCCGTGACGGTCACCGACTCTCTCGACCGGAACGTGATGAATCTCAACGCCGGCAATTTCCGCATTTTCGACGGCGACGTGGAACAGCGCATCTCCTCGTTTTCCATGACCGATGCGCCCATCTCCACGGGCATCGTGTTCGACACCAGTGGCAGCATGAAACATCGCATTCAGGATTCGCGCGCCGCCGTGAAGCAGTTCCTTGCCACGGCCGTCCCTGACGATGAATTCTCCCTGGTGCAATTCGCCGATACCGCCACCCTGCTTTCCGGATTCACGCGCAATCCGGCGGCAATCGAACATCCCCTGGGTTCCATGGCGGCCCACGGTTGGACCGCGCTTTACGACGCGATGTTCCTGGCTATGCACCAGATCCGCCGGGCCGCCAATCCGCGCCGCGTGCTGCTGGTGCTTTCCGACGGGGAAGACAACAACAGCCGTTACACCGAGGCGGAGATGATGTCGCTGGTGCGCGAAGCCGATGTGACCGTCTATGCCATCGGCCTCTTCACCAGGGCGCGCGGCCTGGAAAGAATGACGGAAGAGACCGGCGGCCGGATGATCACCGTCCACAACCTCCCGGACCTTCCGGCGGCGATGGAGAAGCTGAGCCGCGAAATCCGCAATCAGTACATGCTCGGGTACTTCCCCAGCAGGGCCGGCAGCGACGGCCGCTATCGCAAGGTGCGCGTGGAAGTGAATTTGCCGGCGGGATCGCCGCCTTTGCGCACCTCCTGGCGCCGCGGGTATTTCGTGCCCGACAATTAAGGCATGCCTCCTGGCGGTAAGCGGGTTGCCACGACTCTCTCGATTTACGGAATCGGCCTGCTGCTGCTGGCGACCCTTGTGACGGGCGCCATCGAACTGGTACAGAGGCCGCGAACCAAACTCACTCGCGTCCCGATCGGTTCCCATGACGAGGTCTACTACTATCACGCCGCGACTCCCGAAGAGGCCCGCGCGCTGGGCGCGGCGTTGCAAAAGACCGGCTTCCTTAACGATAGAGGCACCACCGTCCTGCTCTCCAAAGGCACCGGGGGCACCCTGGTTTCCTTTGCCCTGAACGATGGAGCGTGGAATCATCCGGACACCGTCTACAGTTTCGAGGAGATCGGGCGGCGCATCGCTACCTCGATCGGCGGCTTCCCCATTAAGGTGCGCCTGATCGATTCCCACCGGCTGCTGCACAAGGAACTGACCGTGGGCAAACACATGGTGGGATCGCGCGATGCGGTGTACTACCTGGGTTCAGCGACTGAGGCGGAGGCTTCCGCCCTGGCCCAGGCGTTGCGCGCCGCGGGCTTCCTGCGGGACCAGGGCGACGCCGTGGTGCTATCCAGGAATGACGCCATGGCGATTTCGTTCATTGTGAACGACGGAGTCTGGGACCGGCCGGACGCCGTCGCCGGCTTGGAGCACCTGGTGCGGAAGGTGGCGCCGGCGGTGGGAGGGCTTCCTATCCAGCTTCGCCTGGTGGACGGTGCGATGGAGCCGAGGAAGTCCCTGACGGTGCAGTAGCCACCGGTCTGCGCGATCGAGCGTTGTTGGCGGGCTGTGGCGATGGCCATCTGCGCGGTGCGCTTGGAACACTCGGTGAGACGCCGCAGCTATTTTGTCCGCTCCGGCACGGCCACCGGCGGAATTTCTTTCCACGCTCCCCCGGGGGACAGCGCGGAGTACACTCCCGCCATCTCGACGCGCAGAATCCGGTTCAAATCCGTTACCGCTTTGGCCGCATCTTCCCAGGCCCAATCCAGTTCCCGTGTCTGCGCCGCGGTGGGCACCCCGGGGTAAGCATCGATTGCCGACTGCGCCCGCGCCGCCATCTGTAGGGTCCGGCCAATCTCGCCCTGCAGGTGGGTAATCTCCGGCGAGACCTTGTCCAAAATTTGCAGCGCGCCCCTGCCGCCCTCGCCCGCCGTGTTCAGGTACTGGCGAATCGGCGTCAACTGAATCGAGAGAGCCTGCGCGGCATCGCGCGCGGAGCCCAATTGTTCCTGCAATGCATAAGCGCTCATCACCGCGGTGTGGTGCGCGGTTCGGTCCCGTTGCGTGATCTGCACCCGCGGGTCCCCACCCACCGTCACCTCTTTCGTCAGGGGAGCGCCGCCCTGCGGTGTCACCGTCACGGTGTACTTTCCCGGAAGCACTAACGGACCCGCGCCTCCGCCTCCGCGGCCCCCTCCGCCGTTTCCGGTGTAGCCGCAACTGGACGCCACCGGACCGTGTGACAGTGCCGGCGCCTGCCGCAGGTCCCAGCAGGCGCGATTCATACCCGCCGCCCCCGGGCCCGGCATGGTGCGGATGATCTTGCCCGCCTCCTCGGCCACGGAAATCAGCACCGCCGGCGAGCCCTGCGGCAGGTAGTACGTGAGCACCGCGCCCAGCGGTGGATTGGGCGCGAAATACTCCCCGGCGCCGAACCAGAACTGCCCGCCGAAGATACCCTGGTGGCGCGCCGGAGGAATGGAAAACAGCGCGCCCCGCTCCAGGGCCTGAGGTGTCAACTCAGCCAGCGCCTCAACGTGATCCAGCACCCAGATGCTGCGCCCGTGAGTGCCCAGCACCAGAGCCCGGTCGCGTTCCTGAAATGCCAGGTCGTACACCGGGATCGGCGGCAGGTTGGTATCCAGCGTGACCCAATGCGCTCCCCGGTCGAAGGTAGCGTATGCCCCTTCCTCCGTGCCCGCCACCAGGAAATTGCCATTCCCGGGATGCTCGCGAAGGCGATGCACCGATGTCTGCGGCAGTCCCGCCACAATCGGCTTCCAGGTACGCCCGTAGTCCTCGCTGGCGAACACGTAAGCGTGGTAATCGTCGTTGAAATGGCCATCCACCGTCAGGTAGACGCGCCCGGCGGCATACTTCGACGGGACGATGCCGCTGATGTTCAGCATGGGCGGCAACCCGCGGACCTCCAGGCGATTCCAGTGCGCGCCGCCATCGCGTGTGATCTGCAGGCTGCCGTCGTCCGCCCCGGTGTAGAGAACGTTCTTGTCCAGCGGCGATTCGGCGACTACCGTGAGCGCGCTGAAGTTTGCCTGCCCGTCGTGGCGGGAAAGGGCGTGCGCCGGCACCGGGCCGCCCATCATGGTGAGCCTCTCCCGGTCGATATTGGCCGTCAGATCGCCGCTGATCGCCTGCCAGCTCAGTCCCCGGTCCGCCGACCGGAACACCACGTTGGCCCCGGTGTAAATGACGTCGGGGTTGAACGCCGACACAATCAGCGGCGCGGTCCAGTACCAACGATACGGCGGCGCGCCGCGTTCCGCCGGCGGGACCGGGCCGATGTTCTGTGCCTCCATATTTTCCAGATCCACCCGCGCCGTGTAGCCGTTCTGCGAACTCACCAGCACGGTGCGATCGTCGCCTTCGAAGACCGCTTGCATGCCGTCGCCGCCGCCGATATTGAAGGCGTCCTTAAAAGAGATTCCGTAGCTGATGCGCGACGCGCTCGGCGTGCACCAGTTCCCGTTATCCTGCAGGCCGCCGCACACCAGGAACGGCTCGGCATTGTTGACCGCAACGTTGTAAAACTGGCCGATCGGCAAATTCAGGCGGAACAGCCAGGTCTGGCCGCGGTCGTAGGAAATGGAAACGCCGCCATCGCCGCCAATCACCAGGTGATTGGTGTTCTCCGGATTAATCCACAGCACATGGTCTTCGCTGTGTACATTGCTGAACACCTCGCGGAACGTCTTTCCGGAATCGCTGGAAATATAGAAGCCGCGATTGGATCCCATGATGTAGACGCGCGTCGAATCCTTGGGATCTACATAAATGCGGCTGTAGTAACAGGGCCGCGGATTCAGGCCGCTCATGTGCTCCCAGGTGTCACCGCCGTCGAGGCTGCGGAACACGCCGCCCTGTGGTCTCGATGGGATGGTCTGGACAGCAGCGCCGCGCCCTCCGCGTCCACCTCCGCCGGCGCCCGCCTGGTCCGCTTCCACGATGGCGTACACGGTGCGAGGGTTGGAGGCGAAAATGTCGAGTCCAACGCGTCCCTTCTCGCCTGCCGGCAAGCCGTTGCGTAATTCGGTCCAATGCGCGCCGCCGTCGGCGGTGCGATAGATGCCGCTGCCCGGCCCGCCCCCGTTGTACCCCCAACCCTTGCGCTGCCGCTGGTACATGGCCGCGAATATCACGTTGGGGTTGGCGGGATCCATGGCCAGGTCGATCGCCCCGGTATTTTCGTCTTTGTACAGCACCTTGTTCCAGGTGGCGCCGCCATCGGTGGTCTTGTAGACCCCGCGCTCGGCGTTCGATCCCCACAGATGTCCCACCGCGGCCACATACACGGTATTGGGATCGCTCGGGTGAATCACGATCCTGCCGATATGGCGCGTATCTTCCAGCCCCATTTTCTTCCAAGTGCTGCCGCCGTCGAGCGACCGATACACGCCGTCGCCCCACGAAGAACTCTGCCGGTTATCCGCTTCGCCGGTCCCCACCCATACGACGGATGGATTGGAGGGCGCCACCGCCACCGCGCCGATCGACATCATGCCACCCGCACGGTCGAAAACCGGAGTCCAGGAGACGCCTTCGTTGCTGCTCTTGAACAGGCCCCCCGTGGTCGAAGCGGCGTAGATGGTGAGGGGCTCTCCGGGCACTCTGGCGAGGGCGATATCGGCGATGCGCCCGCCCGTGGCTGCCGGGCCGATACTGCGCCACTGGAGGCCGCCCAGCAGCGCCGGAGAAACGGTCTGCGCCGTCAGGGCCAACGCCACGGCCATCAGGATTGCGCCGAGCCGGATAAGGAAACGCATAGAGGAACCTCCTGGGGCGAAAACCCTATCATAGAACGAGTGACTATGATCCTACCCGAGGAGATTGAAGCGCTCGACGAAGCCTTCTCCGACGTTCGCGCCTTCGCCGGGGAAGTGCGTGAATCCCCGTCGCCTGCCGCCTGGTTTCGCGACACCCTGGCCGCCCTGGTGGATGCCGCGCCCAACGGCTACCGCTTGCTGAAACTGGGATTGGGGTATTCCACCAGCCTCGCGGCATGGGCCTGCCGCAACCTGCTGGAATTGAATATCTACACCCAGTACGTGCTGCAGTCGGAAGCCAACGCGCGCCGCTTCGCCCTCAATCGCGTGGCCGACGGCATCGACACCTTCGATGCGTTCCAGACCTGGCTGGCGCGCAACGATCCTTCCCTGGTGCCGCCCGAAGCGGAACTGGCCCTGCGGCAACTGTCGGATTTACGGGCCCGGGAAGAGGAACCCGCGCCGCGTTTATATTCCCTGAAATATCTGTCGGCGGAGGTGGGACTGGCCGACGAATACGCGTACATGACGCGCTTCTGCTCCAAGTTGGCCCAGCCCGGCGTCTTCCTGGTGACGGCGGCCGAAGCCGATCTACAGCTCTTCCAGCCGGTTCTGTTTCGCGCCGGAGCGGGCCACGGCATGGAGATCTACCAGGCGGCCAAGGATCACTTCGCGGCGTTCGGTGCGGCGCCGCGCCCCTGACTACCCGCCACCATCTGATACATTTTCCGAAACTCCGGATCCGTCAGATGAAACGACAGGTTCAGGATGTTGCCTTCCGGGTCCACCACCAGGCTCTGCGCCGATTCGGGCGCCAGTTGTTTGGCCTGCGCCTGCAACAGGTTCACCATCAGCTTAAGCGTATTGGCCAGCAACTGCGCGGTTTCCGGCGTATCGGCCTGAGCCAGCGCGTTCACCGTTGCCAGTTTGCCGAACTTCACACCCCCGGACACGCGCTGCACATTCCGCAGAACATTCTGCGCTGAAACGCCGCGCCCCGCGCCCGCCCGCGCGGCCGAAGGCGGAAACAGGTTGGAGGCGGAAACGGTCGAGACCACCCAGGCGTCGTCCGCCGCGCTCAATTGCGCGATGCGCGACGAGAGAGACGCCGGCATACTCCACGGCGCCGATGCCTGGTCGATCGCCGTTTTGACGCTGGCCAAGTCCCCGGTGATGAGCACGTTCGATCCCAGGAATGCCAGTCCTAAGGCATGTTTGGCATCGGTCACCAGCGTCACGTCCTTGTACGTCTCGGTGACCGCTCCGCTCTCTACCGCTTTGGAAATTATCGCGGGCGGATGGAAACTGCCGCGCGCCAGTGCAATACCCGCATCGTACCTGGGGGCGGAGTTGGAAGCCACCAGCAGTTCGCGGAAACTGTGCGCATCCAAGCCGAAGTCGGTGGACGCCTGCTGCAATTGCCGGCTTCGCTGCATCATCGCCGTCAACACGTATCGCCCCAGTGGCGTGGCGGCCGCACCCCGGACGTTGACGCCCCCCAGCACCTTCACATCCGGCATTACCAGACTCAGGAGCTTCTTATCGGCGGCGGACAAGGTGCCGGCAAGTACCAGCGTGGCGACAGCCAGAGTTCGGATGGACATACGTATACAGGACGGGGCAACTTCCCAAAAGTTAACACTGCCGGGCGTTAGTTCTCCGACGGCCGCTCCAGCTTATCGATCACCAGCACCCGCAGCGGCGCTTTGGTCGATTCCAGTTTCAATCCCAGTTGCTCGCGCAACGCGTCGAGAAATGCCGGCCCTTCCACCGGCGCCGGCGCGTCCGCATTCGGCGGCCCTGCCCGGTTCGGCTCCGGTGCGAATTCGATCCAGAAGTCATACCGGCCATCCAGCCCGGTTTGATCCACCACCGGCAGTTCCAGCCGTCCCAAGCCCGGGAGCGAGCCCGCAAGCAAAGCCGTAGTCGTATTCCTGGAACCGACTTTCAGCAGCTTGCCGGGATACCTCATCGCCATGTATACGTCGCAAACCGCGGGGAACACTTCGCCCTCACGAGGCGGTCCGGTGGCCGCCGGGGCAGCCGCCTCGCAGGGGGCGCCCTCGGAATGCGGCCGCAACTGCGACCCGGTCTTGCCTGCTTTCGCCAGCACCATGGCATACGCCGGGCCCACGTGCGTTTCAAAATGTGCCGCCAGTTTGACGCGGTCCGCCAGCAGAGACTGCATCATCAGACGCATCTGGTCCTTGGTGGGTGTGCCGGCCGCGCGCGCATCGATGGCATACCGGTCGGTCGCGACCCAACGCGGCAAATGCGCCAGCATGTGGTCCATCTGGCTCGGAATGAGCGAGAGCTTGTACGCGAAGCTGATGTATGTCTGCAGGGAAAAATCCGCGGAGAACCGCCCACCCACCGGCCCGTATGCGTCGCCCGGGTCGAGCGGAAAATTCGGCGACCGGAACGCCCCGGTGTCCAGTTTCACGCTGGCGACCTCGAACGCCATCTTGCCTCCCGCTTTCCTCTGCCAGTCTCCGTCGTCCTGAGCCCGCATCGCAGGAGCATTCAGGAAGCCCACAACCACCGGCACAACCAACGCTGCCACGCCGGCGCCTGCCAGAGCGACCTTTCTCGCCAAAGTCAACCCGCGCACGCTCCGGTTTCTCATAATCGCTTCAATCCGCCGCTTCAGATCCGCCCCCGTCACCCCGGACACACATTCGAGCGGGGACGAGAGATACAACCTGCAAACCGTGAGGATACTTTCGGCGTAGACGCCGGGCTTGCATCCCAGGCGCAGCACCTCTTCATCGCACGCCTGTTCCCGCTCCTCGACCAGGCGCGAACCGATCCACCACGTCAGCGGATGGAACCAGAAGATGGCCTGCGCGGCCATGTGCAGTGCCGCGGTCAGGCTGTCCCTTCGGCGGATATGACACAGTTCGTGCGCCAGAATGGCATCCAGTTGGCTCCCGGTGAGCCGTTCGCAAATGCCCTCCGGCAGCAGCAAGACCGGCCGCAGAATGCCGAAAACACCTGGCTCGATGAGATGGGGGGCAGACATCACCGGCACGGGAATCCGCAGGCCGGTCGGAACCGTCACGGCACGTGCGGAGTTTCGCAGGGCATAAACACGCCTCCACCGAAGCAGCCAGCAAATGGCAACTGCCGCGAACCCGCAGGCCCACAGAACCACCGCGGCCGCGGCAAGATAACCGTGGTTCGCCGTGGCGGCGGCACCGGCTCCCGCCATGGGAGTGGTGAGAGGCGGCTCAAACCCCTGAAGCGCGGCCACCCATTCCGTGCGCACGGCTGGAGCAGACACGGAATGGGGCAGGAGCGTCCCGAGCCTCACCAGCCAGGCAAACGGAATCAGAAATTTCGCCGAGGCTGTGAACCAGACCCCGTAGCGCACCTGCGCCCGGTTCGTTCGCAGCGCCAGGGCCGCGAACCACGCGGTGCCGCCAAACACGGTGGACTGCCACAAATGTGCGACCACTCCGGGGATCATTCCTCCTCCTCCTTTCCGTCTTGTTCCTCAAGCGCTAGCAGGGCTTTCTCCGCCGCCCTCACATCCTGGAGCGTGAGCCTTCTCGATTCGATCAGGTGCGCCATCACCGGCTGAAGCCGGTCGCCCAGCATGGAGATTAAATCGTCGATCAGCCGGCCCTGGGCCTCTCCTCGGGAAATCGAGGCCTCGAAGATGTGGGCGTGACTGATCTTCCGGACGCGCCGCAGGGTCTTCTTGCCCTCCAAACGATAGACGGTGGTCTGAATTGTGGAATACGCCGGGCGGTTGCGCTTGGGGAAGGCTTCCTGAACCTCGCGGATGGCGCAGGGGCCGCGGGTCCACAGCACCTCCATAATTTGAAGTTCCAACTTAGTCAGTTTGGGCGGCTTCATCGCTAAGAATTATTCTCGTATGCGATACTACTACGACCGTATGTTTTTAGCAATTTTTTTTGGCGGGAATTGTTAATATCTGCCCGTTCCGCTCGTCACATGAAGTGATGATGCGAATTGTGCTTGCCATGGCCCTCTCCGCGGGCGCCGTCTGCGGCCAAACGGCTCCGCCGCCGGCGTTCGATGTCGCCTCCGTCAAAGTAAGCGCATCCGGCCAACGCGGTGGCAATCCCATTCTCAACCAGAACATCCGGGCTACGACGGGCAGCCTCACCATGCGCCACGTGACGCTCAAGGCATGCATCCAGTGGGCGTATCACGTTTTCGAATACCAGGTGAGCGGGCCCAACTGGATCGATTCGGATCACTACGATATCGCCGCCAAAGCCGCCGGACCGGCCACCGAGCCCGAACTCCGCCTCATGCTGCAAACCCTGCTCGCCGATCGCTTCCAGTTGGCGTTCCACCGGCAGACCACGGAAAAGCAGGCGTATGTCCTCTCGGTGGGGAAGAACGGGCCCAAGTTCCATGAGTCGGCGGAAGACGGGGAAAGCGACATCCAGCCCGACCAGAAAACCATGAGCGTGAGCGTGCGGAGGGTGAGCATCTCGCAATTGATTGACCCGCTCTCGCACATGTTTCAGATGCCGGTGGTCGATATGACGGGCCTGAACGGACGCTACGACGTCGCGATCAGTATGGCCAAATACATCCCGCAATCGGGAGATAGGGCCGATCCGATCTCCATCATTCAGACCGCGCTCGAGGAGGACCTGGGGCTGAAGCTGGAAGCCCGGAAGATGCCGTTGGATTACCTCATTGTCGATCGCGCCGCGAGAGTGCCGTCCGGCAATTAGACCGGAAAGCCGGTCAGGCCCGCTTCCAATACTCCAGGGCCGGCCCTGTCACTCCGCCCGGTCCGGCGGTCACCGCGATCTTGCGCAAGGCCTCCATCTCCGCGGGACTCAGCGGCTTGAAGCGCTGCGCGAATCGCACGTCGTCCTCCAACTGGCCGCCCGTGCTGCATCCCAGTGCGGCGCAATGGATCGGCAGGCTGAGCGCGTAATCAAGACACTCTTCGGCATTCATCACCCGCAGCAGAAAAGCGTTCCCGAACACCTTCATCGCCTGAATCCCCATGCCGCGCTCCACCGCTGCCGGCAGCACCTCTTTTTCAAAGCTCAGGTATGCCGGGTCGGCGGCATGCAGCGGCATGAGGATGGAATCCCACTTGTCATAAGCGTGCAGCATGGCCAGGTGTACCTTGGGATCGTGGTGGCCGGTGAAGCCGAAGAACCGGCATTTGCCCGCCTTTTTGGCCGCTTCGAAGGCCTCGATGGCGCCTCCCGGCCCGAAAATGCGGTCCACGTCCGCCTGCTCCTGGATGCCGTGCATCTGCCACAGATCCATGTGGTCCGTCTTCAGGGCCCGCAGCGAAAGATGCAGTTCGTCCTCAGCCTCTTGCCGCGTCCTGCGCGTGCACTTGGTGGTCAGGAAGACATTCTTGCGAACATCCGGGAGCACGTCTCCGTAGACCTCTTCAGAGTGCCCTTCCCAGTAGGAGTGCGCGCAGTCGAAGTAATTGATTCCCAACTCGTACGCGTGGCGGACATGCGCCCGGGCCGCCTCCTTGTTGCGCAACAGGGCCAGACGCGCCCCGCCCTGACCCACCACCGTCAGCTTGACGCCGGTCTTGCCGAACGTCCGCATGGGTATACCGCCGGTCTGCGGCTTCGGCGATTGCGCACTCAGCCCGGTGATCCCAAGGCCCGCAAAAGCGCCTCCTACGAACGTTCTCCGCCGCATGATCTTTGTCCTCCCGACCGGGGGCAGCCGGTCCGTTCGGATCTCATCGTAGCACCCGTCACGGCGCCGGCCGATTCACCGTGAACGCGTACAAACTGTCCCCCGCGGCCACCAGGACATACTGCTTGCCGTCCAGCAGATAGGTGATCGGCCCCGCACTCGGCGACGCCATCAGTCCCGTATGCCACAAAATCTTCCCCGTCGCCGCCTGGAACGCGATCAGGTTCGACCCGTTGCTGGTGAAGAGCAGTTTGCCCGCCGTAGACAGGTTGTTGACAATGCCGCTGCCACTCGGCCAATCGTGCCGCCAAACCGCTTTCCCGGTGCGATAGTCAATCGCCAGCAGCGCGTTCCCCTCGTTGCCCACACCGGTATCCAGCCCTCCCCAACCCTCCGGATGGTCGTCCGTATCGGTCAGGTAGAACATGCTGTATGACCGGCTGGTCCCCACGTAGAACAGTCCCGTGTCCGGATCGTAACTCGGGGCCTGCCAGTTGGTGGCGCCGTTCGACGACGGTGAAACCAGCACGCCGTCCGTCGTGGGATACTTGGCCGGGTTCGCAATGGGCTGCCCTTTGGCGTCGAACCCCTTCGCCCAGTTCACCGTATCGATGAACGGAGTGCCCACAATCCGTTTGCCGGTGGTCCGGTCCAGCACGAAGAAATACCCGTTGCGGCTGGCCTGCGCCACCAGTTTCCGTTGCTGCCCGTCAATCACCCCGTCGAACAGAATGGGCGTCTCCACCGCGTCCCAATCGTGGACGTCATGCGGCGACGGCTGAAAATACCAGACCAGCTTCCCGGTGTCCGGATTCAACGCCACAATCGAGCAGGTATACAGGTCGTCCCCCTTCCGGCTCTTCTCCGCCATTACCGGATTCGGATTCCCCGTCCCCACGATGTACAGGTTCAGCTCGGGGTCATAAGTGCCCGGAATCCACGCCTGACCGGTGCCGTGAGCCGAACTGTACTCGTCCGGCCACGTTTCCATCCCCGGCTCGCCCTTGCGCGGCGTGGTCCACCACTTCCACTGCAGCGCACCCGTCTCCGGATCGCGCGATTGAATGAAGCCCGGATTGTCCAGGTGATCTCCGCCGATCCCGGTAACAATGTGATTGCCGATCACCACCGGAGCCACCGTCGAGGTGTAGTCCAGCTTGGGGTCCGCAATCGAAACCTTCCAGCGCAGTTTCCCGGTCCTCGCGTCCAGGCTCACCAGGTTGCTGTCCGGCGATTCGAAAAACAGCCAGTTCCCGTACATTCCCACGCCGCGATTGCCGATCGTGCTCCCCGTGTTGGGCGGGTATTCGTAGTGCCACAGCTCCCGCCCGGTGCGGGCATCCGCGGCCCACACATTATTCGGCGAGGTGAAGTACAGGATGCCGTTCACCAGCAGAGGCGTCGATTTGATCTGCACGCCTCCTCCCCTGCCCCCGCCTCCGCCCGCCGTAAATCGCGTGGCCCAGGCCAGCGACAGATTGTGAACGTTGGATGCATTGATCTGCGTCAGGGAACTGAAACGGCGTCCCGAATAATCGCCGTTATAAGTCGGCCAGCTATCGGCCGGGGGCTTCAGCAATTCGGCCGGCGTGAGCCCTTGCCCGTATGCTCCCGAAAGAGCCAGGGCCAGGAATGCCACCAACAGAAGGCGATGGTTTCTCATTTCAGTGTCACCAGGTAGGCAGTCACGTTGTGTATATCGGCGTCCGTGTACTTGGCCAACAGGTCGGTGTGCGGCTTCAGCGGATCGTGCACTTCCACCCTCGGAGAATCCCCTTCGCGCGTGAAAGAATGATAGTCGCCCGAAGCGTCGTGCAGGGACACACTGAAATCGTCGATCCGGTCCAGCGTCCCTGAGACTTTCTGGCCGGACGCCAGCATCACCGTCACCGTGACCGCGCCGCGCGCCGAGGCCGTAGCCGCGCCCCGCCCGCCGCGACCACCGCCCCTTCCTCCGCGCGGCTGTAGCCAGCGGGCTTGCAGCGCAAACGCATCGTAGCGGCTCCCGATGCCCTTCAGGTCGCCCGTAGCCGAGTGGCAACTGCCGCACGTGGTTGCGAAATACGCCTCACCCTTTTTAGCGTCGCCGGTCAGCACGTCCTGGAACGCATACGTCGTGCGGTGGCCCGCCGCGAATGTCTGTACGTGCAGCCAGGCGATGACGTCGCCGATCTCGGCTTCGGTGAGGTTCGGCTTTGGCATGCCCGCATCCGGCCGCCCATTCCGCAGCACCGGAGCGATCAGAATACCTTTCTCGTCATCCAGCACCAGCGACGAACGAATCAGGTCCGGCGCGCCCACCCCGCCGCGTGCCGTGGCTCCATGGCATCCCGCGCAATTGGTCTGATACAGTTTCGCGCCGCGACCCACCGCGGCCGGGTCCTCCTTGGAGCCCGAGACGGCCGCGGCCTCGCCTCGACCTTGTGACCTTCCGGCGCGGCCCGCGGCGGGCTCCTGAGCCGTCAGGCTTGCCCCAGCCGCCAGTAGAAGAAGGAGCGGCAACGCGCCCCGTTCCCGATTCAACATGTGTTCCCTCTGAGAACACCAGTCTACCGCGCGCGGTCATATCGTTGCTGCGACCCGGATGACCACGTGACCTTTCTTGTGGCCCGCCTCCGCATACCGGTGAGCCTGTGCGATCTCCTCCAGCGAATAGCGCCTGTCAATCACCGTCCGGAGCGTTCCGGCCTCGATCAGCCCCTTGAGAAATGCCAGGTCCCCCTCGGCCGCCTTTGCCATGCCGCTAATGACCTTTGCCGCGCCCGTGACGGAGATCCACTGACTTCTCAGCATCCCTGCAAGTATTGACAACATTCCTCCGGAACCGCCGATCCGCACATAGGAACCGCCCCGCTTCAGGCACTTCAGACTGCGCGCAAAACCGCTTTTGCCGACGGTGTCGCAAACGATGTCGTAGACCCGGCCGGCTCTCGCGAAATCCTCCCTGGTGTAGTCCACCACTTCGTCCGCGCCGAGCGACTTCACCAGGTCCAGGTTGGCGGTGCTGCACACCCCGGTGACGTGCGCCCCGAAGTGCTTCGCGAGCTGAATCGCGAAAATCCCCACGCTCCCCGAGGCGCCGTAGACCAGCACTCGCTGGCCCGTCTGGACCCCCGCCTTTCGCAGGAAGTGCAACGCCGTCACCCCGCCGAACAAGACCGCCGCGGCTTCCTCAAACGTCATATTTACCGGCTTAATGGCAATGCCGGCATCCTCCGGCACACACAGGTATTCGGCATGTGCCCCGAACCGGAACCCGGTCGAGCCGAATACCGGGTCGCCCTCGCCGAAGCGGGTCACTGCCTTGCCCACCGCTTCGACCGTTCCGGCGAACTCCATCCCCAGGATGCGGGCCTTCTTTGGCACCCAGAGGCCGTTGAGAAATCGTATGAAGAATGGCTCGGCTTTTCGCAACCGCCAGTCCGCCGCGCACACCGTCGCCGCGTGGACGCGAACCAGAACTTCATTGTCCCTGGGCGCCGGCTTTGCGACGTCCTTGATTTCGAGAACCTCGGGCGGGCCGTATCGAGTGTAAACAGCGGCTTTCATAAATGAGGCCAATCCGCAAATCGAGACGAGGACGAGCCCCTGAAAGGTTCCATTCATCCTATCGGCGTTCCTCCGCGTGCAAGGCGGAAGCGTTTCAAAAACTCAGATCCGCGACCTTTCTCCGCACCACCACTTCGATCAGGTTTCGCATGCCCACGAATTTCGCGTTCAAACGAGTCGCGGCTTCCTGGCCAAGCTGCTGAGTCAGGAAGGGCCCACCTTCCATATCGGCAAACTTGGTGTAGACGGTGGAGAGGGTCACATCGTTCGGATTGGCTCCCGGGCCCCTAGCATTCACGATGAGCCCCACCTTCGCCTTCTTATACACGGGCAGCACCTCGGCCTTCATCAGGCTCTGGAAATCCGGCATCTTTCCGGGAGCAATGCGATACCGCACGGTCACGATCATATTCGGTGTCGGCCCCGCGAGGACGTTACTGATTTCCGGTAACCGCGTGATCATATAACTCGTGGAACTGTCGGTGCACTTGCGGAGCTTTTCGTTCAGCCTTGCGGCGCCGGGCGTATCCAGCGCCTTTACGATGGGACTCTGCCCGTCGAATTGGGACATATTCCCGATCGGCGAAATCAGAAGGTATTCATACGCGTTGCCGAATATCGAAGTGACATAGACCGTACGGGTCTTTTCGCCCGCCTTCTTCAGCGCCGGAAGCACTTCGTTCTTCTGCAAATCCACCCATTCTGTCAGCATGTCGGGCTTGACGTGCGTGACGGTGACGCGCGACCGGAGCGGCATGTCGCTTTGGGCCAGACTCTGTGAACAGGAAGCAAGCGCCAGCACGGCAATGCCGGCGCAGGAAAGGAACTGTGCTCTGACGTTCATACTGTTTCCTCGTTTCGCTCAACCCTTCGGAATGCGATGTGGCACTACCCAGTGCCGGTTGGCAAGGAACCCCGCCGAGTGCTCGCGCCGTTGCGCGGCGGTCGATCGAAGAGTTGTGAAGCAAGAATGCAGCCGCCTCTCTACGAAGTCAAGCGTCATTTGCAGCGATGCCAGAGGCCCACGTACCCCCAAAACGGATAGTGGGACGGCTATGAAACCAGGCGATCGCCGTTCCCGCCAGACCAAATCGATTACCATAAGTCTTTATCGAATGATGATCGCCAGCCAGGACCTCATCCGCACCATCGCCGAAGAAGTCATCGCCCGGATTGAAGCCCGCGGCGGCGGTGACGATGGCGTTTTCGAAACCGTCGATCAGGCCGTGAAAGCTGCCGCCGCGGCACAGCCGCGCGTCGCTGCCATGGGTCTGGAAGACCGCGAACGGATGAACGCCATCATTCGCCGCATCTGCCACGACAACGCCGCCGAGCTCGCGCGCATCGAACTGGCCGAGACCAAAATCGGCCGCGCCGACCACAAGGCCATCAAGCTGCGCAACATCCGGCTGGTGCTGGGCGCCGACGCCATGCGCAGCGAGGCCAGTTCGGATGTCACCGGCCTCTGCCTGGTGGAGCACGCGCCGTGGGGCGTCATCGGCATGGTCCTGCCGGCCACTCATTCGGTGCCCACCATGGCCAGCAATGCCATCAATATCCTCGCCGCCGGCAACACCGCGGTCTTCAGCCCGCACCCCACCGGCGTCGGGGTGGCCGCCCGCGCGCTCCGGATGTTCAACCGCGAGATTCTGCGCGAACTCGGCGTGGCCAACGTCCTCACCATGGCCCGCGAAGCCACCATTCAGAACGCGGAGCAGATCTTCCAGCATCCCGATGTGGCCCTGCTGTGCGTCACCGGCGGCCCCGGAGTGGTCAAAGCGGCCATGAAGTTCGGCAAACGCGTGATCGCGGCCGGCCCCGGAAACCCGCCGGTGGTCGTCGATGAGACCGCCGATCTTGACGCCGCCGCCAAAGCCATCATTCAGGGCGCATCGTTCGATAACAACCTGTTGTGCATCGGAGAAAAGGAAGTGTTCGTGGTGGCCTCCGTCGCCGATGCCTTCCTGGACAGCATGAGGCGCGCCGGCGCGGTCCAACTCGACGCCCGCGCCATCGAAGCGCTCACCGGTGCGGCATTCACCTTTGTGGAGAAAGACGGCGTGCGCCACCCGCATGTGAAGCGCGAGTTCATCGGCCAGGATACGCAAGTACTGGCCCAGGCCGCCGGCGTGGGTGTGCCCGCCGGCACGGACCTGCTGTTCGGCGAAACCACCGAAGACCATCCATTCGTGCAGGAAGAACAGATGATGCCGTTCCTGCCCGTGGTGCGCGTCCCCCATGTGGATGCCGCCATCCAGGCCTCCGTGCGGGCCGAGCACGGATACCGGCACACCGCCATGATTCATTCGCGCAACCTGGAAAACGCCACCCGCATGGCCCGCGCCCTGAATGCCACGCTGTTCGTGCAAAACGCGCCCTGCTACGCTTCCCTGAACCTGCCCAGCTATCTGAGTCACAGCATCGCCACGCCCACCGGCGAAGGAGTCACCACCCCCATGACCTTCACCCGGCAGCGCCGCATCGTGATTGGCGGCGGCGCCCTGCGAATCCTATGAAGTCGATCGATCTGAGCAACGAGAAAGTCATCACCCTCGGCGACCTGACCGCGGCGGCGAAGGACGATACCATCGAACTGCTGGTCGGCGAAAATGCCGTGATGACTCCTTCGGCACTCGAATTCACCGAGCAACACCGCATCTCCGTCCGCCGCGGCGGCAGAGCGCCCGCCGGCGGCAATGACCTGTTCACCTCGCCCGAAGCCGAGGCCGTAAAAGAAGAGATCTGCCACGTGGGCCGCAAGCTCTGGCAACGCCAGTACGTGGATGGCAACGGCGGGAATATCTCCTATCGCATCGGCCCCAACCAGGTCATCTGCACCCCCACGCTGCTGAGTAAGGCCGACCTCCGCCCGCAGGATCTGTGCATGGTCGATCTCGAAGGCAAACAACTCGCCGGCGGCCGCCCGCGCACCAGTGAGATCCTGATGCACCTCGAGATCTACAAAGAGGTTCCCGAGGCCAAAGCGGTGGTCCATTGTCATCCGCCGCACGCCACCGCATATGCCATCGTGGGACGCGTGCCGCCCACCTGCGTCATCCCCGAATACGAAGTCTTCATCGGCAAGGTGGCGCTCTCTCCCTACGAAACCCCCGGCACGCCGGAATTCGCGCGCACCGTCATCCCATTCGTCAAGACGCACAACACCGTGCTCCTCGGCAATCACGGCATCGTCTGCTGGGGCGATACCGTCACCCACGCGGAGTGGTACGCCGAAGTCGTGGACACCTATTGCTGGACTCTGATGCTGGCGTCGCAACTCGGAGCGCCGCTCTCTCACATCGCCGGCGACAAAGCCGCCGACCTGCTGGCCATCAAGAAAAAACTCGGCCTGCCGGACCCCCGTCACGAAGATAAGGAGTGCGCCGTCTGCGATCTGCCCGCAGGCCCCGGGTCGATTGCGATCCCGCCGCCGGGCCGCCCGGCCTCCCCGCGCTCCGAAATCGAAGAGATCATCCAGGCGGTGACGGACCGCGTGATCGCCGCCCTGCAAACCAAACGGTAGATCCCGGGTCCCCGGATGGAACACCCCGGGGACCCGGCTCCTCCGAATCACGTGTAATTAGGTACGACGACAGGATACCCCGAATTCTTTACGCCGTCGATTGGCTATTTGTACGCTATTTAACATTCCGGATTCAACTACCGTGAGCGTGGGACAGGCGAGCGTAGTCTGTCGCCTGTCAACCAACTGGTACCTTGAAGGGAATGACCGTTTCCACCGACCACGCTTTTGGCTTCGCTACGCGCGCGCTGCATGCCGGGCAGCAGCCTGACCCCGAGACCGGCGCCCGTGCTGTGCCCATCTACCAGACCACGTCCTACGTCTTCGACGATACGGCGCACGCCGCCGCCCTGTTCAACCTCCAGCGCCTCGGCAACATCTACACCCGCATCATGAATCCCACCACCGCCGTCTTCGAAGAGCGTATGGCCTCGCTCGAACGCGGAGTCGGCGCCCTGGCGGTAGGCAGCGGGCAGGCGGCGCAGTTCATCGCCCTGACCGGCCTCCTGGAAGCGGGCGATGAGATCGTCGCCGCCAACACGCTCTACGGCGGCACCTACACCCAGTTCGACGTGTCTTTCCGCCGCCTCGGCATCCAGGCCACTTTCGTCGATCCGGACGATCCGGAGAATTTCCGCCGCGCCATCACGCCCCGCACGCGCGTGCTGTACGCCGAAACCATCGGCAATCCGCGCATGAACGTGCTCGATATCGCCGCCGTGGCGGCCATCGCCCACGAAAACAATCTGCCCCTGATGATCGACAACACTTTCGCCTCGCCGTATCTTTGCCGGCCCATCGAGCACGGCGCCGATATCGTGGTCCACTCGGCCACCAAGTTCATCGGTGGCCACGGCACTTCCATTGGCGGCGTGATTGTCGATAGCGGCCGATTCCCGTGGGACCAGGGCCGGTTTCCGCAGCTTCTCGAACCCAGCAAGGGGTATCACGGAATCCGCTTCTACGAAACCTTCGGCGATTTCGCCTACATCATGAAAACCCGCGTGGAAGGCCTGCGCGATTTCGGTCCCGCGCTCAGCCCCTTCAACTCCTTTTTGTTTTTACAGGGCCTGGAAACCCTGAAGCTGCGCATGCAGTGCCACTCCCGCAATGCCCTGGCGGTGGCGGAGTTCCTGCAAAAACATCTGTGCGTCGCCTGGGTGAACTATCCCACCCTGCCCGGCAGCCGGTACCACTCCCTGGCGGAACGCTACCTGCCGAAAGGCGGCGGCGGAGTGCTCACCTTCGGCATTCAGGGCGGACTCGATGCCGGACGCCGTTTTATCGAATCCCTCCAGCTCTTCTCCCACCTTGCCAATATCGGCGACGCCAAAAGTCTGGTAATCCACCCCGCTTCCACCACGCATCAGCAATTGACCCCGGAAGAACGCCTCGCCGGAGGTATCGGCGACGACCTGATCCGCCTCTCCATCGGCCTCGAGGAGTTGGAAGACATATTATGGGATCTGGATCGGGGGTTGCAGGCCAGCGTATGAAGCAGTGCACCGTTTCTTTCGGAAATTTCCTGCAGGAAGGCGTCGGCGGCAGTTCGCCGGTCAACCAGGGCCACTTCGCCAGCACAGCCGCGGACCGCCTCGCCATTCTGGAACAGTATCGCCGCATCGCCATGGTCGGACTCTCTTCCAATCCGTTCCGGCCCAGCCATTTCGCGGCCATCTATCTGCTCGCCGAAGGCTACGACGTGATCCCAGTGAACCCGCGGGAATCCGCCGTCCTCGGCCGCACCTCTTATCCCGCGCTCACGGCGATTCCGGGCGGCGTCGAGGTGGTCGATATCTTTCGAGAACCTGCCGCCGTCCCGGCCATTGTCGAAGAAGCTATCGCCATCGGCGCCAAGGTCGTCTGGATGCAACTCGGCGTCGTCCACGAGGCCGCCGCGGTGCGCGCCCGCGAAGCCGGCCTCCAGGTCGTCATGGATCGTTGCATGAAGATCGAACACGCCCGTTTCTTCGGCGGCTTGAACACCATCGGGCTCAACACGGCGGTCATCTCCGCGCGCCGGCGCCCACGCCCCACCGGGCGATAGTCACAGCAGCAGCGCTTCCATGCGATGCCCATGCACCATCTGCTCGCAGGGAGACCACTCGAAAACCGTGAACCGCCCGTCCTGCGACGCCACCAGCGCCAGCGCATCCCGCTGATCGTGTGCAAATTGCGCCGCCGAAAGGTGACGCGTGCCGCCCAAGTCGTCAGGATGCATCCGCGCCGCCACCTGCCCTTGAATCGGCTCGGTCAGCGTGATCTGTTCCACCTGCGGGAAGCCGCGGCGGCGGGCGATCTTCGCCCCGAAGCCCAGCAGCTCATACTGGTCGTTCATTACCACGGCGCCATCCACCGCCGTCAGGCCCGCCACCCAGTCGATCGTCCGCCCTAATTCTTCATGCGCCGCGTCTTTCTGGCTCAACTGCGCCAGTTTCGCAAACGGCGGCGAAACCGGGTACGCCATTGCCACAATCGATTCCCGCCAGGCCTCGCTGTCCGCGGGTACCACCAGGAGGGCCCCGCCCCGCCCGTGCTCCCGCATCGAAAGGGCCAGCCGCACCAGCACGTTCACCGAGTGCGCCCAAGAGGCCGATGGCGCGAACCCCAGCAGCGACGTGAGCAGTTCCGGACACTCCGGCACCTCGGAAGCATGCTCGTCCACCAGCTTGATCAGGTCGCCCTCCAGCAGGACCACGTTCACAAATTTGCCCGCCTCGTCGCCGCTATGGTGCTTCACCACCAGCAATCCCGGCGCCGCCACTTCCAGTACAAAGCAATAGCTCGGAATCGTGCGCGTGGTGCCCCAAACATAGAGGTCCTCACCGCTGTGCCATACCCCCAGATGAATGCCGTGACGCTCCACGGCGGGCGCAATCCGTGTCAGCGCCGCCGGAGCCAGCGCCAGCGGGCGCTCGAACACCAGTGGATGGACCGCCTCTTCCGGAGACAGAAACGCCAGCGAAATCCGCGGCAGGTAGCCTTCTTCCCGCCTGAGGCTGGCCCAGAAGGCGGCATCGATCATGGCTTCGATGGCTTCTGCCTCCGGCACCGAAGCCAGGCATCCGGGATTACCCTTGCGGGCCTGCGCCATCCGCCGCGCAAAGTAATCGTGCACTGTAGGGGAGACGATTCGGGCTGCGGCGTATGCCTCGCGCTTCATACTTTCGATTATCGCGTGCCGTCTTCCTGAAGTTTGCGAGCCGTTGAGACGATAAGAGAGGTGATGGAGAAATCGCGATTCCCCCGGCGCGTCCGAGTCGCAGCGCGTCCGGGGGACAAAGCACCGAAAACCCGGTGCCAGTGCCGCCAGTGCCGCCAGTGTCTGAACGATGCCCGCTGGGAGCGGATCTACGCAGAGAAGTTCGCTGACCCCGCCTATTACACCCGCCAGGTGTTGCCACACCCTTCACCGTTGTCGTGCGTGTGAAGAAAAGCAGTCGGACCTCACCTTTTCGAGGGCCTTGACCAATTCCACGGGAGTACTCACGGCAATGGTCTGTCCCCCGAGCACCGCTACCGAGTCGCTGATCGTGTCGCCAATAGGTGCCGAAGAAAGCCGAAGTGACGGACCGGGTGGGGGAGGCGGTGGTCCCCCCATGCACGGGCCTCCGCTCTCCGGGGCGCCGCAGTTCCTCCGGCTGCCCGGCATCGGAAAGGTAGACCCTAACGGTGGCGTGTATCCCAGAGTGTGCGGCCCGTCAGACCTTCGCGGCAGGCCAAGTTGCAGGTAAAAGAAAAGCGGATGTGAGGCGCCCGTGACAATCATCCCGCGCGGTATCCTGTATCGGTCCTGTCCAGCGGCACCAAGAAACACCACCGCATCCGCCGGGTCGGGTTCGCGAAGTTCCCGATTCACTAAACCTGCCACGAACTCTGCGGTCATCTGCGGCTGAAGACTCCCGTAGTCGATCGTTCCGCTCTGTGTTCCCTCGATGGTCTTGCCAACCTCTGGCAGTGCCGCCGGCTGAAAGCTATCGCTCCGGAACGACTCCTTCTGCTGCGACATATTGAATATGACCAGGCGCGCCGATTCAGCCGGGATGAACCGCAGCAGGGCAGCGAGCGAGCCCGTCAACATCGCCAGGTCGGACGGCGGGAACAGGCCGGGTGTAATGTGGATCGGTTGCGAATCGACGAAGATAGTGAGGCGGTGCAGCCGCTGTTGCGGTTTGGTGGCAACGGGAGTCGGGTCTGCTTTTACCTCGGCGCGCCAATCCGCACCACATGCTTTGCCGTCATCGTCGATGGCGAGTGTTTCGACGCGCCATCTGCCGGCAGACAATCCGAATCGTGCCCGGAGCGTCGCCTCCGCTCCGGAATCGCCGCTTCCGGGAAGATCGTAGCGGCTCGCCAGATACAGCGGTTTTCCATTGGCGGCTTCCGGCTGGAGGCGCAGCAAGAGACTCAGCCCGTGGCTGGGTCCGTAGATCGGATCCATGGGGAACGTCAGGCTGTAGCCTGCATCGTGCTGCAGGCTGAAATTTAGGGCTGGAGCGATAGGCCTGAATCCGCATTTCATGACGAGTGCCGTGGCGGCGCGCTGGAATACGGTTTCGGCCGCAACCGCCCGCGGACCTTCAATAGGATCCATCGAAATTTGGGCCGACGCAGCCACAACGGAAAGGAGAA
>JARLGM010000180.1 GCA_031292755.1 Candidatus Sulfopaludibacter sp.
AAGGCCACCACCATTCACCAAACCGCGAAACTGGAAGCCATGCTCCGTGACGGGCTTGTCAGCACCATTGTACGATCGGCTTTATTTTTCGCCAGTCGGATATTTGCACGATACCACCGCCGCTCGCCCCTTGTTTCTTCATCCACGAAACCGGGCCCGCCCGGTTCAATGCTCCGTGGTGAGATCCCACCCCACGCGGGAACTTCAGGCCTCGCGTTGCAGTCCAAGCTTCCAGGGAGGAGAACCATGCTCGAGCTGCGGTCGGTTTCCAAATTCTATTCAGGAATTCCGGCGGTGAAATATGTCAGTATTATCGCGCGGGACATCTTCTCCGGCCTGGACGTGAACTCCGCGCTGGTGCTCCGCGACCTGATCGGCCAGCTTGCCATCGAGCAGGACACCGCGGCCATCACGCGCGGCCTGGTGCAGTTGATGGAGGCCTGACATGCCGGAAGCGCGCCGCCAGTTTCGGGTGCTCTATCGCGATTTCCTTACCCGCCTGGTGGACCTGGAAATCCTCTCAACGGGCGGCGACGTCCAGCGGCTGCTGGCGCAGTTCGCCGCCATGCTGGCCGCCGCCAGTTTCACTTATGCGGTGGCCAGCGTGCCGCGCTACGTTCAATCCACACTGCCGCACCGCCAGCTTCTGGTGGCCGCCTGGAGCGAGCAGGAATTCCTGATCGCCAGCACGATGGCGATCGCCGGCCTCTTCGGGGTGCTGGCCTGGAATACCGTACTGCCCGACCGGCGCGATTGCCTGGTGCTCGGCCTTTTACCCGTGCGCGTGCGAACCATCTTCCTTGCGAAGGTAGCGGCCATCGGCACGGCGCTCGGCATCAGCGTGGCGGCGGTCAACAGCTTCACCGGCTTCTCGTTTCCGTTTTTGTGGGGCGGATGGCGAACATTGGGCGCGTGGTGGCTGACCCAGTTGCTGGCCGGGCTCCTGGTTTCGGGCGCACTACTGGCGCTGCAGGCCGTGGCCTCGCAAGTGCTCCGCTACCGGCTGTTTCTACGCGCCTCCAGCTTCCTGCAACTGGCGTCGTTTTTCGTGATTCTGGGGGTCTGGTTTCTGAAGCCCCCTTTTGCCGCGCTGGCGGCGCATCCATGGCTCTCGTGGATGCCCTCGTTCTGGTTCTTCGGATTGTTCCAGCAACTGAATGGCGGCGCCACGCCACAGTTCGCCGCCTTGGCCGCACGCGGGCTGTGGAGCCTGCCGGTGGTGTTTGCAATCGCGGCGGCGGCGTTCAGCCTGGCCTACCGGCGCAACCTGCGCCGCATCGTGGAGCAACCCGATATCGCACCCGCCGATCGCTCGCGCCCCGCCACGCGCATCCTCAGTTGGCTGGCCGTGCGAGTGCTCCCCGCCCGCATCGAACGTGCCGTAGTGCTGTTCACCGTTCGCAGCATGGCGCGCAGCCGGCAGCACCGCCTGATCCTGGCGGCCTATGCCGGCATTGCCCTGGCCATCGGCCTGGCATACACGCGCGATCTGATTTACGGACCGTCGTCGTTCGAGGCTATGCAGGTGGCGGCCCCGTGGAACCGGCCCAACGGATCGTTCCTGGCCGCCAGCATGATCGCGCTGTTCTTCGCCGCGATCGGCGCGCGCGCCGTGTTTGCCATGCCCATCGCGCTGGGCGCCAACTGGATTTTCCGCCTCACCGCGGTACACAGTCCCGAGGCGTATTTCCATGCGGTGCGGAAATCGCTCTATACTGTGGCAGCAATCCCCGTGTGGCTGGCGGCGGCAGCGGTGTTCTTCACCATTTGGCCGGCATGGGGAGCGGTGGAGCACGTCTTGCTATTGGTGGTGCTCGGAATCCTGCTGGTAGAAATGTCGCTATACCGCTTCCGCAAGATTCCCTTCGCGTGTTCGTACCTGCCGGGCAAAGCCAACCTGAACGTCCGGCTGGGAACCTGGGGCATCGGATTTCTTTTTGTGGCCGCTCAGGGCGTGCACCTGGAATTCTGGGCGATGCAGAGCTTTCCGCGATATGCCGTGCTGTTGAGCGTACTGCTCGCGGCTGCCGTCTGGGCACGCCGCCGCACCAATGAATTCGCCGCGTCGCCTGCCAATCAACTATTGTTCGAAGAAGTGCCCGTGGCCGACATCCACGCGCTGGATCTGCGGCGCGACACGGTGTATCCTCCGCCCGAGCAGTATCAGGATCCGCTTGGGGAAATTCCGTCTTCCAGGCCGCTCTCCATACTGGAGCCCGCTTACCTGCCCGCGCCTGGCGAGCCTTTCCACCTGCGCACGGCAATCGAGCAACTGCTTGGCGACCTCCGCTACGGCGCGCGCATCCTGACGAAATCGCCAGGATTCAGCGCCGCGGCTATTGCGTTAATCGCGGTCGGCATCGGTGGGAACACCGCGGTGTACTCCCTGGTTCATGCGGTCCTCAGCAAGCCCGCGCCCGGTGTGCACGCGAGCGGCCTGGTCACTTTCGCTCCGGCGTACCGGAACCGGCCGGATGATCCGGGCTCCTTCAGCTACCCCAATTTCCGGGATTACGCCGCGGCGACCCGCACCATGAGCGGCCTGTTGGCCTTCCGGGGCGAACGCTTTACCGCCGGCCTCGCGGGCGGAACCTACGAATTGCGCGGCATGATGGTTACCCGGCATTACTTCGATACTCTGGGCGTGCGCCTGGTGCGCGGCCGAGGCTTCACCGCGGACGAAGCGAGCGGCGCGGCTCCGCTGGCGGCTGTCATCACCTATCAGGTCTGGCAGAACCAGTTCGGTGGCGACGCGGACGTGATCGGCCGGCCGATCACCCTCAACAGCCACGCCGCCACCGTGGTCGGCGTGGGTCCTCCGCAATTTGCCGGCTCGATGTTCGCTCCCAATCTGGAAGTCGCGGTCCCGCTGGAAGCCTACGCGCGCCTGGCAGGCATGGAGGGGGAACTGACGAATCGCGGCGACGGCCGCCTGGGTATGGTGGGCCGCCTGGCGCCCGGCTCTTCCCTGTCCGACGCCCGGGCCGAGTTCGCCGCCATTGCGGCGCGGCTCGCCGAAGCGTACCCCGAAGTGAATCGCGACCGCACCATGCTGCTGGAGCCCTACTCCGCGACCCGTTTCGGGCCGGTATCCGGCGCGCAAAATCGCCTGTTCATGGCCATCCTGATGGGGGTGGCGATGCTCACTCTACTCATGGTGTGTGCCAACGTGGCCAATCTCATGCTGTCCCGCGCCGTCACGCGGCAGCGCGAAATGGCGGTGCGCCAATCCATCGGCGCTTCCCGTTGGCGGATACTGCGCATTCTGTTGACAGAGGGTTTGATTCTCTCGCTCGCGGCTGCCGGAGCGGCCATGATTTTCGGAGCGTGGGCTTGCGCCGCTATCGCTAAACTCGGTCCGCCGCTGGAATCCGGAGGCCGATTTGTGCCGGATTTCGCACCCGACTGGAGCGTGGCAATCTACGCGGTGGCGCTGGCGATTCTCAGCACCATGATTTTCACGCTGGCGCCCGCCGTGCGCGCCTGGGGTCAGGACCTGCTGCCCTGGCTGCGCGGCGGCGAGCACAGTGTAGCGCCCGGCCGCTCGCGCATCGCCAACCTTCTGGTGGTGGCGCAACTGGCGATGTGCGTTCTGCTGGTGACCAGCGGCAGTTTCGCCTGGCGATCCACCAAACTGATGGAACGGGCCGACCTGGGATTCACGCGCGATCACGTATTGCTGGCCGGCGTCGATACCCGGGTTGCCACCGGGAGCCGGGCGCAAAACCTGGCCCTGCTGGAGCGAATGCGCGAGCGCCTGCTGGCCTTGCCGGGAGTCTCCGGCGCGTCCTGGGCGGTCGCCGCCCCGCCGCACAGCCATGGCTTTATGGACGTTCCCGTCGATTCCGTCCCCAGCGACGGCACGTACGCCGGCCCCGATTATCTTCACACGCTGCGTGTCCCCATTCTGGCCGGCCGCGACTTTTCCGCCGCCGATCTCGCCGGCCGCGGCGCGGTCGCCATCGTCAATCGCAAACTGGCCCAGGCTCTCTGGCCGGGCCAGTCCGCTGTGGGCCGCACCGTCACCATGGCGAATCCGGTGGCGCCCCTGCAAGTCATTGGTGTGGTGCCCGATGCCGCTTTCAACGCCGTCGGCAGGAACGGCGATTTTTCCGGACTCGCCCCGGAAGACCGGCGCAACTATATCTTCCTCTTCGAGTCGCTTCACGGTACACCCGGCAGCTACACCTTCCACGCGCGCTACACCGGTGAGATTCCGGCTGTCCGTGCCGCTCTGAATGAGGTGGATAGCCGCGTGCCGGTGTTTTCCGTCCGCACCCTGCAAACGGAATTCGAAGAGTTCACCTTGCCGGTCCACACGTTCGCCAATTTTGTGGGAATCTCCGCCGCGGGAGCATTGCTGCTGGCCAGTCTCGGCCTTTATGCCGTGATCGCCTTCTACACCGCCCGCCGCCGCCGCGAATTCGGAATCCGCGTAGCGTTGGGAGCCACTCCGGGCCAGGTGCTCCATGCCGTCTTACGGGAAGGACTGCTTCTCACGGGCGCCGGCCTGGTGGTCGGACTGGCCCTCAGTGCCGCCGCGGCAAGGGCATTCGGCAGCTTACTCTACGGCATCTCGCCGGGCGATCCGGGAATGTATGGAGCAGTGGCCGCCGCACTCGCCACCGTCTCCTTGCTGGCCTGCTACATTCCGGCCAGAAAGGCCGCGCGAGTCGACCCCCTGGCATCGCTCCGAGAGGAGTGAGACGAGATGGGCGGGTTACTCACTTGATGACGCCGGAATCGCGCGCGATTCGAAGTGCAAGCCCTGGTTTGAGGACTCTGCTCCCATGCACGGGAATCGAGATTACTTTGAGTTCGCCGGGCTTGGAATAGATATGGTGGCTCCCATTTATGCCGCTTCAGTGACCAACCTTTTGCCTCAATCAGCCGGGACATTTCCGGCCCGGTGACCGATTTCAAACCGCCACGTCGAAAATCTGAATGTTGGAATCCGGCTCCCGCCCCTGCTCCTTCAGGACCTGAGTACTCCGGCGATGGCCTCGCGGATGTTGTACTTTAGCTCATCTACCGTTTCGCCCTGAGAATAGCAGCCCGGAAGGGCCGGAACCTCGCCCCAAAAGCCCCCTTCCGGGTCCTCATGAATAACAACGGCATAATTCCGCACCCCTCAATTTTCTGACAGGAAGCCTCTTCTTATATCCCCGCGAACGGCCGGATCACTCCCAGCGCCACGCCGGTCATCAGCACGCCGGCGCAGACAATCACCGCTGCCGACGCTACCGGCAGATAGCGGAAAGCCAGGTTCGTCGCGCTGCGCTGGCTATCCGGCAGGAGGTGTTTGGCGTATAGCACCATCATCCCGATCCCCATCAGCACCACGGCGAGTCCCAGACTGAACGCCACCAGCAGGGTCAGGCCGAGCGCCACGCGCCCCAGCGCCACCGAACTCAACAGCAGCACCAGCGCCGAAGGACAGGGCACCAGCCCGCCGCTCGCGCCCAGTGCCACCAGGCTGCCCAAACTGATTTCCCCTTCCGGCACATGGCTGTGTACGTGGCCGTCGCCATGATCGTGCACCAGGCCTCCGTCGCCGTGATGGTGATGATGATGGTCCGTGTGCCCTTTGCCCTTGGCGGCGCGCATTCGCTGGAAGAAAAGCATGGCTCCGATCCAGACAATCGACAGGCCCGAGATGGCCCCCAGCACGGGATAAATTTTCTCCGGCAGCACGTAGCGCGAAAGGAACAGCGTGACGAATCCCAGGAAGAAAACGCTGATGGTATGGGTGAACGTCACCATGGCGCCCAGGAAGGCCGCATGACGGGCCGTTCCGCGCGCACCCACCAGGTATGCCGCCACGATCGTCTTGCCATGCCCGGGAGACAGCGCATGAATAGCGCCAAGTCCGAACGCCACCACCATGCCGGCCAGCATCATGCCCCAGCCAATATCTCCCTGGTGCAGCAGGCGCGATAGAAAGTCGCCCTTGACCACCATGCCCGCGCCCGTCTGGCCGGGCTGCGTCACGGCAGTGGACGGCGCCGGCGCGGCGGGAACGGGAGCCGCCTCACTCACCAGGGGCGCCGCTGTTCCGCGCCAGACCGCGGAGCCTTTCAAATCCTGCGGAGGCGCCGCCAGAGGATCCTGCGGGTACGCCTTCAACTCCTTGCTGCAATCCGCGCCCGCGGGTGAAGCCGCTTCCAGTTCGGCGCCATCCCCGGCTGCGACGACGATCTCTTTCCAGCCCGCGCGATCGGGAAAATTTCCGTCCTCGTAGGTCAGCTTTCCCGGTGCGCACGCCACGCGCAGGTCGGCCGTCACCCGCAGAATGCTCATGCCGCCCGCGCCTTTGTCCAGCGCCGCCGCGGCATGTTCCAGTTCCGGTTTCTGCGGTCGCCCGTCCGCCATGATTTTCAGGTTCCGGCTCCACTTGCGGGCCTGTACGGCGGCCGCACGGTCCAGCGCGTCCTGCGAACTGCCCGCGTCCAGCTTCCACTGTTGCAGCAATTCGAAGGTGGGGATCTCGGCCAGGTCCAGCACGTAGCGAATGTTTGCGCCGGTGCCGGTGACCTCGATGCGGCTGTAGTGGCTGACGCTGAAGTTACCCATGGGATGGGCCCAGAGCATCCCGCCGGCTAGAAAAAGAGGCAGCGACAGGTGTCGTTTCATTACAATGGTCCTTACGAATTGTACTGCGGGATTGGATTCATGAAACGGGTGATTACTGCGCAGGATGTGCCCGCCGGCGGCGAAATCCGTGTGCCCATTGGAACAATTGTGACGGCCTCGGCGCGGGAAGTGGCGCAAGCGCGCGGCGTACGCATTGTGGAATTGCCGGAGGATCAGCTCACGGCCCTGGCTCCGCCGGAACAGACCGTCGCCATCGGCGCGGATCACGGTGGCTTCCGCCTGAAAGAAACGCTCAAGCCGGTCCTGGAAGGTCTCGGCCTTTCCCCGCGCGACGTCGGCGCCTACGACGAAAAGGCCGTGGACTATCCCGATATCGCGCTCAAGGTGGCGTTGCTGGTCACCGAAGGCACGGCGCGCCGCGGGGTGGTGATCGATGGCGCGGGCATCGGTTCCAGCATGGCGGCCAATAAGGTTCCGGGCATTCGCGCGGCCCTGTGCTATGATAAGGCATCCGCACGAAACAGCCGGGAACACAATGATTCAAATGTACTTACGTTAGGCGCCAGGTTGTTGACCGAGAGCCAGGCGGAAGAGGTGTTGCGCACCTGGCTGGCCACGCCTTTTGCCGGGGGGCGCCACCAGGCGCGGGTGCAAAAGATCATCGATATCGAGCAGCAGTACCTGAAAAAGGCCTCCTCGTGACTCCATCGGAACTGGACCTTCTGGTCGCTCAAATCGGCGAAGAGATTCTGGCGCGCGTCGGCCGCGCCCGGCCCACTCCGCCCGCTAAACAGGGCGAAGGTCTCAACCTGCCCGACCAGATCTGCCCCGGCTGCATCCAGCGTTGCCCGCAAACCTGCGCGCGCAACACCAGGGAGATTATCGCCGCGGGAGCCTGCCGTGTGTCGGCCAGCGAGAACCTGACGAAGATCGATCCGGCCATCGCCGCCCTGATCGATCACACTATTCTGAAGCCCGACGCCACCCGCGCGGACGTGATCAAGGTGTGCCGCGAGGCCCGCCAGTATTGCTTCGCCAGCGTCTGCGTGAATCCGTATTGGGTGCCGCTGGTGGCGGCGGAACTGTCCGGCTCCGGGGTCAAGGTCTGCACCGTGATCGGCTTTCCCCTGGGCGCCACCAGCACGGAAGCGAAGGTGGCGGAAGCCGCCGCGGCCCTGCGCGCCGGGGCGCAGGAAATCGATATGGTGATCAATGTGGGCGCCCTGCGCTCCGGCGATCACGAAGCCGTAAAGCTGGATATCCGGGAAGTGGTGAAGGTGTCGCACGCCGCTCGCGCCATCGTCAAGGTGATTCTGGAAACGGCGCTCCTGGACGACAACCAGAAGGCCGCCGCCTGCACCCTTTGCAAACTGGCGGGCGCGGACTTCGTCAAGACATCCACCGGCTTCAGCACCTCCGGCGCGACGGCGCACGACGTCGCTCTGATGCGCAGCGTAGTGGGTCCGGACATCGGCGTGAAGGCGTCCGGCGGGATCCGCACGCTGCAGGATTTGCAGACGATGACCGCGGCCGGCGCCACGCGTATCGGCGCCAGCGCCAGCGTAAAGATTGTCGAGGCTACCGCTGCCTGACCTGGTAAAAGGTATGCAAGCGGTTCCGCGAAAAGGCGCGGTCCGCTTTCGCGAACGCAGCGAACTTCTGGATTTCCTGCTGGAAGTGTCGGCGGCCACCAGCCAGACTCTGGACCTGAACCAGCTTCTGGCCAACGTCGCCGAGATCGTTCAGCGCGTGCTTCCGTACGATCTGTTCGCCATCCTGCTCTACAGCGAGCGGCGGCACGATCTGCGCATCCGATACGGTGTGGGCCACCGCGAAGAGGTCATCCGCACGCTCTCCATCGCGCTTGGGGAAGGCGTCACGGGAGCCGCCGCCGAGCGCCGCGAGCCGGTGCTGGTGGGCGATGTGCGCAACGATCCCCGCTACCTCAATACCGTGGATGCGGTCCGCACGGAACTGGCCGTTCCCATGACGGCGCGGGGCAAACTGGTGGGCGTGATCGACCTGCAATCGGTCCGCGTCAATGCGTACAACGAATATGATCGCGCCTTGTTGCGCCTGGTGGCCGCGCGCGTGGCCATCGCCATCGATAACGCCCGCCTGTACCTGCGGGTGGACCGGCAGAACCGCACGCTCAAGACCCTGGCCAACATTTCCCGCGAGTTTTCGTCCATCCTGGATCTGAACGAACTGCTCGGTAAGATCGCCAGCACGGTTCGCAGCGTCATCAACTACGATGCCTTCAGCATCCTTTCCATCGACCACGATGCCAAGGCGCTGCGCCACTTGTTCAGCATTCGCTACGATCAGCGCGTGAATATCGACAACGTTCCACTCGGCAAAGGCATCACCGGCGCCGCCGCGGCCTCCCGCGAAGTAGTGCGCGTGCACGATACCACCAAGGACCCGCGCTACATAGCCTCGCATCCCGACATCCGGTCGGAGGTTGCCGTGCCGCTGGTGGTGCAGGATCGCGTGATTGGCGTGATGGACCTGGAGAGCGAAGCCGTCGGCTACTTCACCGACGATCATGTCCGCACCTTGGCCCTGCTGGCTTCGCAGGTGGCCAGCAGCGTGGAAAACGCGCGCCTGTATCAGGAAATCGCGGCGCGCGAAAAGCGCATGGAAGAGGATTTGAAGGCCGCCCGCGAGTTGCAGCGCGTGCTGCTTCCGGACGCGCGCCCCGAGATCGAAGGCATGGATGCCGCCGTGCGCCTGCGCCCCGCGCGCGAGATTTCGGGCGACATCTACGATATCTTCGAGCACGCCGACGGGCAGACCGTAATCGCGTTCGGCGACGTGTCCGGCAAAGGCGCCGCCGCGGCCCTCTATGGCGGCCTGATGAACGGACTGCTGCGCACGCTGGCGCCGCGCCGCCGCCATCCCGCCGAGCTGATGAAGGCGCTGAACGATGCCCTGATCGAGCGCAAAGTGGAGGCGCGCTACGTCACGCTCTGCGTGCTGCTGTGGGATCCCGCGACGCGCCTGTTCGTGACGGCCAACGCGGGCGCCATCCCGCCCATGATCTGCCGCGGCACCGACATCATCAAACTGCGGGTGGAAGGTGTGCCGATCGGCCTGCTGGAGAGCCGGGAATACGAAGAGGTGCCGTTTCAGGCCGAGCCCGGCGATACTCTGGTGCTCTATTCCGACGGCATCACCGATCACCTCAATCCAGCCGGCACCGAATTCGGACGCGGCCGCCTGGCGCAACTGGTCCGCCAGCATTGCCAGTCCACCGCCGACGACATGATCTCCGCCATCTTCGCCGAGCTCGACAAATTCTCCACCGTAGCGTTCGACGATCAGACCCTGTTTGTGATGAAGGTGAAGTAGGGCGATCCATGGAACTGCCCGAGATTCTCGCCGAACTCGCGAGCCGCGAACCCATTTTCCACCGCCCCGAGTTCGGTACCACGCGTGCCGATTTCGAATGCATGACGGCGCCGGACTTCTGGGAAGTCGGCGCTTCCGGTTGCCGGTACAGCCGCGAATTCGTGCTGGACACCCTGGAAGAGCGGCAGCGGCAGCCCGCCGCCGAAGTCTGGGAGACGACGGATTTCGCGTGCCGTGAATTGGCGCCGAACGTCTACCTGCTCACCTACACGCTTCTACAGGACGGCGCCCGCAAGACGCGCCGGTCCACCATCTGGCAGCACACACCGGACGGCTGGAAGATCGTGTTTCACCAGGGAACCCTCGTGCAGCCGTCACCAACACCGATTTCTCGAAGGCCCCCGTAGGCCAACTTGTATACGTTGTCGGGGAGCCGGACCGAATAAGAGCCTAAATCTCCGCCAGTGCCCGATGCACCAGGTGAATGCTGATCGCGCCTTCGCCGACGGCGGATGCCACGCGCTTCACGTTGCCCGCGCGGGCATCTCCCACCGCGAACACGCCGGGGAGACTGGTTTCCAGCATAAAGGGGCCGCGCGACAGGGGCCATCGCGGCGCGTCGTCCGGGAGCGCGCCGTTATCCAGATCTCGCCCGGTCAGAATGAAGCCCTTCTCGTCCATGGCCAGGCAACCGCGGAGCCATTCGGTGCGCGGCGAGGCCCCCGTCATGATAAACAGGTGCGGGATCTCGTGCGTGGAAACCTCACCCGACTTTTTGTCGCGCCACGTGACGCGCTCGAGGTGTTCCCCGCCCTCCAACCCGATAATCTCGGTGTTGTAGTGCATTTCGATTTTCGGATTTTCCGTCAGCCGCTGGATCAGATAGCGCGACATGGTGCTGGCGAGTTCGCTCTTCCGCACCAGCATATGTAACTTCTTCGCGCTTTGCGACAGGAAAGCGGCGGCCTGGCCCGCCGAATTTCCGCCGCCCACCACGGCCACCTCATCGCTCCCGCACAACTGCGATTCAATGTACGTGGCGCCGTAGTAGATCCCCTCGCCTTCGAACTTTTCCAGATTCTCCAGTTGCGGCTTGTTGTATTGCGCGCCGGTCGCGATCACGATGGCGCGGGCGGCCAGACCTTCTCCGCCGTCGAGCACTACCTCATACGGCCGCTTTCCGCAGTTCAGCCGCACCACGCTGCGGGCAATCATCATACTGGCGCCGAACTTCTGCGCCTGGGTGGTGGCCCGCGCGGCCAGTTCCATTCCGGAGATTCCCGTCGGGAAGCCCAGGTAATTCTCAATCTTCGAACTCGATCCCGCCTGCCCGCCGGGTGCGTGCGTTTCGATCATCAAAACGTCCAGACCTTCGGAGGCCGCATAAACCGCCGCCGCCAGACCGGCCGGACCCGCGCCCACAATGATTACGTCGCGCACCTGCTTTCCGTCGATGCTGGCGTTGAAGCCCAGGCAATTCGCCAGCTCCTGAATCGTCGGGTTGCGCAGCACATTGCGCCCGTGGCAGATTACCACCGGCACGTCGCACAGGCTGACGTTGAAGCGATCCAGCAGCGCCTGCGAGGTCTGGTCGGTATCCAGATCGATGTAGGTGTACGGGTACCCGTTGCGGCTCAGAAACTCGCGCAGTTCCAGGGTCTGCGCGGAGTGCCGCGAGCCCATCAGCACGGCATTCCCGTAACCGGCGTTGATGAGTGCCAGCCGGCGCAGGATGAAGGCGCGCATCAGGATCTCGCTCAGTTCCGCGTCCTTGCTTACCAGCGAGCGCAACGCCTCCGCGCTGAGTTCGAGGAACTCGCCGGGCTCCGTCACCCGGCCGCGCACCAGGCAGCGCTGACCGGAGATCATGGTGATCTCGCCGGTGAACTGGCCGGGACTGTGCGTCACCACGGCGCGTTCGCCGTCGAGGCCGGGTTGCACGATTTCCATTTTTCCCGAAAGCAGCACGAAGAACGGCACCGCGGTATCGCCGGGTTCAAAAAGGATATCGTCGCGCCGGACAGTTCTCACGTGGCCACAGGCGCGGATCCGTTCGATCTGCTCCGGCGAAAGATGCGGGAACGCCTGAGTGCGGGCGTCCAGGGTGCTGGGAGGAAAAGAAGCCATGCTCCATTTTCGCATCGGGCCGAGGGATTTATATGGCTACAGCGTCGTTACTCAATAGTGGTAGGGGCAGGTCTTTCTGGTAGCCTTGGATCTTCAGGCCCATGCATCGATACGCCGATTTGCGCCGCCGCGCCGTGGAGTTCGTTTCCCGATTCTCCGCCGAAGGTTTCGTGCTGGTGCTGGCGCCGCTGCGGGCCGCGGCCGACGAGGTAGCGCTGGAAGCGTGTGGCGCCGCACTGTTCGGCGTCCGCCGCCTGGCGTTCCGCGAGTTCGTCCTGGAACTGTCCGCCGCCGAACTGAATCGCCGCAGCCTGGTCCCGGTGGGACGCTTTGTGCGGGAGGCGCTGGCCGCCCGCGTCACCGCCGAAGCCTTGCGGTGCAATGCCCTCACCTATCTCAAACCCGTCGCGGACTTTCCCGGTTTTCCGCGCGCCCTCACCGCGACCTTCGAGGAACTGCGCCTCAATGCCGTTGCCTCCGGGCGTCTGCGCGGCTGCGGCGAATCCGGCGCCGACCTGGCACTCCTGCTGGACGCCTACTCGCGCGAGCTTGCCGAGCGCCGTCTAGCCGATCACGCCGCGCGCGTCGACCTGGCGCGCGATGCCTACTCCGCCGGCTACAACAGCCTCCGCCAAACGGCCGTCGTCGCGCTGGATCTCGCGCCGCGCACCCGCCTGGAGCGCGAATTGCTGGCCAACGTGATGAGCGCGGCGCGCGTGGCGCTCGATCTGCACCTCGATCCCGAGGGCGCGGAACCCGCATCGTCTCTCGATTCCTTACAGCGATACCTCTTCTCCGCCGGCGCGGTCCCGCCGCGGCAGGAAGATGGCAGCGTCGTCATCCTGTCCACGTCCGGCGAAGCGCTGGAATGCGTGGAGATCGCCCGCGCCATCCACGCCGCGGCGGCCGGAGGTGTGCCCTTCGACCAGATGGCGATTCTGCTGCGCTCTCCGGAGCGTCACCAGCCCCTCATTCTGGAAGCCCTGCGGCGCGCCGGAATTCCATCGCTCTGCACGCTCGCCACGCGCCGGCCCGATCCCGCCGGCCGCAGCCTGCTGGCCCTGCTGCATTGCGCTTCCGAGGGCCTCTCCGCCTCGCGGTTCGCCGAGTATCTCTCGCTCGGCCAGGCGCCCGATGAGGATCAGCCCGCCACGCCCGCATATTGGGAGCGCCTGCTGGTGGATGCCGCAGTGATCGGCGGGCTGAACCGTTGGGAGACGCGCCTTGCCGGATTGCGCGAGGAACTGCACCGCCGCTACGCCACGGAAGAGGATGACCAAGCGCGCGCGCTCGTGGCGCGGCGTATCGAAGCCGTGGAGAATCTCACGCGCCTGGCGCTGCCCATTGTCGCCCGCCTGGCGGAATTGCCTGCGCACGCATTGTGGGGCGAATGGATTGCCGCCCTGTCCGGACTGGCGGAATTCGCGCTCCGCGATCCCGCTCGTGTGCTCGAACTCTTGGAAGAACTCGAGCCCATGTCGGACATCGGCCCGGTTTCGCTGGGCGAAGTTCTGCTGGTGTTGGGGCCGCGCCTGGATTCACTGGCGTCCGCGTCCAAAGAATCGCGCTTCGGCAAGGTCTGGGTGGGCTCGCTGGAAGAGGCGCGCGGCCTGTCATTCCAGCGCGTCTTCGTCCCGGGCGTGAACGAAGGCCTGTTTCCTCGCCCTCCTGCCGAAGACCCGCTGCTGCTCCACGCGCAGCGCCGCGAACTCGCAATCGAACTGCGCGCCGAAGATACCGAGTTGCTGCGCATCGCGGCGGCCAGCGCCACCGGGCGCCTGACTCTTTCCTTCTCGCGGCTGGACCTGCTGACCGGACGCGAGCGTGTGCCTTCGTTCTACGCCTTCGAGGCGCACCGCGCAGCCGGGGGGCGCGAAATGAGCGTGCGCGAATTTGAACTGCGCGCCCGCTCCTTGACGCAGCCGCGCATCGGATGGCCGGCTCCGCACAATCCGGCCGATGCCATCGATGACGCCGAGTTCGACCTCGCCACCCTGGCGCCGCGCACCAAGGGATCCGGTCAGTATTTGAAGCATCTTCCCGGCCGTTCGGTGCAGTCTCTGCGCGCGCGCTGGACCCGCTGGCACAAGCCCTGGAAGGCCGCTGACGGTTTGATCGTCGAAGAGATCGGCAGCGACGCTTTGCAGCCCTGGCGGCTTTCGCAGCGCGCCTGGTCGCCCTCCGTCCTGCAGCAGTTCGCGCGCTGTCCCTACCGTTTCGCGCTCCGCGGCATTCACGGCCTGCGCC
>JARLGM010000181.1 GCA_031292755.1 Candidatus Sulfopaludibacter sp.
GGAAAGCCGCAGCAAGCCGCCCGCCAGAATCGCCGCCGCCGAACTGTCGCGATTCCGGAAGAATACGCCCTCGTCGCAAAAATCATACCAGGGCACCCCGTCGGCCGGCAGATGATCCAGCGCGTAGCGCGCGGTCTTTTCCGCCACCGCCAGCAACCCGTCGTCATGCGTCGCCTTCGCCGCCTCGGCAAAGCCGTACACCGCCCACGCCTGCCCCCGCGACCACGCCGAATCCGCGGACAACCCCTGGTGCGTATGCGTGAATACCACCTGCCCCGCCCGCGTATCGTTTGCAAACTCCAGCGTCTTATTGCTCGACGTGAACGTCTGCCGGTTATCGCCCGGATTGTAGTGTACCGATTGCGCCACCGATCCATCCGGCCGCACCAGCCACTCCGCCGACCGCACCGCGTGCTTGTGACCCAGGTCCAGCCACACCGCGTCGCCCGTCTCCTTCGCGGCCCACCACCAGATCTGTAGATTCATCATCGTGTCGATAATGGTGTCGTCGCCGTTCACACCCCAACTCGCCACCAGGTTCGTCACCGGGTTGTAGAGTTGCTTCAACCGGGCCGCCGCGCGCAGCCCTTCCGCTCGATACTTCGGATCCTTGGTCGCCTCGTAGCCCAGCACCGCAGAGTACAGATTCAGGAAGCCGGTATCGTGGTTCTGCTGGTCCTGCATTCCCATGATCCGCGAGGTCCACAACTCTGCCCATTGTCTGTAGCGGATATCCTGCGTGTGGCCATACAGCTTCCACAATTCCCCGGGCCAGAATCCGCCGGTCCAGAAATAACCTTTGCCGGGAGTCCACACTCCCGTCGCGCCGTTGCCGTCCGTGAAGAAGCCCGTGCCCTGGTATTTGCTCACCGTGCCCGGCGCGGCTTGCTTCACCAGGGGCTCGAACTGCGCCGCCGTGCGCGCCGCCGCCTGCTCCATCAGCGCGATCGCTTCGCCGTAACTTCGCTTCGCCCCAACCTCGTGTAGCGTATCGGCGGGCGCGCTCACCGGCGCCGCCGCCGGCGAAAGCATCTCCACTTTTACTGGAGCCTCCAGCCGCCCGCTCACCGCCTTCAGATACGCCACGAAGCTGTCGCGCTTGGGCGGCGCGGCCGGCAGCGAAAGCGTCCCGTCATGCAGACGGCCGGCCGGTTTTGCATCCTTCACCACCAGCCGTTCCGTATTTTCCTGGTCCCACATCGCCGCGCCGTACAGATGCGCCACGCCGTTGCGCAGTCGCAGCCCCAGCAGCCGGTTGGATTCGTCCGCGCTCACCGCGCCCGCTTCCTCGCGTGGCGTCAGCACGCCCACGCCCAGGTTCTCGTCCGGCAGATCCGTGAGCTGCGCCTTGGTCCCGGAGAGCACCACCTGCCGCCCCCACGTCGCCACCACGCCCGCTGGCGCAATCGCCGCATCCAGATTTTCCATGCCAGGCTTAATCGGAACACCAGTGACGAACGCGATGCCCTCGCCGTTCTTCACCGTCACGCGATGTTCGAACCCGTGCTCGCCGGCCCATTGCGTAATGCGGCTCTCCAGGTCCACCGTGCGCGTGCCGATCTTCCACCCCGTGTAGTCCAACTCCAGCATGGCGCGGACCGGTCCCACCGCAATCACCCGCCACTTCCTGTCGCTGACCTCCGCCACCGGAGTCACTTTGCCATCCACCAGCGCGTCAATCCCGGCCACCCCAATGGCCTTACCGATGCCGTAGATATCCCTCCCGAAGGGGCTCTCCTGGTGATACACGTACTCCGGCGAGGCGAACAGCTCCAGGTACAGCCCCGGCCGTCGCTTGCCGAACAGATCGATGGCATTGCGTTTGTCGAAGTAGATCCGCCACGCCGTCTCTTCCGATTCCCAGCCCGGCCCTTCGTAATGCACCGCGAATTTGGCATCGGTCCGCTTGGGATAAATCGAACGCAGCCGCTGTATTGTGGGAGCATCGCCGTAAGCCAGCGTCACGATGCGCGTCTGGTGCGGCTTCAGGTCGATCTGGAAGGCCAGTTCGTCCCATTTGCCGTCGCCGTCCAAATCGTCCGCCTGCGAAGGCAGTTCCGTCGCTTCCCACACCGCCGCGTCCTCCGCCAGCGTGGCCGCGTCGCTGGTGGTCACAATCGCGGTCCCCGCGGTGAAGTCTTTGGCGATCGCTTTCAGCGCGCTCACCGCCACCACCACGTTCTGCGCCCGCCGCGCTTCCCCTCCGGGGTTGGTCACCGCCAGCTTCAGAACCTTGATGTGCGACTCCGCCCCGGCAGCCGCCGCCGTCAACAACACAAGTGCCGCGCAAGCCGGCGTGGGCCTGACGCGCCAATGCCGCATCGCTATTTTCCCCCGCGTGACGCTTCCAGCCCCGAACCGCCCTGCGCGTATTCCGGCTGCACGTTCACCACGCCGAATTCCCGGTCCGCCACTTCCCGGTGCGCCGCCATGATCCACAGGAAACCAATGCTGCTCCCCGGCGCCGCTACGTTGGGGTGATACCCTTCCGGCATCGCCACGCAATCGCCCTCGCGCACGATCACCGCCAGCTCCGGATCCTGCGGATTGGTGTACACCAGTTGGATGCCCCACGCCGGCGCGGGCATATTGATGTAGACGTACGCCTCTTCCAGCGTGGCCCCGTGTTCGTGCGGAGGCCAGCTCGTCCAGTTGCCCGGTTCGCTGAACGTCACGCCCGCCAGAATCCGCCCCGCCTCCACATTCTTACCGATCACGATATTCAGATCGCGCGTGTTGTTCGCGCTGCCCGCCTGAAAATGCAGCGCGGGATTCTCGCGCACCTTCGCGAAGGAAACGAACTGCACCGGATACGTGCCCTCCACTGGAGCCGCAATCTCGGCAAAGTCGCACCCTTCCGCCCCGGGCGTCACCCGCACTTCGCTTCCGCGCGGCGCATACACGGCGTCGTACGGAACTGCCGCGAAGCGCTGCCCGTCCACCTCCACCTCCGCCTTGCCGCGCAGGCAGATCAGGCCCGTCTCCCGCCCCCCGGTGGAAAATGCCACCGCTTCCTCCCCGCCGGTCAGGATGATGCGGCCATAGTGCAGGCGCCGGACCGCGCCGTTGCCCGGAGCCAGCCAACAGGTCCGGCCCTTTGCGCGGTGCGTCCCGCGCCTCACGCAATCTTCTTCGCTCAGCCGGTAAGCGGCGCTGCTCATCGATCGCTCCAGTTCACAATGTGAAATGCTTTGTACCACATTCCGTCCCTGAGTCTATTGCGTTACAAGCGGACTGTCAATACCGAAATGAGCAAAATCTGAACCGCTGTGTACTACAATGTGAAACAAGATGACCACCGGTACAACGGCAGACACAGGCGGAGTCCGCGTTCTTCACAAGACTCTCGATATTCTGGAAACCATCAAATCCCGCGAGTCCGGCTTCAAATTGGCGGAACTCTCCCGCCAGGTGGAACTGCCCAAAGCCACCGTGTACCGCATCCTCACCACGCTCGAAGGCCGCGGCTATCTCGACCGCGCCCCCGATGGCAGCTACCGCATGGCCAGGAAGTTGTTCGATCTGCAACGCAGCGAATCGGTGGAGCAAATCCTCAATCGCGTCGCCCAGCCCATCATGGAACTCGTCGTCGATGCCACCAAAGAGACCGTCAACCTCGGCATTCTGGACGCCGGCGAAGTCGTCGTCATCAACACCGTCGAAAGCCCGCAAGCCGTCCGCATGTCTTCCAAAATCGGAAACCGCCGCCATCTCCATTCCACCGCCCTCGGCAAAATCTTTCTCGCCGGTCTGCCCGAAAAGGAATTCCTCCGCCTGATTCGCATGAAGGGCCTCCCCCGCTTGACTGACCAGACTCTCACCGGCAAGCCCGCCGTCATCGAAGAAATCAATCGCGTCCGCAAACAGGGATGGGCCATGGACAATCAGGAAAACGAGATCGAAGGCCGCTGCATCGGCGCCCCCATCCTCACCCCGGACGGCCGCGTCGCCGCCGCCCTCAGCATCTCCGGCCCGGTCTTTCGCATGGACGTAGCCCGCGCCAAATCCCTGGTCCCCCAACTAAGAGCCTTCTGCGCCGAAATCTCCCAAAAACTAGCCGCGCTCCGTTGACTAAATGAAATCCGCGTTCAGTCGCGGCCCATATCGTTTTCAGTCACACCGCACTTACTCAATCCCGCCAGCAACTTACACAAATCTCCCTAAGTCGCCATGTTACTCCTGGAAGTGAAAGGGGGGACACTATGTCTCCAGAACAGAATCCCGTAGAACCCAAGCCACGCGACAAGCGCGCCTTCAATGCCTATCGCCATGGCCTCACAGGCCATGTCCTCGTCATCGCGCCGTCCGATGAACAACCCTACAAAGATCACTGCCAGGGCATTCACCAGTACTTTGCCCCCGTTGGCGGCATGGAAATCGATCTCGCCCAGCAGATCGCCGACGATCGTTGGCGCATGAAGCGCGCCTGCGCCATGGAAAGCGCTGTCGTCGTCCGCGGCCTCAACCAACCCGACGACGCCCAATCCGGCAATGAGCAAGTCGATGTCGCCCTCGCCATGGGCCGCGTCTGGGGCGAGCAGAAAAAGGATCTCAACCTGCTCTCCCTCTACGAAAGCCGCATCCAGCGCCGCATCGAAAAGAACACAGCGCTTCTGCTTCAACTCCAGGAACACCGCCGCGCGGCCCTCCAGGAAATCGTCGAACAGGCCGCTATCTTGGGAGAAACATACGAGTTTCCTCCCGAGGCCTTCCCCCCGAATTTTGTTTATTCATCCGCCCAAATCGCGCGTCTCGCCGCCCACCGCCGCCGCCTCGAAGCGGTCCGCAGACCCACCCGGAGGGCCGCCTGAACTAAAACTATTCCCCCAACCCTAACCCCTGCCGCGCCGCGTAACATCGAAATATGGACCAGAACCGCGTAGCGGTAGTCGGCGCAGGAGCCGTGGGCTGTTATTTCGGAGGGATACTTGCGCTCGCGCGGGTCCCCGTCACCCTCATTGGCCGCCCCGCCCACGTCGATGCGATCGCCGGCCACGGCCTGTTCCTCGAAGGCCTGCGCGTTAATCAACACATTCCCGTCGCCGCCACCGCCGGCATCGAAGGCGTCCGCGACGCGCAAACCGTGCTCCTCTGCGTCAAGACTCTCGATACCGAAACCACCGCCCGCGACATCCGTCCGCTCCTCGCGCCCGGCGCCGCCGTCGTCAGCATGCAGAACGGTGTAGACAATGTCCGCCGCATCCGCACCGCCTCCGGCATCGAAGCCATCCCCGCGGTCGTCTACGTCGCCGCGGCCATGGCCGGACCCGGCCACGTCAGGCATTCCGGCCGCGGAGACCTGGTGCTGCCGCAATCGGCCCGTGCCCTCGCTGCCCTGTTCGAATCCGCCGGAATCCCCTGCCGCCTCTCGCCCGCCATCGAAACCGAGTTGTGGCGGAAAATGGTCCTGAACTGCGCCTATAACGCCATCTCCGCCCTGGGACGCGCCCCATACGGAGCCATGGTGCGCAGTCCGCGCATTCGCGATCTCATGCGCCGGGCCATCGCGGAAAGCGTTGCGGTCGCCCGCGCCGATGGCGTCGAACTCTCCGAAGAAGAAATGGTCGAAGCCGCGCGCCAACTCGGCGACGCCATGAGCGCGGCCACTTCCTCCACCGCCCAGGACATCGCCCGCGGCAAGGCCACGGAGATCGAATCGCTCAACGGCTATGTCGCCCGGCGCGGCGCGGAAGCCGGAATCCCCACGCCCGTGAATGAAACGCTCTGCGCCCTGGTGCGCTTGCTGGAAGAGGCCTGACCATCCGGAAACCATCGCTCCCGCATCCGCAGCACCGGGTACTCGATGGCGTTGGCCATCCCTATCCCCACCGCCAGGCTCGCCGCCACGTACGTCCAGAACACCACGTTCCGGTTCCAGTGCCAGCGCCCCTGCATCACCGAAAAGGCGAACCACGCAATCGGCAGGTGCCACAGATAAATGCTGTAAGACGACCGCCCGATGCCGCTCAGCCACCGCACCGCCACTCCTTCGCCGCTCACGTGCCACAGCGTGTACAGCAGGATGCCGCCGAAGCCCGCGTACAGCAGAGTCAACCCGAAGATGTACAGGAACGCCGCCTGTTGTTCGAACAGCAGCGGAGGCAGAACGCACACCACGCTCACCGCCAGCACATAGCGCCCGCGCCGTTGCATCGCGCCCTTCAGCAGGTCCGGCCGGAACTCGTTCCAATAGCTCAGCAGCACTCCGAAAAACAGTGCGTCGAAGCGCAGATGGAAGGGCCGCAGGTGGTGGAAATGATGGAACGGCTGGACCGCGTAAAACTGAATCGCCCGCATCGCCATGCACGCCAGTGCCACCAGACCGCAGAACCACGGCAGACGCCGGAACGGCTCCCGCGGCCACTGTCGCGCCATCACCCACAGGCACAACGGCAGCAGAAAATAGAACTGCTCTTCAATCCCCAGCGACCACAGGTGGCCCCACGTCCCCTCCCGGTAGTCCTGCACGAAAAACAGGTCGGGCCACAGGTGCTGCCACTGAATCGGCGTGCCGGCAATCCAGTAGAAAATCACCGTCCCGAAAATCAGAACATAATAGGCCGGGTAAATCTTGAAGCCGCGCCGGATAATGAACCGCCGCCAGTGCAGTTCGCCGGTCGCTTTGTAGTCCCGGAAAAGCAGTCCCGAAACCAGGAAGCCGCTCAGGCAGAAAAACAGGTCCACACCCGTCCATCCCACCCGCGCCCACAGCGGGTCCCATGTCAGATGGCATCCAATCACCAGCAGGACTGCGACGGCGCGAAGCATATCGAGCTGGCGGATTCTCTTCATGAGCAGGCGAAAACGAGCGAGCCGGGACCAGACTACGATTCTGTCCCGCCGCTAACCCGGTATGAAATGTTCCCTTTAGTTAACGCCCCGCCACCCGCTGGGAGGCGATTTCGGATATCATGCTCCCGAGGCAAGAAACATGTCTGATCAGGACCGACGAAAGTTTCTGGGAACGGCAGCCGGTGTGGCTGCGTTCACCATTCTCCCCAGACGCGTATTGGGAGGCCCGGGCTTCGTAGCCCCCAGCGATAAGGTCACCCTGGCCCACATCGGCGTTGGCACCGAGGGTCTGCGCGAGATGCTCCCTCTTCTCTCCGTGCCGGAATTGCAGATCGTCGCCGTCTGCGACCCCAACCAGCACGCCAGCGGATATCGCGACTGGTCCGCCAACGGCATCCTCAACTCCGTCCGCCGCACTCTCGGCAAGCCCGATTGGTGGGCCGGCGGCGAGGGCACCATTCCCGGCGGCCGCGATTGCGCCAAAGACATCGTCGATACCGCCTACGGCAACAAGTCCTGTGCCGCCTACGCCGATTTCCGCGAACTCTTCGAAAAGGAAAAGGACGTGGACGCCGTCAAAATCATGACGCCCGACCACCTCCACGGCGTCATCGCCATGGCTGCCATGAGACGCGGCAAGCACACCATCGTCCATAAACCGATCGCCAATCGCCTCAACGAAGCCCGCTTGGTCATCGATACCGCCCGCGCCAAAGGCGTGGCCACCCACTTCATGCCGTGGGACTCCAACGGCAATATGGAACCCGTGATGGCCTGGATTAACCAAGGCGAAATCGGCACGTTGCGCGAGGTCCATAACTGGACCAACCGCCCCGTCTGGCCGCAGTACGCCACCATCCCCACCGATACGCCGCCCGTGCCCCAGGGCTTCAATTGGGACCTCTGGCTCGGACCCGAAGCCCAGCGCCCCTATCATCCCCACTACACCCACATGGTCTTCCGCGGCTGGTACGATTTCGGCGGCGGCTCCATGGCCGATATGGGCCACTACAGCCTGTGGACCGTCTTCAACGCTCTGGAGCTTTCCGGACCCACCAGCGTCGAGCCCATGTTCAGCCACCATTGCGCCTTCAACGAAAGCGTCTCTACCACCATCAAAAACGATTTCTCGTTCCCCACCGCCGGCGTGGTCCGCTTTAAATACCCCGCGCGTGGGCAAAGGCCGCCCATCGAGTTGATCTGGTACGAAGGCGGCATGCACCCAACCACGCCCGAGGAATTGGAACAGGACCATCAGGAACTGCCGCTCGAAGGCATGATGTTCGTCGGCGACAAAGGCAAAATCCTCGCCGGATTCCACGTCGATAGCCCGCGCCTCATCCCCGAAAGCCGCATGCGCGGAAAAGTCGCGCCGCCCCCGCGCGGCGGAGGCCAGACTCAGGAACTCACCGGTGGGCTGAAACAGTGGCTCCAGGCCTGCAAAGGCGGAGCCCAATCGCCTGGCAATTTCCTCAACGCGTGGCCTATCACCGAAGCCGTGAACCTCTACGCCGTCGCCCTCCGCACGCGCAAGCGCCTGATGTACGACGCCGAGAGCCGCAAAATCACCAACGTTTCCGAGGCCAATCAGTATCTTTCCCGCGACTACCGCAAGGGGTGGGAGCCCGAGACCGTATGAACCGCCGTGAATTTCTGGCTGGAGCCGTGGCCGCCGCCGCCGCGGCCCGTGCCATTGCCGGTCCGTTGGGACTGCCGATTGGATGCCAAACCTATCCCGTCCGCGATAGCATCGGCAAGGATTTCGATGGCACCTTGAAGGAACTTGCCGCCGCCGGCTTCCAGACCATCGAAATGTGCTCGCCGCCGGGCTATGCCACGTCGGGCTACGGCCCTCTGGTGGGCATGAAAGCCGCCGAAATGCGCAAGCATATCGAAGACGCCGGCCTGCATTGCCCGAGCTGCCACTACGGCTTCAAGGAGCTCAAGGAAAACCTGGACGACCGCATCGCCTTCGCTAAAGAGTTGGGGCTCACCCAGATGGTGCTCTCCACCTTTGGCATCGCAAAAACCGCTCCCATGGAGGATTGGACCCGCGCCGCTTCCCAACTCAACGAGATCGGCCAGCGCATCCAAACCGCCGGCCTCCAGTTGGGCTATCACAATCACGATGGCGAGTTTCAGGAAATCGATCGTACCCTGGTCTACGACGCGCTGATGCGCACCTTCGATCCCAAAATGGTGAAGATGCAATTTCAGACGTCGGTCGTCAGCCTCGGCTTCCAGGCCGCCACCTATTTCAAAAAATACCCCGGCCGCTTCCTCTCCATCCACGTGGCGGATTGGTCCTCCGCCGAGAAGAAGCAGGTCGCCGTAGGCCAGGGCGTCATCGACTGGAAACAGCTCTTCGCCGCCGCCAAAACCGGAGGCGTCCGCAATTACTTCGTCGAAATGAACCTGGACCTCATGCGAGCCAGCGTTCCTTACCTAAAGAAACTGCCAACTTAGGAGTTGTGCCTATGTGGAGTGACGTGCGTTTCGGCTTGCGTCTGCTCGTCCGAAATCCCGGGATCGCGCTGGCGGTCGTTGTGTCCCTTGCCCTCGGTCTGGGCGCAACTACCGCCATGTTCTCGCTGCTGAATTCTCTGATGTTCAAAGCGCTCCCGGTGCCGGAGCCCGAGCGTCTGGTGGTGCTGAACCACGGCGCCGGCGCAGATCTCGACAGCAGTTTCACCTATCCCCAGCTCGCCGGGCTGCGCGGTTCCGCCGCGGCGGCGGTGGACCTGTTCGGCTATTCCGGCAGCAGCAATCGCTTTGCTTATGGCCACAGCGAGCGCACCGTCCAGACGCAATTCGTCTCCGGCGACTACTTCCGCATCCTGCGTGTGCGGCCCGCCGCCGGGCGTCTGCTGGAACCGGCCGACAACCTGCGCGGCTCTCCGTCCGCCACCAGCGCCGTCATCAGCTACCGTCTCTGGCAGAGCGTCTTCCAGGGCGATCCGGCCATCGCCGGCCGCACCGTGCGCATCGATTCGGTGCCCTTTACCGTCGCCGGTGTCACGCCGCCCAGCTTCTTCGGCGTCGAGACTGGCGCAGATCCGGATGTCACCTTGCCCTTCGCCGCCAGGCTCGCCCTGAATCCGCAGTCCACCATGCTCGACTGCCAAAATTGCTACTGGCTGAGCATCATGGGACGGCTGGCGCCGGGTGTCACCGCCGCCTCCGCCGAAGCCGGCCTCAAGGTGATTTGGCAAAATGTCCGGCAGGCCACCATGTCCCCCGACCTGCCGCAGCACTACCGGGCCGAATACTTCGCCGACCGCGTGGCGCTCCTTCCCGGCTCTACCGGCATTTCCTTCCTGCGCACCCGCTTCACACAACCTTTATATGTCCTGCTCGCCATCACCGCCCTGATTCTGCTGATCTCCTGCTCCAACGTCGCCAACCTGCTCATGGCCCGGGCGCAGGCCCGCCAACGGGAATTGGCCATCCGCGTCGCAATCGGCGCGGCGCGCGGGCGTCTGGTGCGGCAATTGCTCACCGAAAGTGCCCTGTTGGCCGCCGCCGGATTGCTCGCCGGCATCGCGGTCTACCGGTTCTGCGTCGGCGGCCTGCTGCGGTTCCTGCACAGCGGCGGGCAGGATATCTATCTGGATACCGCGCCCGATCTGCGCCTCGTCGCCTTTGCCGGCGGAGCCGCCCTGTTGACCCTGGCGCTGTTCGGACTGATCCCCTCTCTGCGCGCCACCGCCCGCCCGTCGTCGCATTCCGTCACCGCGCGGAGTTCCTTCACCCGCGTGGTGCTCTGCGGGCAGATCGCCCTTTCCTTCACCCTGCTGGTGGGCGCAACTCTGCTGGCGCGGAGCCTCTACGATCTGCGCACCTTCCCCGCGGGCTTCCGCCGCGATCACCTGGTTCTTCTCAGTCCCGATGCCTCCGGTCGTGCCCTTTACGAGGACGCCGCGCGGGTCCGCTATACCCGCACGCTGCTCGATCAGATTCGTGCCCTGCCGGGCGTGCGCTCCGCCAGCGCTTCGGTAGTCATTCCCATGGGAGGCACCAGTTGGCAGCGCGATTTTGCCGCCGGCGCCACCTCCGGTCACGCCTATGTGAACCTGGTGATGCCCGATTTCTTCCGCACCATGGGAACGCGCCTCATCATGGGCCGCGATCTCACCGAGAAAGACGACGCAGCCAGCCCGCACATCGCCGTCGTCAATGAGTCCTTCGCTCGCCGGTATTGGCCCGGGCAAAACCCTCTCGGCAAGCCGTTTCACGAGACGGACAAGGCCGCTATCCTCACCGTTGCCGGGGTGGTGGAGGACGCGAAGTATCGCGACTTCCGCCAGAACGCTCCGCCCACCGTCTATCTGCCTCTGCTGCAAAGGGCGTCCACGGAAGGCTGGAGCCTCAACCTGGAAGTGTGGACCTACACCGATCCGCAGGCGCTAATCCGCCCCATCGCCAGACTGCTTGGCGGCGTCGAAACCACCATCCGGACGTTTACTGAATTGATCGATCGCCGGCTGCTCTATGAGCGCCTGCTCACCTCGCTCTCTGTCGCCTTCGGCGCACTGGGCATCCTGATATGCGCCGTGGGAATCTACGGCGTGGCGGCCTACTCGGTGAGCCGCCGCACGGCGGAGATCGGCATTCGCATGGCGCTCGGCGCCACCCCGGGCCACGTCATGCGCCGCATCCTCCGTGAGCAGGCCCTGCTGCTGGGCGCGGGACTCGCCGCCGGCGCCGCCGGCGCGCTCCTGCTCACGCGCTTCCTGCGCACCTGGCTGTTCGGAGTCTCGCCCACGGACATCCCGACTCTTCTCGCCGGTATGCTGTGCCTCGCCATCGTCACCGGCATCGCCACCAGCCTGCCCGCCCGCCGCGCCGCCGCCATCGAGCCGTTGCGCGCGTTGCGCCACGAGTAATTATTTAGGCTTGACACAACGAATGACTTCGTAGTAAGGTCTTCGTAGATGCCTGCCAGCCAACCTGATCCGCCGCGTCCCACCGACGCGGAACTCGAAATTCTGAACGTTCTGTGGGAGCGCGGCGCCAGCACCGTGCGCGATGTGCACGAGGCCATCGCGCAGCGCAAGCCCACGCAATACACCACCGTCCTGAAGATGCTTCAGATCATGTCGGAAAAGCGCCTGGTGCGCCGCGATGAAAAACAGCGCGCCCACATTTACGAAGCCGCGCAGCCGCGCGAGTGGACGCAACAGCAACTGGCGGGCCATCTGTTGCAGCGGGCCTTTAACGGGTCCGCGAAAGGGTTGTTGCTCGGCGCGCTGTCCTCGCGCCGGGCATCGAAACAGGAACTGGCGGAGTTGCGCCGGTTTCTGGATGAGTACGAGAGGGGGAGCAAATGACCGGCTTACAAGATTGGATGACGAGTCCCGCGGCGCGGGCTCTGGCGTGGGCGCTGGTTCACTTTCTGTGGCAGGGAGCGGCCATCGCGCTGCTGCTGGCCGTGGGCCTGGGGCTTTGCCGCGCCGCGCGCGTGCGTTACGCATTGGCGTGCGGCGCCATGGTGGCGATGGTGCTGGCGTTCGGAGTCACCCTGGCAGTCTGCTGGCCTGCCAACACTGCGTCCTCGAAATTGCCCGTGGGTCCGCGCGCGGCGCTCCGCTTGACGCCGCTGCCCGCCCGTGGCCACGGCGCCATCCCAACCCCGCCGGAACCCGCTCCCCCGCGCTGGTTCGTGCCTGCCTGGCTGGGTGGCGTGTCGCTCTTCTATCTGTACAGCCTGGTCGCCTGGATGGCCGCCACCCGGTTGAAGATCCGGGGCACCATCCCTGCGCCGCTGGAATGGCAGGAGCGCCTGCGAAGCCTGGCCGCGCAGTTGGGCCTGCGCCGCACCATCACGCTGCTGGAATCGTGCCTCACCGATGTCCCCGTGGTGATCGGCTATTTCCGTCCGGTGATTCTGCTGCCCCTGGGCCTGCTCACCGGCCTCTCCAGCGATCAGGTGGAAGCCATCCTGATCCACGAACTGGCGCATATCCGCCGGTACGATTACCTGGTCAACGGGATGCAGACCCTGGTGGCAGGGCTGTTGTTCTACCATCCGGCCGTGTGGTGGGTGGGCAGCCTGATGCGCAGCGAACGCGAACATTGCTGCGATGACGTCGTCGTAGACTTGCAGGGCGATGCGCGCGGCTACGCCGTGACGCTGGCCCGGCTGGAATTGAGCCGCGGCACCGTGCGGGAACCCGCACTGGCCGCCACCGGAGGCAATCTCATGAAACGTGTTCACCGCCTGATGCAGCAACCCGAAGGCCCGCGCATGGCGGCGCCTCTTCTCTCTGCCGCAGTCCTGGCCGCCACCGCGACCCTGGCGTTCGCCGCCTGGCAATCGCAGACGCCTCCCCCGGCGTCGCCGCAGGTCGAAACGCCGCCGGTGGCCCGGCCGCTCACGCCGCGTCAGTTGCGTGCTCAGCAGAAAGTGCTGCGTCAGGAACTCGTAACTCCTTACCTCAAATGGCTCAATGAGGACGTAACGTACATCATCACCGACGAGGAACGCGCCGCTTTTAAAAAGCTGCAAACCGACGAAGAGCGCGAGCAGTTCATCGAGCAGTTCTGGGTGCGCCGCGACCCCACGCCCGGCACCATCGAAAACGAATACAAGCAAGAGCATTACCGCCGCATCGCGTATGCCAATGAACATTTCGCTTCCGCCATACCAGGATGGAAGACCGACCGCGGCCGCATCTACATCATCTACGGCCCGCCGGACGAGATCGAAGACCACTCCGCGGGCGGAAAATATGTGACGCCGGACGGAACGGCGACCACGACCTATCCGTTCCAGCAGTGGCGCTACCGATTCATCGAGGGAATGGGAAACAACGTGATCATGGAATTCGTGGATACGGCGAAGAACGGCGAGTATCACCTGACCATGGACCCCACGGAAAAGGACGCCTTGCTGCAGGCGCAGAACAACCTCGCCATCACGGTGAATGTGACGCCCGCGCCGCAGACTTATGTCGGCAACCTGGCCCAAACCACCGAGGTGCAGGCCCGCGTGGTTACCGTGACGGTGCCCATGTTGAGCCACGGAAAAAACCAGGCGACCCTGCGAGTGATGACCATGGCCGGCAGGCCGGTGGCGAACTTCGCGCTAGAGGCCGAAGGGACCATCGACTCGTACTCCCGCACGTTTTCCCTCGTTCCCGGTTCGTATCGTGTGAGCGTGATCGCCAAGGACATTGCCACGGGAACGCAGCAGCACGGGGAAACGGTAGTTCAGGTCCAATAGGCCGGGTTAGCGTTAAAATGGAGCGGTATGAAGCTCGTCACTTCCGCTCTTGCGGCCCTAGTGCTGGCCCTGCCCGCTGCCGCCCAGGTGAAGATCACGCCGGGCCCTGAGAAAGTTGCCATCGAAATCAACGGCAAACCGTTCAGCGATTTTTACGTCGCCGGCGAGAT
>JARLGM010000182.1 GCA_031292755.1 Candidatus Sulfopaludibacter sp.
CTTTCACCGTGTCCGCGGGCCTTGAATGTCAATGTCCAGTATGAGATCCACACCCTCCTCGAAGCGAAACTCGCCGCCGTGAACGCTGCACTGGAGCACGTATCAGACAAGTTGCGGAAGGACCTCCGTACTAAACTCGCGTTGAAGCAAAAGCTGCAAGGCAAGAAGGCCATTACGGATGCAGACCGCCGCCGCTGGGATCTGACTTCGAAAGGCAACGCCTGGCGGCATTGGGAAGTCCCATTCGACACCGATCCGGACTACCCCGGGGACCTGAAGAAGGCCGTCGAGGAATATCGCGCTGCTTGGCGCGCCAGGATGGATGCCGTGAACGCCTGCATCGCCGCCAGCGCCGAGCAGGAAGAACTTGTGGACCAGCCGGAGGTGGACCGGAAGATCACGCGCGTCAGCGGGCCGTTTAGCGTTGAGGCCGTTCAACCGCCTGAGATGTCGCTGGGGGACGCCATCGAGGTCAACACGGGACAGTTCGCGGGTGAACCGGACGATCTGGGCGAGACGTTCGTGATTCGGGAAGTCCAGGTGGGCGAGTCCGCGCAGAACGTCGAAGCTTACCTCGCCAAGATGGTGGACCTGCTCAAGATGGACGGCGTCCGCTTCCCAGACAACAAGCACCTGAAGTTCACGCGCCTTGACCCGATCTACGCCAGCGGGAGTTCGGCTGGCATCCACGCGGAGGGCAGATGGGTCAACGTGGGTGAGACCGACGAAGACCCGACAGGGCACACTACTGTCGGCGTGGTCTTCGGCCCGCAATACGGCCCCATCACCGCAAAGATGATCGAAGAGGTGATCCGGCCCGCCGCGCGCCGCTATGAGGATCTGGTCTTCGCCGGGTTCAGTTTCGACGGCCCCGCGCAAGCGGTGATCGACGAAGGTCATCCGCGCCTCCGCATGCACCTCGCCCACATCCGCCCCGATGTGAACCCCGGCATGAACGGCCTGCTGAAGGAGCAGCCAGGGAACCAGTTGTTCACGGTATTCGGGCGCCCGCGTACTACGCTCGATGGTCCGGATGGCGACGGCATGTATCGCCTGAAGATGGAAGGCGTCGACGTTTATGACCCGGTGACGAATGCCATCGTGGACACGGGCGCCACCAAAGTGGCGGCGTGGTTCGTGGACGGCGATTACGACGGGCGTACCTTCTGCATAACGCAAGCGTTCTTTCCCGACTCGAGCGCGTGGGAGAAACTGAGCAAAGCGCTCAGCGGCGTGGTGGATCCGGATCGGTTCGAAGCATTCTCCGGTACGGTATCGCTACCGTTCCCGGCTGGCAAGCACAAGTGCGCCGCTGTGAAGGTCATCGATCCTCGCGGTAACGAAGTCATGCGGGTCCACCCGGTCGTTCCGGAGGGTAAATAGGATGGCCAGGAAGGGTACGAATGGCGCGACGGCGGGACAGGGGGAATTGCCGATCCAGCCCGTCGAGAACCCTATCATCTGCAACCCCTACGACGAACCCCAGGACCACTGGATCTACGACAAAGAGTCGGGAGCGGCAAGTCGCGCGGGAATCCGCCGCGACGCCAGCTATTGGTACAAGACGGAGCGCACCGGCAGCCAGCAGATGAGCCTGTTGGCGGAAGAGGAGCGGGACGACCTACCGCTGGTGAACCTTCTGCGCGAGGATGTGCGAAGGCTGCGCGAGAAGGATTACAAGGCTTGGGATCGGTCCCCGGTCACGCGCGACCTGCTGCGGCACTGGGCACGCCCGGATCGGGCGCGGCGGTTGTTCTTCTGCCAGCGGGAAGCGGTGGAGACCATCCTCTACCTGTTCGAATTCCGCATCTGGAAGACGAAGCGCTTGCCGTTCAAGCCGGCACTGAGCGACAGCGATCTTGCCCTGCTGCTCGCTGGAGAACGTCCATCGTTCAGTTTCGCCGGCCAGGAGTTCTTCCCACGCCTGATCGACCCATCCTCAGAAGACGGCATCGTGCCGCTCCGGCGCATGGCGGCGAAGATGGCGACCGGGAGCGGCAAGACCGTCGTCATGTCCATGCTGATCTCGTGGGCGTTCTGCAACCGGGGGCAGAACGACGCGAGCACGTTCTACCCGAACGGAGTGCTGATCTGCTGCCCGAACCTGACGGTGAAGGAGCGGTTGCAGGTGTTGCGGCCGGAGCGCGCGGACAATTACTACGAACAGTTCGACATCGTGCCGGTGAAGTATCGCCCGCTGCTCCAGGCGGGCAAGGTGCTGGTGACAAACTGGCATCGTTTCGCGCCGGAGTCAGAGCACGTGGAGAACGGCAAGGCTTACGCCGTGGTGAACAAAGGGCCGGAGACGCCCGACACGTTCGCGCGCCGGGTGCTGGAAGATCTTTACGAACGGCTCCCGATCATGGTGCTGAACGATGAGGGACACCACTGCTGGCGTCCCGCGCCGGAGCCGGAAGATCTGACCGGGGCCGAGAAAAAGGAAGCCGACGAGGAACGCGAGGAGGCCCGCATCTGGCTGGATGGGCTGGACCGGATCAACAACTGCACGCCGGACCCAGCGAAGCAGGTGGGGATCTCCGTCTGCGTCGACATGTCGGCCACGCCGTTCCACATCCACGGCAGCGGATATCCGGAGGGCAGACCATTCCCGTGGATCGTCACCGATTTCGGGCTGGTGGACGCCATCGAATCGGGCATCGTGAAAATCCCGCGCCTGCCGGTGCAGGATACGACGGGCCGTCCCGATCCCAAATACTTCAAACTCTGGAAGGCCATCACCGAGAACCTGGGACCCGCCGAGCGTCTGCCAGGAAAGGGTGGACGGCCCAAACCCGACGTAGTGTACCGGGAAGCGGAAGGCGCGCTCCAGCAGATCGCATCGCAGTGGAAGGAACGCTACGAGCAGATCCAGGCGGCCACTCCGGGGCAGGAACACGTGCCGCCGGTGATGATCCTGGTCTGCAACGACACGGATGTGGCTGCGGTGTTCTACCGCAAGATTTCCGGCGAGATCGAAGAAGACGTGGTCACCGAAGCGGAAGTGGCCGAGGTGCTGGGCGAGGAGGAGAACGGCGACGTTGATGCTGGCGCGAACGCCGCGCCGAAGAAGGCGAAGGGGGCGAAGCGCAAAAAGAACGTGATCTACGGGCAGGGCGCGATCTTCCCCGAGCTTTTTTCCAACACGCCGACAGAGAAGCGCACCATCCGCATCGACACGAAGCTGCTCGCGGAGGCCGAGAGCGACGACCCGAAGAAAAAGAAGCAGGATGCCGCCGAGGAATTGCGGCAGGTGGTGGCGACGGTGGGCAAGCGCGGCGAGCCTGGTGAGCACGTGCGCTGCGTGGTGTCCGTCTCGATGCTCACCGAGGGCTGGGACGCGAACAACGTCACGCAGGTCATGGGCGTGCGCGCGTTCGGGAGCCAGTTGCTCTGCGAGCAGGTGGTGGGCCGTGGGCTTCGCCGTATGGATTACGTGCCTGACCCCAAGACCGGCCTGCTCACCGAAGAGTACGTGGACGTGTACGGTATTCCGTTCAGCGTGATCCCGTTCAAAGGGCGCGCGACGAAGGGGCCTGCACCCGAGGACAAGCCCAAGAACCACGTGCGCGCGCTTCCGGAGCGCAAGGCGATGGAGATCCGGTTCCCGGTGGTGGAGGGCTATGCGTTCGCTCTTCGCAAGAACCTGATTCGCTGCAACGTGAGCGAACTCGACCCGTTGGTGATCGAACCCAACCGGGAGCCGACGGCCACGTTCGTGCGCCCCACGGTGGGGTACCAGGAGGGCAGTCCCGCGTCGCATAGCGCGCCGTTCCAGTTCATGCAGCAGGACCGCGCGGAGTATTACGCCGACACGCATCTACAGACGATTGAGTTCCAGATCACCCGGCTGATCGTGGATGAGTTGACGGTGGGCGCGGGCGCCGCCACGGACAAGCGGCGGCGCGTGCTGCGGTTCCAGTCCCGCCACCAGTTGTTCCCACAGGTTTTCCGGTATGTGGACGAGTACGTGCGGCGCAAGGTGAATTTCAACGGTGCCAACGAGTGCGAGTTGGGCCTGGAGAAATATGTGAAGCGCATGGTGGAGCGCCTGCGCGACGGCATCGTTCCGGACGAGAGCGAAGGCGAACCGCCGCTCATGCCGATCCTGAACCGCTACAAACCCATCGGCACCACGACGGACGTGGACTTCAAAACGACGCGCCCGTGCCACGCGACCTTCAAAAGCCACATCGATCAGGTCGTGATGGACAACCTGTCATGGGAGGCGAGCGCGAGCTTCAAGTTGGAATCGAGCGAGGCGGTCTCCTTCTTCGCCAGGAACGATCATCTCGGCGTGCTGATCCCGTACGAGTACATGGACATCGACCACTCGTACGAGCCGGACTTCCTGGTGCGGCTGGCGAACGGCATGACGGTGGTGCTGGAGATCAAGGGCTTCGAGGACGATCAGGATAAAGCCAAGCACACGGCTGCGAAGCGGTGGGTGACCGCCGTCAACAACTGGGGCCAACTCGGACCGTGGGTGTTCCACGCCTGCTACAACCCGCAACTGCTCGATAAGGAAATGATGTACCTAAACCGATCGAGTTAGAGCTATGCGGCCCTGCTACTTCTCTGAGTTTTCCCATGGCTTCGCTGTTACCGCGGAGTTCACGCCTGAGGCCGCTCCCCTCGTCACTGCTCGAAGCACTGAAAGCCCACCGCACGCAGTCTAGCGGTGCGTCCACTCGACCGAATAGATGTCCGCGGTGAGGAAGTGGAACGATACGATGGGCGCGTCCTCGGACGCAATGCCCCAGTAACCGACGGTCGCACCAGGCTGCAGATCTCGAAAGTCGGCTATTTCTTCGACACGGCCGCCGGCGACCTGCATGCGGCGAATCGGGCTTCCCTCATCGTACGATTGGTAGTAGATAAACTTGCTGTCTTTAGACCAGACGGGGTTGTTAAAACTCCCGCTGGCAATCTCCGTCCACTTCTTCGAGGCTATCTCGTAGAGCATCAGCTTGCGCTGGTCGAGTGGCATGGCAACCAGGGAGCGGCCATCCGGCGACCATCGCGGGCTGAAGAGCCCCTCCGAACCTGGCACAGCCGACACCGACCTGGTTGTCAGATCCACCATTTGAATGGCCTTTGGGGTTGAATCTTCGGCCATGTACTCCGACGACCGGCCAAAGACGATGGTTTTCCCATCCGGAGACCAGTCCGGGTCCGCCTGATTGCGGGCCTCATCCGAAACAATCTGCGGTTTGCCGCCCTCGGTGGAGATGGAATAAATCTTCCATGTCTTGCCCGGTTCCTTGCCCATGAAAGCGATGGTGCGCGCATCCGGAGACCATCGCATCATGAAGACCCGCATGGGACGGGAGGTGAGTTGCAGGCGCTGTGACCCATCCAACCGGCTCTGCCACAAACTCCCGTCACTGGTGCTGACCCACGCTACCCGGGTACCGTCTCGCGAAAACTCGGTCCGGCCCGCCATACTGATTTCCCGCAAGTACGGGACGAATTGGTGCGTGGCGGCATCATAGCGGCGGAGTTGGCTGCGCCTGTGTGCTCCGGTAAAGAAGATCTGATTCCCGTGGCGGGCCGGCACCGGTCCAATAAAGTTCAACGGACCCGCGGTGAGTTGCGAGGGGGAAGGCGAAGGCGCGCCGAGCCAGCTCTTCTCCGGCAGAATCCAAATGTTGCTTCCTTCCACCCGATTCGACTGGAAGATGAAGTACTTCCCATCCGGCGTCCAGTTTCCACAACATTCCGAACTTGGGTTCGACCAGCCTTGCAGTAGCGGCCGAAGCTTCTTGTCCGCGAAGGTAAACTCCCATAATGAAGTGGCACGCGTGGCGGAATCAACAACCGTAAAGCGCACGCGGGAGCCGTCGGGGGCGCAACGAAGCCAGAATGCCCGCCCCGGAACCGCGGCTAAAACCCGAGGCTCCTGACCGTCGTTGTGAGTGATCAGGATATTGCGCCCGGAAGCATAAAGCACCGTGCTTCCATCCGGCATCCACGTGCCGTCATGACCGAGTCCGCTGATGATTTTGCGAGCCGCCCCACCGGTAGACGGGACGATCCACATGGTTCGTTCCAACTCGGAGAATATCTCACCGAAAACCAGCAGATTCGAGCCGTCCGGCGAGATATCCGCCAACCTTGGCGCTCCAATTTCGGGTGGTGTGACCAGAGCGTGGGCGTCGCCGCCTGAAATCGCTGAGTAGGCCAGGGCGACCCGGCCGCTCTCGATCTTAGAAAAGTATAGCCGCGAACCGTCCGTCAGAAGAGCCGGGAATCGTTCCACTCCAATATCGCCGGGGAAAATGGAATCCGACGAGGTGATCTGGGTGAACGGAAGGAGTCGCGGCTTCGCCGCTTCCCTGCTTTCCCAGAAGCGAAGACCGAAGACGATAAGAACGATCGCACCGGCGGCGGCAACCACATTTCGCCAGCGAACCCGCCTGGAGGGGACCGGTTTCGCGACAGGCTCTCCCACTTCGGATTGTGTGGTAACCACCACCGTCTTTGCACGCGCGAGTGGTTCCGGGAGATCGAGCCGTTCTACCGGCGCGATGAACCGGTATCCGCGTTTTGCCAGAGTTTCGATGTAGTGAGGGTTCTCCGCCGAGTCGCCCAGGGCTTCACGGACCTTGTTGACCGCTGTGCCCAGGCTGTGGTCGAAGTTAACTACCGTTTCCGCGCCCCAGATCTGCTGCTGAAGCTCCTCCCGGGTGACGATTTCTCCAGCGTGGCTAAGGAGGATGGCCAGCAACTTGAAAGGTTGGCTTTGGACCTTAATGCGGATTCCGCACTTCCGCAACTCACCGGCTCGGGGGTCGATTTCAAATACGCCAAACCGGATTCTGCCCAAATGGGTTGGGATCTGTTCGAGCATGGAACGTCAACAGAGTATCACAACCGAGAATCTTTTAGAAAAATCCTCTCCGGTCTGTTGTCATGGGCTATTAACTCTTGTTTTTTGAAAGGTTTAGCTGATGAATAAGATTTGAACAACAAACGATTGGCGGTGGATTGTAAATTCGCCGGGAACGAGTATGCTTGCCAGTGATCCGGTGCGATTGGTCTCGCTCGCCGGGTGTCTTTCAATATTGGGTGACCTGTATGGAGAACCTCGCCGGTTCAGTCAACCTCCGATGGCTGCTTCTCTGCCTCGTTGAAGCGTCGCTTGTTGCTGCGCCGTCGGTCACGAAAGTCGAACCGCCTAACTGGTGGGTGCACCACACCAGGAACCCCATCCAGGTGCTGCTGACCGGCAGCGAGTTAAACGGTGCGGCGGTCGCCGCTCCCAAGGGCTTCAGAGTCGAGGTCCGGAAGACCTCGGACAACGGTCATTATCTCTTCGCATATTTCACGATCGATCCCACCACTAAGGCGGGGGTTTACCGTTTTGCAGTAAAAGGCGCCGGCGGGACCGGCACCTTCCCGTTTTCTTTAGACGCTCCGCTCGATCCGAAGGGTCGTTTTCAGGGATTCTCACCGGACGATGTGATCTACCTGATCATGCCCGACCGGTTCGCGAATGGAGATGCCTCCAACGATAGTCCGCCCGATCTCGGCCGCGCAGCCGATCGTACCGTAGTGGGAGCGACCCACGGCGGGGACCTGCGTGGCATCCGCGACCATCTTGGGTACCTCAAGGACCTGGGCGTTACCGGCGTCTGGATGACGCCGATCTACCGGAACTCGCTGCCGGGATTGTCGAGTTACCACGGATACTCGGCCGTGGATTTCTACGCCGTCGAGCCGCGATTTGGCACCATGGGGGACTTTCGCGACCTGGTGGACGCCGCCCATCGGCTGGGACTGAAAGTGGTCCAGGACCAAGTGGCGAACCACAGCGGTCCGCGCCATCCTTTCGTGCCCGACCCGCCAACACCGACATGGTGGCACGATCTGGCGCGCCAACCGAAACTTCGCAACAACTTCGACATCGCCGCTCTGGCAGACCCGTATGCCCGGCCGAAGCGGCGGCAAATACCCCTCGACGGGTGGTTCGCCGGCATCCTTCCGGATTTCAACCAGTCCGATCCCCTGGTGAGCGACTACCTGATCCAGAACGCCTTGTGGTGGATCGGAATGAGCGGAATCGATGGGGTCCGGCAGGACACATATCCTTATGTGGACCGCCCGTTCTGGGAGAAGTGGCAGAGCGCGATCGACCGGCAGTATCCGGATTTCGTGGTCACCGGTGAGATCACGGCGGCGACACCGGCAGTCTTGTCGTTTTTTCAAGGCGGCATCCGGAGATACGGCGTCGACACGAAGCTGAAGTCGATTTTGGATTTTCCACTGGAATCCACGCTCAGGAAGGTTTTCGGGCAGGATGCGCCGATGACTGGCCTGGCGGACATTCTGGCGCAGGATTCGCTCTACCAACGGCCGGAAGAACTGGTGGTCTTCGTTGGGAACCACGACCAGCCGCGCTTCCTGACGGTGGCTGGGGGCAATGTTTCCAAGCTCCTCATGGCCCAGACATTCGTGCTGACCACCCGGCGCATTCCCCATTTGTATTATGGCGACGAGATCGCGATGGGGACCGGAACCGACCGGACGGATCGATCGATTCGTGCCGACTTTCCCGGCGGGTTCCCGGGCGATCCGGTGAACGCGTTCCTCTCCGAGGGTCGAACCGGTGACGCCGCGACCGTCTTTAATTGGATGCGCAACCTGCTCCATTTCAGGCTCGACCATCCGGCTCTCCGGCGGGGAGATCTGGTCGAGTTGAGCGCCGGCAAAGACCAGTACATTTATCTGCGAAGTTCGCCCGAGGAACAGGTGCTGGTGGTCCTCACTCGAAGTACGGCTGCCAAGCCGGTGGAGGTTGAGGTGGACGATTTGCACCTCGCCGAGGGCCTTCGATTCAAGTCATTTTCCCAGGGACGGCCGGATGCAGTCGTGACCCAGGGGAAGCTCGTTTTGCAGGACCCGAGGGATATCGACATTTACTGGGCGCAGGCGCCCCATGAATTCTGACGAAGGAGAACGACATGAGTATTGGAAAGCTTGGTTCAGTCGCGTGGTTGATGGCGGCAGCGAGTGTCCTCTTTGCGCAAACCGACCGCGGGAGCATCGAAGGAACGGTAAAGGATCCGAATGGAGCGATCGTCCCGGCGGCCAAGGTTCAGGTGGTCAATATCGACACGAACAACAAATTCGATTTCTCGACCAATGACGTCGGCTACTACCTGGCATCCAGTCTGCCGGTCGGGTCCTACCGTGTGATTGTTCAGAAAGAGGGATTCCGCACCATCGTTCGAGAGCCGATTCTGGTGTCGGCGCAAAATAACCTGGATGTGGAGTTTACTCTCCAGTTGGGTGCGCTTACCGATACTATTACCGTCAGTGGCGAAGCGCCGCTATTAGATGTCTCGGCCACCAGCAACCCGAGCAATCTCTCGGCCAAATTCATCGACGATCTGCCGATGATCGTCTTCGGCGAGAAGCGCAACATCACGGACAACCTGCGCTTCCTGCCCGGAGACACTTCGAGTAATGGCGCGCTCAACAGCGGGGAACCGGCGGAATCGTGGTCCGGCCGCGTGAACTCGGCGGTGCAGGGCAGCACCGAGGTGTTCATTGACGGCGCCCCCTCGAGCGAATGGGGCACGCGTCGCGGCGCCGTTCTGGAAAATGGCCCTGTAGTGGAGCAAGTGCAGGAGTACACGGTAGTCGCCAACGCCTTTAATGCCGAGTATGGCGGTTTTGGGAGCTGGTTCACGACGGTCACGATGAAATCCGGCACGAACACCATCCATGGGAAGGCTTACGACTATTTCGGCAACGATGCATTGAATGCCCGCAACTTCTTTCAAGGTCCGGTACTCACGAAGCTGCGCCAGAATGAGGGTGGGTTCCAATTCGGCGGCCCGGTTTATATCCCCAAGGTCTACGACGGGCGTAACAAGACTTTCCTGTTCTTTGGACAGGGCCTTTACTATGCCCGCCTGGGAGGCACAGGAGGACTGCAGACCATTCCGACGCCCGATTTCCGGACGGGCAACTTCACGGGTCTCCTGGCTGCAAACGGCACACAGATTCCGATCTTTGACCCGAACAGTACCCAGCCCGACGGCAACGGCAGCTTTATTCGCACGCAGTTTCCGGGCAACATTATCCCGACATCGCGGATTAGCCCGGTTTCTTCAAAAATCGCGGCATTACTGCCGAATCCGGACCGTCTGGGGGCAACTAACAACTGGTACAACCGGACCGGAGCATTTCCCTACTTCAATACTTTCACTTCGACGGCGAAAGTCGACCATAATGTTTCCACCAAACAGAAGATTTCTGTCACGTATGAGAATCAGTGGCGTCCCCGGCTGATTAACTCCAACGGCTGGGGCAATTTCGCCAACGTCGTGTCGGGACTGCCCAATGAGCCGGACGTGCTGGAAGGTTTCCAACTGCAAACCGTTACCAGCCAGACCTGGCGCGTGAACCATGACTATATCTTTAGCCCCAGCCTCATCAACCACGTGACGGCGGGTGTGGACCGGTACGTGAACCCGTACACCAATACCAGTGTGGGAAAGGGCTGGGACACGGCACTCGGCATTACGGGTATGCCGCAGGACCTGGGCGCGTTCCCCCAACTGAACTTCAGCGGCGGCACCGCTTCGCCTATCACCATGGGGCTGACCAGCAACGGTCTGGGTGCCCAGACGCGCTATTCGATCAGCGACAGCGTGACTTGGACCCATGGAAAACACACCATGAAATTCGGCTTCTACCATTGGCGCTACGATAACAACTCCAGGAATCAATCCAACACCGCCGGAAGCTTCAGTTTCAGCAACCAGACCACCAGCCAGCCGGACTCCCCCAGTCTGCCTAATTGGGGCAGTTCGTTTGCAAGTTTCCTGTTGGGAGATGTGAACAGCGCCGGCACGACATTGCAGAGTACAACCGGTTATAGGTTCTACTCCTATTCTTTGTTTGCACAAGACGACTGGCGAGTTAACTCTAAGTTGACGCTATCTTACGGTCTCCGTTGGGATGTTGCGCCTGCGCCTTACGAGGTGAACAATCAGGTAAGTTCGTTTAGCCCCACGGTAATGAACCCCGTTGGTATTCCCGGTGCTCTTGTCTTCGGGGGGACCGGACCCGGCCGCACAGGAAACCAATTCATAAAGACATGGACGAAAGGTTTCGGCCCGCGCCTGGGTTTTGCTTATGCGCTGAACCCGAAGACCATCATACGATCCTCGGGAGGGATCTATTACTCCGACCAGGCGGTCTCAGGCGGGTACACCGCGGGGTTCACGGCGTCTCCCAGCTTCAGCGGGGCGAATCCCTTCACCTATGTGTACAACTGGGGCACCGCCGGCTTCCCGCAAAACTACACTCGGCCACCCCAGTTGACGCCGGATTTCCAGAATAACCAGAGCATCACCTGGCTTCTTGCGCAGGGAACCCGCCTTCCTCAGATTCTGAGTTGGACCTTCGGAATTCAGAGGGAACTGGCAAATAACCTCTCACTCGATGTGGCTTACATCGGCAGCCACTCCACACACCTGGCCGCGGGAAGCAATTTCAACTACGTGGACCAAAAATATTTGTCCCTCGGCAATCTGCTGCTACAGACAGCAGGTTCCCCGGGCGCCGCCGCGGCTAACGTTCCGGTGCCCTTCGCGGGTTTCACGGGCTACTCGCGGAACACCGTGGCGCAGGCTCTGATGCCGTATCCGCAGTACACCTCCGTTGGTACGGGCGCCGAGAACGACCCGGTCGGCAGCGCCCGCTTCAACTCACTCCAGGTGAAGCTGACCAAGCGGTATTCCAACGGCCTCACTCTGCTGGCCTTCTGGACCTGGATGAAGAACATGAGCACCCTCCAGAGCGTTCAGTACACGCCCTTCCGGCCCATTACGTACAGCGGGGATTCGCCACCATCCACTTTTGTGTTGAACGCCAGCTACGACTTGCCGTTTGGACCCAAGAAGAGATTCGTGAACTCCACTAATCCAGTCGTTGTGGCGGTAATTGGCGGCTGGAACCTGGCGGGATACTGCCGCTATACCGACGGCTCGGCCATGAGTTTCTCCGCATCGAATAACCTTTCGACCTTGGGGTATGGCGCCAAATTTGCCAATTATGTGCCGGGCGTGCCGATCTTCGGCACCACCGATCCGCGCAATTTCGATCCGGCCGTTTCCCGCTATTTCGCTCCGGCAGGCGCCTTCGTGACGCCTCCGTTGTATCAATTCGGGAATACCGCTCCTACGCTGGATTGGGTCCGCGGATTCACGCAAAAGGCGGAGTCGGTTTCGATGGGTAAGACGTTCCCGATCAAGGAAAGACTTCAGGCTGAGTTCCGGATGGACGTTAACAACCCGTTCAACTTCGTTCGGTGGAACAATCCGAATACCAGCTTCACCAGCGCCAACTACGGACAGGTAACCTCCGCGGCGGACGGCAGAAAAGTGCAGCTCTATCTCACCGTCGAATTCTGAAAGTGCAACAATGGGGCGCGAGCCTGAGTTGGGCCGCGCCCTTCTGTCTTCAGTGAACACTATGCGCAAGATATCTCTCATTTGTTTCCTCACGGCAGCTCTGAGCGTTGTTTCGCCGAGCCAGAGCCGGCCCGTCGCAGAGCAAAACGCGCGCACCGCTCCGGATTTCATGAACCGTTCGGTCATTTACCAGATCTGGATGCGTTCCTTTACGCCGGAGGGGACTCTGTATGCCACCACCACACACTTGCAGCACATCGCCGATCTGGGGGCCACCATCATCTATATCAGCCCACTCAACGTGCATGGCTATCCCTCGGTCTTCGGGCCTTCCACTCCTTACGAGATCAAAGATTACGATGCGATCGACCCCGAATATGGCACGGAAGCGGATCTGAAGGCGCTGGTGGCGCAAGCTCATAAGCTGGGCCTGAAGGTGATCATGGACATCGTCTATGCGCACAGCGCCAACGACAATGTCCTGCTGAACAAGCCTGGATTCTACCGGCGGACCCCCGAAGGCAAGCTCATCATGTCGCGGTGGCGGACTCCCCAACCGGATTTCACGAACCCGCAAGTGCGCGAGTATTTCCGCAACAACATGCTGCACTGGATCCGCGATGTGGGGATCGATGGTTTCCGTGCCGATGTGGCGGGCGGTGTCCCCACCGATTTCTGGGACGAGGCGCGCGACGCCATGGATAAGATCAATCCCAATGTCATCATGCTGGCCGAGGCGGACGTGCCGGAGCATCAACTCAAGGCCTTCGACATCAGCTACAACTTCCCGTATTACGCGGCGCTGACGGCGGTGGTCGTTAACGGGGAATCGGCCGAGCGCGTCCGCCAGCAGTGGCAAAAGGCGCGGGACAGCTTCCCGCGCGGCGCTCGCTTTCTGCATTTGAATGACAATCATGACCGGAACCGCGCAGACGTGGTATTCGGTGAGAAGGCCGCTCTTGCCACATCGGTCCTGGATTTCACGTTGGACGGGATTCCCTTCCTGTACAATGGCGAAGAGGTCGGCGACACGACCGCTCCGCAACAACAGTCCCATGTTGCGATCCGCTGGGACATCTGGAAGCCCGAGACGCAGCGCCGCACCAGTATTGCCGGGCAGCAGAACGTAAAGCTGCGCTTCTACAAGCAGCTCATTCAGATGCGCAAGGACGAAGCCGCGTTGACGGCGGGCGAATTGACCTGGGTGAGCAACAGCAACCTGGACGGCGTGGTCAGCTTTCTCAGAAAGAAGGACAACGATGAGATTCTGGTGCTGATCAATCTCACCAACCGAATCTCCAAAGTTCAGGTGGATGTGCCAGCGTCGGGTTACATCCAGGCGCGAGATATTCTGAAGAATCGAACGCTGCCGGCTTCGCTGTCACCCGACAAGTTCAGCTATCAACTCGGTGCATTCGACTACTTAGTGGCGAAGCGGAAATAGGAATCCAGATGCGTTCCATAACGAGTGCTTGTGTGTTGGGGCTGTTGGTGGGCGTCGCCATGGCACAACCGGGGACCCAGTTCAACGTCAGGAACTTCGGCGCCGCCGGCGACGGCCAGCGCACGGACACCGACGCGATCAACAAGGCCATTCAGACGGCCAGCGACGCCGGAGGCGGGACCGTTCTGGTCCCCGCGGGCAACTACGTGTCAGGCACCATCCTGCTGAAGAACAACGTGACTCTCTGGATTGACGCGGGCGCGACGATCCTGGG
>JARLGM010000183.1 GCA_031292755.1 Candidatus Sulfopaludibacter sp.
GTGCGTTTCGGCGAGTCATGGGAGTAGTCTTGTACTATACGCCAATTGGAGAAACCGTGGTGAAACTCGCTCGTTTCCTCGCCGGCATGCTGTTCGCAACTGCCGCTCTCTGCCAGAACCTGAATTGCGACCTCAAAGAGTATAAACCGCTGGAAGGCCTCAAAGCCGAAATGCGCGGCGGCGTGCTGGAGCTTTCCTGGGCCGGAGCGCGCGGTCAGGAACTGCGCGCGGCGTTTGCCATTCGCGGCGGTCAGCCCGTGGTCACCGAACTCGCGGCGCGCAAGACCGGCGGAGCGTGGATTACATTGGGCCGCAACCTCTCGCCCGAATTTCAGGTGACCACCGGCGTCCGGCGCCTGAGCGAACAGCAGATGGCCCCGCTGCGCGCCCTGGGCATCGCGCTCACGCCGGAGGTGGTGGACCGCGAAAAATGGTTCGCGTTCTGGGATGCTCCCCTGATGGTGCCGGGCGCCCCGCGCACCAACCTGGATCTGCCTCGCAAGCCTGAAGAGATCCGCCGCGACTGGGCCGGCTATCACTCCACCGCCTGCTCCGTGAAAACCGATGGCGCTCGCCTGGAAGTGGAGTTCGACGGCCTCACCCTGGGCATTTTCGCCGGAAGCCTGCGGTACACCGTCTACAAGGGCACCAACCTGCTGCGGCAGGAGGCTATCGCCAGGACTGACGCGCCTTCCGTGGCGTACAAATATGTCGGCGGTCTGAAGGGCCTGGCCATCGCCAGCGATACGAAGATGGTCTGGCGCGATGTGGCGCGCGCCTGGCAACAATACGCGTTCGGCGGCGCGGTGAATGCCGACCCGGTGGCCGTGAAAGCGCGCAATCGCCTGGGCATCGTGGAAGCGGGCGGCGGATCGCTGGCCTTTCTGCCGGCTTCGCACAAATTCTTCTTCGCGCGCGAGATCGAAACCAACCTGGGGTTCGTTTACTACCGCAAAGACAGCGAGACCTCCTTCGCCGTGGGCGTCCGCCAGGCCGATCGCGAAGAGCCCTACCGTCCTTACGGCGTCTCCGATGAGGAGTGGAATAAACGCGCCGCCGAAGCGCGCCACGACATCAACAATTTCGCCCTTTACAACGCCCCGCCGGGCACCTGGCAGCGCATGCCCGTATACTTCTACCTGAGTCCCGAGGACAGCCGCGCCACCCAGGAGGCCGTCATGGCCTTCACCCACGACGATCGCTACAAAGAGATGCCCGGTTACCAGGTGCTGGTGAGCCATTTCCACATGCACTACAACGAGCAGCTTACCGACGCCGGCAGTGAGGATATTCAGCCGAGCTGGCTGCAGGTGTTCCGCGGTCTGGGGATCAACATCGCCATCCTCGCCGACTTCCACTCCGATTCGCACCCCAACGATCCCGGCCCCGTCCGCTTCGCCGAGCAGAAGGTCTACTTCGATGGCTGCCGGCGCTTCAGCGACAAGGGCTTCCTGCTGATTCCCGGCGAAGAACCGGACGCCACTCTGGGCGGGCACTACATCACCTTCCTGCCCAAGCCCGTCTATTGGTCGCACGTTCGCAGGGAAGGGCAGCAGTTCACCGAGGACGATCCCAAATACGGCAAGGTGTACCACATCGGCTCGCCGGCCGAAGAACTCAATATGCTGCGCGGCGAGAATGGTCTGATGTGGCAGGCGCACCCGCGCACTAAGGGCTCTGCCGGATACCCCGACGCCGTAAAGGATAAGGCCCACTTCCTAAGCGACCGCTTCCTGGGCGGATCGTACCAATCTCTGCCCGTGGACCAAAGCGAAAAGCGCATCTGCGAAGGCCGCTGCCTGGCCCTGTTGGACGACATGAACAACTGGTCGGCCGGCGCGAAGTACATGATCGCCGAAGGTGACACCTACATGAAGTATCCCGACGATGAAACCTTTCCCCAGTTGATCGTGAACTACGTCAAGCTGCCCAGCGTGCCGCGCTTCGACGAGGATTGGTCGCCCATCACGCGCGCCATGCGCGCCGGAGATTACTACGTGTCCACCGGCGAAGTACTGCTGCGCAACTATGCCATTGAAGGCGCCGGCGCCAGGCGCACCTACTCGGCGGAAGTGGAATGGACCTGGCCTCTGGAGTTCGTCGAAGTGGTGTGGGGCGATGGCCACACTACCGGCCGGCAGGTTATCTCCGCCACGGAGTTGCCGCCCTTCGGCAATCACCGCTTCCGCATTCCGTTCGATGCCACGGGAAAGACGTGGGTCCGCTTCGCCGTCTGGGATTCCGCGGGCAATGGGGCGTTCACCCAACCGGTGCACCTGTAAGGGATCCGGCAGTCGCGGACGGATTGGGGCTGTCCGGATTTGTCGGCGGCGCAAGAAATTGCATGAAAGCGATTACAGCGAAAGCTGTCATAATGGCTTTTCGCATGACCAAATCCGCTATTCTCCTTCTTTCCCTGGCCACCTGCGCCTTTCCGGCCGACCCCACATACTCTGATCTTCTGAAGGCCTTCCAGTATCGCAACCTCGGACCATGGCGCACGGGCGCGTGGGTATCCGCTCTGGCGGTGCCGGAGACGCCGGCCCAGGCCCATCGCCACACCATGTTCGCCGGGGCGCGCACCGGCGGCGTGTGGCGCACCACCAATAACGGCACCACCTGGGAGCCGGTCACCGATTCCGCCGGAATCGCCCCGGTGGGCGCGGTGGCCGTGGCTCCTTCCAATGCCAATGTGGTCTGGGTGGGGACCGGCGACAATTCGCTAACGCGCAGCGCCTACTGGGGTGACGGAGTCTATAAGTCGATCGACGGAGGCGCCACGTGGACCAACATGGGTCTGCGCGACACGCAGCACATCGCCCGCATCGTCATCCACCCCACCAACCCGGAGATCGTCTGGGTCGCGGCGCTGGGGCATTTGGGCACCCCCAACCAGGAACGCGGCGTTTTCAAAACAATCGACGGCGGCCGCACGTGGCGGAAGCAGTTGTTTGTCAACGAAACCAGCGGCGCGGTGGACCTGGCCATCGACTACCGCGACCCTAACGTGCTCTACGCCGCCATGTATGACGCCATCCGGCTGCCGTGGAAGATTATGGAAGCTCGTCCCGGCGGTGGAATTTTCAAAACCACCGATGGTGGCGCCAGGTGGGAGAAGGTGGCCAACGGTCTGCCGCAGGGCAACACCGGCCGCATCGGCATCGACATCTGCCGCGCCAACCCCGACGTGATCTACGCCGTCATCGACAACTTCAACCTTCGCCCGGGTGCGGCGCAACAGCGGGACACCTCGTTCGCCGCGCCCGCCTCGTATATCGGAGGTGAAGTTTATCGCACGGATGATGCCGGCCGCTCCTGGCGCAGGGTCAGCAGGGAAGGCGAGGATGTCAGCCGCAAAGCCGGCTACTCCTTCAACCAGCTTCGCGTGGATCCCAATAACCCTGACCGGGTTTTCATTACCGGATCCAACATGCTCCAATCGAACGATGGCGGCAAAACCTGGGCAGGCCTTGGCGGCGGCCGTTCCGGATATCCCTTCATCACCACCTTCGGCGATTTCCGCAGCTTTTGGATCGACCCCGAAGATTCCGACCGCATGATTGCCACCTCCGATGGCGGCGTCTCGGTCTCCTACGATGGCGGCCGGACCTCGGACCATTTCGCCAATCTCAAGCTCGGCGAATTCTATGCCATCGGCGTCGATATGGAACAGCCCTATCGCATTTACGGCGGCCTCCAGGATCACGAAAGCTGGATGGGCCCATCGAACGGCTGGTCCGGTCGTATCAACATCGACGACTGGGTGTCGGTGGGGATCGGCGACGGTATGTATAACGAGCCGGATCCCGCCGGCCACTGGCTCTACAACACCCAGGAATTCGGCACGCTCGGCCGCGTCGATCTGGAAACCCGCACGCGCACCATCATCGATCCCACCAAGCCAAACTCGCCGCACCCGTTCACCAACGTTCGCCCCCTCGGTGGACGCGGCGCCGCAGCCGGCCCGGATGCGGTTCTCTACCGCTTCAACTGGATCGCCCCCGTTCGCATTTCCCCGCAGGATCACAACACCATCTATTACGGGTCTCAGTTCGTGCTTCGCTCCAGGGACCGCGGCGATCATTGGGAAGTCATCAGCCCGGACCTCACCACCAACAACCCGGACAAGATCAACACGCAGAATACGTCGATCCAGCATTGCACCATTGTGACCATGGCCGAATCTCCCGCCCAGGCCGGAGTCATCTGGGCGGGCACCGATGACGGCAAGGTGCAGGTGACTCGCGATGCGGGCGCGCACTGGTCAGATGCTACGTCTCATGTGGCCGCGGCGGGCGGTCCCGAGGACGCCTGGGTGTCGCGCGTCTACGCCTCGCGCTTCGAAGCGAGCACGGCCTACATCGCCAAATCGCGGCGGCGGCAGGACGATTTCCGGCCGCTGGTGTTCCGCACCACGGATTTCGGCGCCGTCTGGACGCGCATCGTTACCGGTCTCCCGGACGTGGCCGAAGCTACGTCCATCGTCGAGGACACCGTCAATCCGAATCTGCTGTTCCTGGGAACCAGTTCCGGCGTGTTTGTGTCCTTTGATCGCGGTGCCCACTGGGATTCGTTCCGGTCCAACATGGGGCCGGCGCCGGTCACCGATCTGCTGGTGCATCCGCGCGAAGGCGACCTGGTAGCCGGCACCTATGGCCGCGGCGTCTGGGTCACGAATATCGTTCCGTTGCGCGGCCTCAACGGTGCCGCTTTGTCCAGCGAAGCCGCGCTGCTGCCCATCCGCTCCTTCGCCGAACGGCACGAGGGCAGTTTCGGCAACTACCGGCTTCTGGGCGACCGCTACCCCATCACTCCCAATGAACCGAACGCGATGACCATTGCTTACTATCTGAAGGACGCGCCGCCCATCGCGCAGGCTGCCGCGCCGCCGCAGGGAGGGCGCGGAGGGCGCGGCGGCTTCGGTGGCGCGCCCTGCTTCGTGGATGGCGGCGATGGCAGCCGCCCGTACCTGACTATCGCGGATGCCTCGGGAAAGGTGGTCTGCACTCTGATTCCCGCAAGCCAGGCCGGTATCAATCAGGCGCTCTGGTATCTGAATACATACCCGCGCCAACCCGCCCTTCCCGGCGAATACACCTTCACCCTGAATGCCGGCGGCAAGACGTACATGCAGAAGGCTCGCCTGATTTCCCGCTCCCCGGCCAACGAGAGATAATTATGGACCGTCGCGAATTCTTTCAAAGCATCGCCTTAACCACAGCCGTCACGCAAGCATTGGCCGCGGCCGAACCGGCGGACACGCCCGATACCTCGGACCACACACTGCAATGCGAATTTCAGCACAATGGCACCGCCTGGAAGGTGTACGAAGACCTGCGCACGCGCGACGGATCCCTCACCTTCGTCCCGGCGCGCGGCGCTGCCCGAGTGATGGGGAAGCGGCTGGAGGCCGTCTTCTCCCAGGCTGCCGTGCCGTTTCTGGGGCTCTCGCGCGAGGAGATCGGTAGCTCTCTGCCGGACCTTCTGGCGGACAAACTGTTGGCCGGCGGCGGCGACCCCGATGAGATTCAGGTGCGCGATGCGGCTCCGTTAATCGGCGGTCCGGTGGCGCCCAACCCCGGCGGAGGCAATGCGGCCGGCGGAGGAGGCACCAACCAGTGGAATACGTTTGTCGGCACCAAAGAGTGCTTCGACACGGCTCCCGTGTATGCCGGCGGCAACACGCGTACGTATCACCCCAACCAATACTTCGCCGAATTGCAGGCCGGCGCCAGCGGCGGCGACCGCGCCAACACGCGCGAGCGATGGGAAGGACTGCTGGGCGGTTGGATGCCCGCCGTCCACAAGATTTTCCTCATCAGCGACCAGTCCTATATCGACGTGATGGTCTTCGGCGACGTAGAGGCGCACGACAAGTTCATCGTGCAGACTTGGCACCGCACCGCGCGCATCGATAGCGGCAAAATGAGCAAGGTCGTGTTCGGATATTCCTATCCGGCGTATCCGCCGTTCAAGGAAGATCCGAAGAAGGAACAGTTCTATCGCGCCCTGCTGGTGTTTGCCGATTATTGGGACCGGCAGTTGGCCGATTTCGCCCCCACCGCGTTGCCGGACCCCTCCTGGGTAGACATGTCCAAACACGCCGTGGCCAAGGAGATTATGGTGCGGCCGGGCGGCGTGTACCCCAAGTACGGCGCGGTGGATCGCGATTATTACGGCTCGGAGTACGACGGCTTCCAGGATATCTTCACCGCATCGGTCTACACCAACCTGGAGTTGGGACGGTTCGAGCCGTGCCGCGCCATACTCGACAACTATCTGACCGAGTATACCGATGCCAGGGGCATGATCAACATGCGCGGCCCGGAGACGGCGCAGTACGGGCTGACGCTCTCGCTGATGGCGCGCTATCTGAACTACACGCGCGACGCCGCCACCATGCAGAAGCATCGCGCCAAGATTGAGGCGACGGCGGCCGGCCTGATCGCCATGCACGACACCAGCCTGAAGCTGCCTCCCGAAGACCGCGGTTACGGCCTGATCGCCGGCTGGAGCGAATCGGACGCCTGCCTGGCGCCGCATCCGGAAATCTGGTGGAAGCCTTACTATGCCAACAGCGCCTTCGCCGCCCGTGGATTGCGCGACCTCAGCCGCGCCTGGAGCGGCATCAACCCCGGGCTGGCGCGCGAGTGGAGGAAACGGTCGGACATGCTGCTGGATGCCACGCTGAAGAGCATCGACAAGTGGACCTTGAGCGAGAAGAACCCGCCGTACGTTCCGCTGCTGCCCGGTTCCCAACTGACGTTCAAGGAGGCCATGCGCACCGAACGGCCCAGCGAACAGCAGTGGCCGCACCGGCCCTATGCCGAACTTCTGATGGCCGACGTGCTGCCGCATCCCCTGGCCAACAAGGTGGTCGACACCATGCGGGCCTACGGCGCCACCACCATGGGAGTTCTGGCGAACGTCGGTGGCGGAGGGAACCGGGCGATTCTGGGCTTCATCGCATACGGCTTCGCGGAGATGCTGCTCCGCCTGGATCGCATCGAAGAGTACCTGCTGTTCTGTTACGCGCACCGCTACCACGATCACTCTCCGGGTAGCTGGACGGCGGGCGAAGTGGCTGGACTTGGTCCCGGGAAGCCTACTTTTTGCATCCCCGCGCAGCAGACGATTCCCTGCGTGGTGCGGTGGATGCTGGCGATTGAAGATCACGATGAAGACCGGCTGTATCTCGCCAGGGGGCTGCCCCGCGAGTGGGTGGCGTCCGGCAAACCCATCCGGCTCGAACAGGCTCCCACGCGCTGGGGCAGGGTACGCCTGCACTTGCAAAACCGGCCAGAAGTGAAAAGCGTGGTGGCAACGGTGGAGCTGGCACGCGCGGGCGCTCCCAGGGAGTTGCATGTGAAGCTCCGGATGCCGCCGGCGAATGCCGTGAAGAGTGCCACGGTGAACGGCAGGGCGGCGGTCATTGGCGGCGCGCACAACGACACGGTGATTGTTCCCACGGGGAATGAGAAGCACTTTGAAGTAGTGGGGACGTATAGCTGATTGCTAACCAAGTGACAATACTGTTCAGTTCAGATACGCGGAACTTCCAGCATCCTCCGGAGTGGCACCAATTTCAGAGTGGGGGGGACCATCCTCCCGGAGCGGGCCGGGCACTTCGGTGGTTCGCGCGTGACACGTCAAGTGGATCGACATCTGGCGAGGATCAGCGTGATGTCGTCCTGCTGGTTGCCCGGGCTGAGCGCGCAGACCTCGTTCGCAATAGACACCGCCGCAGCCTTGCACGGCTCGTCACGATGGCGTCGCAGTGTTTCGATGAGATTGTCCTCACCGAAGTCTTCGCCCCGACTATTCACCGCTTCCGTGATGCCATCCGTGTAAAGCGCCAGCAAGTCGCCAGGCGCGAGTGGAAATTCGGCAAACTCGCAATCCCAATTCGGAAAGAGACCCACGAGCGTTGCGGTCGAGTCGAGCCGGAACAATTTGTCGTCTGAAGACAGAATCAAACCGGACAGATGTCCGCAGTTTGCATAGCGGAGGCGCCGCGATTCGGAGTCGTACTCGGCGAAAAAGAGCGACGCGTAGGCGCTCTCGGCGGTGTTCGCATAGAAAAGCTGGTTCACCGAGCGCAGAAAGGCTTCGGGTTGTGTCAGGATGAGAGCGCTTTGACTGCGCAGGTTCCCCTGCAGGTTGGCCATCAGCAGAGCGGCCGCGATGCCTTTACCGGAAACATCGCCAATCACGAGCCCGAGGCGTTGCTGCCCGAGATCGAGAAAGTCAAAGTAATCGCCGCCCACTTGGCGAGCTTGTAGGCAGACACCGGCATATTCGAGCGTTTTCACCTCAGGATGCACCTGCGGAAAAAGACGAGCCTGCACTTGCCGGGCGATCTCAATTTCCTGTGAAGCGCGGCGTTCGGCTTCCTGTTTCCGCGCCAGGTCCTCGCGTTTCATCGCGACTTCGCGCGTGAGTTCGTCGAACCCGACAAGTCCGAAAGAGTTCCCATCCGGATCTTCAAAGCGGGTGTGAATGCCACCCCACGCGGGAACCTGCGGCGGGAAACGGAAACGAACTCCGCGCGCCGTCCATTCCTTGTATTTTCGCTGTACGTCTTCGGTGATGAAAAAGATGCGCGTCTCCTGGCCGATGAGTGACTCGATATCGGCCCCGTCTCGTACGGGCGCCAAGCCGATGCTTGCATTGCCGTCCGGCGGAGATACCTCGATAAAGCGTCTACCATCGTCGAGTGTATGGTCCACGGCCACGCGAAAGCCCAGCTTCTCGACATAGAAACGAAGGCTTCTTTCCTGATCGCGGACGAAGACGATCACGGAATGAAGGCAGAGGTAAGGATCGCCGCCGTCGAGCCGCAGCAGAGATCGTTCATTGCCAAAGGAGAGCTCGTTCGCGGCCATTGGGAAGATTATACGGGAGTTTCAGAATGTCCATGGTCCGTCAGCGACCGGAGTTTACCCCGTCGCGAGCGGATTCTCTCCGGCCGCCACTTGATCGACGGCGAGCCGCTGCGGGTGAAACACGGCGTTAGCGGAAATCAGTGATCCAGTTCCGCTCGTCGAGTTCGCACGTCTATGTTGACGGGTTGCCATCTCGCGGATCTGCTCCTCTCCGCCCGTATAAACGCGCCGCTCGGAGAAAGGTCAACTCTGGCCGTCTCCAGCCTACGGACATATCCTTCGGAGGCGGCCTAACTGAAGAGCGTTGGTGCGAAGTGCGTGCACTCGCTGACGCGGGCGTTCCGAAGCCGCGACCATTAGAGAGCGGTCAGGAAATGCACGCGACTACGTCACCTTCTCAAAAATCACAAAACCGTGCGCCGGGATGACCGCATCGATCTGCCCGCCGGTCACTGCCAATGTCGCGCCGCCATTGCCTACGTTGTCTCCTCTATAAATGGCGGCGTCGCTGTTGAATACCTCCTGCCAACCGCCCGCGGGCAGGCGCCAGGGATCGGTGCCGATGAAATATCCGTGGTCGAAAGGCGTGTCATTGAGGCTCGCCAGCAGCAGCAATTCCTGAGTGGGAGAGGAACGCGTGAACGCGATCACGCGATTGTCGTTGTGGTGGTAGATGACATCGATAGAGCGGGACCTGGCCGCCGGCTTGGTCGTCACCAGGTGGATCAGATCCTGGTAGAACCGGAACAGGTATTGCCCGACTCCGGTCCGGTCGCCGATCAGGTCTTCCTTGTTCAGGAAAAAATCGTTGTACCGGAAAGGCTTCGCGGCGCCAATCTCCTCACCCATCAGAAACATGGGCGTCCCCGCCGAAAGCGCCGATACCCCGAATACGAACCGGCAGCGCGCCTCGGCATACTTGCGCGTATCGCCCACCAGCGCCGCGCCATTCACGGCGGTCCCGATGGTGCGCCCGGTGGCGGCCTCATTGCCGGCCTCGTCGTGATTTTCGTGATAGACGATTTTGTTGAATTGCGTTGCCAGCAAAGCGCCGGCGAGGTAATCCATGTGAAGCGGCCCCGGAAGGCCGTAGCCCGCGTACTTCAGCAGCTTCGCGTAATTGTCGCCGTAATTGCCGTCGCCAATCAGGTGATGATAGAAATCCGCGTACCAGACCGCGTCGAACCCGATCCCGCCCTCATCCAGCGGCTGCGTCATGGCGCCCCAACCGGTGTGGTCTTCGGCAATCAGAAACGCCGAAGGGTTCACCATCTTCACGGTGCGCGCCAGTTCCCGCAGGAATTTGGTCCCAAACAGATTCGCCCGGCCGACCCCCGCTCCATTGGCGTTCAGCGAGTTGTTCTGGTGGATGGCGTCCGTCAGATCGACGCGCAGCCCGTCAATGTGAAAGTCGTCCAGCAGGACCGCCGCGCTGCTGGTGAACATCTGGCGCACATTCTCCTCGCTGAAGCGCGGGGTGTACCCGGACGATCCGTTGTTCAAGTATCCGCCGTTGCTATTTCCCGGATAATCCGCGGGCTGCCCCTCGTACCAATTCCAGACGTTGTTCTGCGGCGCGACGGCCGGGTCCGAATCGTATCCCCATTCCGACCGTTCGTTGTCGGCCGTGGCGAAGTGGTTGTACACCACGTCAATAATGACGGCGATTCCCCGCTGGTGGCACGCGCGCACGAAATGCTTCAGTTGATTGGCGCCCCCGGCGCTGCTTTGCAGGCAGAAAAAAAGCGAAGTGCCGTAGCCCCATTGCAGGTTGCCGTCGAATTCCAGCACCGGCAACAACTCCACGGCGTTCACGCCCAGGTCCGTCAACGTGTCCACGAACGCTATGGCATCGGCGAACGATCCGGCCGCCGTGGAAGGATACCCCAGCGAGCCAACGTGCAGTTCGTAGATCACCAGGTCGGTCAGGTGTAGCGGAGGCGTTCGCCCGGGCGTGTATTCGTTGGCCCAAAACTGTTCCGCGGGAACCAGCGTCTGCTTGACCACGCCTACGTCGTTGAAATCCTGCGTCACCTGATCCGGATCGGCCACCAGGGAACAGCTCACGATCCCGTCCACATCCAGGTAAGAACCTGAAAAGTGGGCGCCGCCCGGATTGATCGCGCCGCGACCCGCCTGGTCGCGCGAATAGATGTCCACCTTATACACCGGCGTGCATTGTTCATTGGCGATCCGATACATGTACGGGCGATTCATGTAGTCGCTAAAGCTGCCCGCGGGATCGCTTTCCCAGACGCCGCCGCCCTGCGAGACCAGCGGCACAACGGGCGCCGTGGGGTCTACGCCTGTGCCATCGTCGGCGATATAGCCCGCGGGCGTGCCGAAGACTACTTCGACGCCTTTGGCATGTGGCGCCCACACCGTGAACCGGATAGAGGGGCTTGCCGCGTCCGGCAGGAAATATTTCTGCGCTCCGAAGCGGCGCCCGGTCGCGAACCAGTAATCCTGCCGGCTGCCGCTCGCGGGCAAAACAAAACTGCGATACCGCTGGTACGAGTTTTCATCCGGCACCTCGGTAACCACCACCCAACTGTTCGGCGCTCCCACCATATCGGCCACCACGCCCCATTGAAACGTGCCGCCCACCTGGCTCGCGTCGAACTGCACGGCGACGCTGAACGCATCGCAGCCCGTCTCATCCGGCACCGGCGTCATCGGAAGTTCCGCCCATTGATTGGAATATTGGCCCGCGGCGTTCCAGCTTCCCGACAGCCGGACGTTGGCGAACAGGTGGCGTTTGATTCCGCTGTGGAATGTGAAGTTGATGGCGATCCGCGGCATCTCCGACATTGCTTTTGAGGAACTCCCCCTTCTGGCCTTTTAATCTATCTGCTTACGCGGCGGATTTTTCTTCGATGGGCACGAGTTTATAGCCGCGTTGTTGGGCTTGCCGCTTGAGTTTCGCTTCGAATCGCTTGTCTCGGTCAGCGTCTCGTTGGGCCCAAATGCTTGCATCGTATTCAGCCTGGTTCTTCACCATCGTGTAGAAGATCACCGCTATTTTATGTGCCGTTGCGGTGGTCGCCCCTTCCGGTCCGATCCTGCTTTTCATCCGGCGCAGATAGTCCCCCAGCGGCGACTGTTCGTGGTGCAGAGTGAAAGCCGCCATTCGAAATAGTTGGCCGGCTCGGTTCTGCACCTTGCGCATCCCTCTCCATAATACCCGCCCTCCACTGATGTCGTTGTCCGGGCACAACGCCAGCCAGGAGACAAACTGCCCGGCAGTCGGCCACCGCGACATGTCCCGACCTAATTCGCTGAACAACGTTAAGACCATCGCCATCAGTCCGGGGATCTGCGTCAGGTCGACCCCGAATAGCTTGTAGGACTCGGTACGCAAATCGAAGCCTGCCTGACCTGCCTGAGGATTGACGACCTTCTTTTTGCGGCCCCGTTCCTTGCGCTTTCGGTCGGGTGGCAGCGGCCGTTCTGCAGGATCCACTCGGGGCGCAAAAGCTACAATCCGTTTCTCGATCTCTTCATCGCAGGCGATGATTTGCTCCTGGTAGTGTTGGTAGCTCTTCCGCGATTGCTTCAGCGTAAACAGGTGCTCCGCTCGCCAGTCGCCTTGCAGCGATTTTTGGATCACCTCTTCGCTGGCCTTGATTCGCCGGTCCCGCAGTTTGGCCAGAACCGCCGCGTCGTGCTCCCCGTCGAGAATCGCATCCACAATTGCTAATCCAGTCACCCCCGTGATGTCGCTGATCACGTGCTGGATCTGTACATTCATCTGCGTCAGCGCCTTATGCATGTGCTGGATATGCTGATTGGTCATCGCTACCAGTTCACCCCGGTGCCGCATCAACGACCGTACCGCACACACATCTCCATCGGGTCGGAACGCCGCCCGCAATAGCCCTACCGAATGCAGAAATTGCAGCCACTGGCATTCGTGCCAATCGGTCCGCCGCCCCGGCACATTCTTCATACCGCGGGCATCCACTAAACAAGGCTTCACCCCGCGTCGCTCCAGCACATCATAGAGCGGAATCCAATACACTCCAGTGGATTCCATCGCCGCCGTGGTGACTCTACAGCTCACCAACCACTCGGCCATTTTCTCCAGATCTTCGGTGAAGGTCGAGAATACCCGCACCGGATGTTCATCCCGGTCCGGTGGAACTGCCACAAAGATTTCCCTGGCACCGATATCAATTCCTGCTGCGTTCGCTTCCAGTATGGGACGATCTTGCATGCACATCCCTTTCCGCCGGCCCCGCTTGCCCTTGCCCGCCGGAGTCGTCTTCGCGCCGGGCTTTTTGGAATTCTTCTTCTGGGACATGCCTGTTATCCTTTCGGCGCAGGCAGGGCCAAGTCGCGCAAAGGAAGTACTCTTTTGAAGGGAATCAGCCCACGTGCTGCTCCAGGCTGTAACCACTGTATGGCGCACGGAACTTGGGACCACGCTCCTGAACGGGTTTAACAGCACCACTGTCAAATCGGCCTACTTCCACTGCCAGCGCTCTGTTAGTCTCCCACAAACCGCGCTGCCGGGGTCAACGTCAAGTTCCTCTCCCGTATGGCGCCGCAGCACGCGGGCACTTCGCTCCTGACTGGGATGATACGATTGTTCGCGTGAGCCCGTTACTCGCCAACCGATATTCCCGCTCCAAATTGTTCTTTCTGATCCTTTTGACTCTTACCACGGCCGCCTTCAGCCAGGTGACGGCCGCCATTACCGGGAAGATCCTGGATGCCTCCGGCAATGCAGTTCGCGGCGCGGCAGTCACCATCAAGAGCCTCGAAAGCGGCGCCACGCGCTCCGTCATCACCGGCGACACCGGCGATTTTCAGGCTATGTCCCTTCCGGTCGGTCCCTACCAGGTGCGCGCCGAAAAGCCCGGCTTCAAGACGCAGATACGCAACGGCGTGAATCTGGTAGTGGGACAGGAGGCGGTGGTGGATCTGCGTCTGGAAATCGGCGAACTCACGCAGGAAGTCACCGTGACCGAAGAAACTCCGGTGGTCAATACCACCACTGCTTCGGTTTCCGGACTGGTGGGCGAGCGTGAAGTGAAGGATCTGCCGCTCAATGGACGCAGCTTCGATAACCTGATGACCCTCAACCCGGGCGTCATCAACTACTCGTTGAAGAGCGCCAATACCAGCACCAGCAACGGGAAC
>JARLGM010000184.1 GCA_031292755.1 Candidatus Sulfopaludibacter sp.
CGGCCGGCACGCGCATCGAAGAGACGGAGATCTATTTCGCCCAGGTGGAAAATCGCATTCGCAGCCTGATACCCAAAGACGAACTCACCGACATGCTGGATAACATCGGGCTGCCTTATTCCGGCTTCAATATCGCCATGAGCGATAGCGCCACCATCGGAGAGTTCGATGGCGAGATTCTGGTTTCGCTGCGGCCCGGCGAGCACGCCTCCACCTGGGAATATATCCGCCGCATCCGCGATACCCTGAACCGCGAGTTTCCCGCGCTCACCTTCTTCTTCCAGCCGGCGGACATCGTCGGGCAGATTCTCAATTTCGGCCTGCCCGCGCCGATCGACGTACAGGTGATGGGACCTCTGGCGAACGCCAAGGCCAATTACGCGTTGGCCCGGCAGATGGAACGGCGGATGGCGCGGATCCCCGGCGCCGTGGACGTGCATACCCACCAGGTGGTGGACGTGCCGGAACTGCTTTTCAACGTGGACCGCACGCGCGCCCAACAGATGGGACTCTCGCAGCAGGACGTGGCCAACAGCCTGCTCATCTCGCTTTCTTCCAGCACGCAGATCGCGCCCAACTACTGGATCGATCCGCGCAACAGCGTGGATTATCCGGTCTCTGTGATGACACCGCAGTCTCGCGTCAATTCCACCTCGGAGTTGCTGCGCACTCCCATCCATACCGGCTCGCGCATGTCGCCGCAGTTGCTCACCAACGTTGGGCAACTCGAACGCGACACCACCGCCAGCGTGGTCAACCACTACGACGTGCAGCCGCTCTACGACGTCTATGCCAACGTGCAGGACCGCGACCTGGGGGCTGTCGCCAAAGATGTGGATGCGGTGATTCGCCAGTACACGCCCAGGCTGCCCAAGGGCAGCTTCATCGAAACCCGGGGCCAGGTCTCCACCATGCGCACCTCGTTCATCGGGCTGGGCGTCGGTCTGATATTTGCCGTGGTGCTGGTGTACTTCGTGATGGTGGTGAATTTTCAATCGTGGCTGGACCCGTTCATCATCCTGATGGCACTGCCGGGCGCGCTTTCCGGAATCGTGCTGATGCTGTTCGTCACGCAGACTACTCTGAGCGTGCCATCCATGATGGGCGCCATCATGAGCATCGGGGTGGCTACGGCCAACAGTATTCTGCTGGTAAATTTCGCCAACGATCTGCGCGAAACCGGCGCGGATGCCATGACCGCCGCCCTGGAAGCCGGCTTTACGCGGCTGCGCCCGGTGGTGATGACCGCGCTCGCCATGATCGTCGGCATGCTGCCCATGGCACTGGGCTATGGCGAAGGCGGTGAGCAGAACGCCCCGCTCGGCCGGGCGGTGATCGGCGGCCTGATCCTGGCGACTGTTGCTACGCTATTCTTTGTGCCCGTGGTTTATAGCGTTCTTCGCCGCAATCCGCCCCGCTACGGCAGGAGTTCCGGGGTAGAGGTATGAAGGAGCGTCCGCAGGCTGGGAGCCGGCCCATTCTACTCTTCTTCGGGGTGCTGGCTGTCCTGATCGCCATCGCCATTGTAGGCGGGCTGCTGCCCAGGATCTCGCGGCAGAAGGGGCTGCTGGCGGCCTCGGAGGAACTCTCCGCGCGCCGGCTGGTGGTGATCGCGTCGCCGGTACACCTGGCCGCGACCAAGGACACAATCGATCTGCCCGGCGACCTGCAGTCGATGATCGAATCGCCCATTTTCGCGCGGGCCGATGGCTTCATTCGCACCCGCCTGGTCGATATCGGAGACCAGCTGAAGACCGGGCAACTGATGGCGGAGCTCGAGACCCCGGAACTGGACCAGCAGATCGGCATGGCGCGCGCGGCACTGGCGCAATCCCAGTCCGCTCTGAAGGAACTGGAAGCGGATATCACGCTATCGCAGGCCAATATGAACCTGGCCAAGGTCACGCTGGACCGCTGGCAGCGGCTGGCCGACAGGGGTGTGGTCTCCCACCAGGATCGCGACGAGAAGCAGGCCGATTTTGCCGTCAAGCAGGCTCAGACCGAAAAGGCGCAGGCAACCCTGGCCACGGCGCACGACACCATTCGCGGCAACGAATCCAACCTGGCCCGTCTGGAGCAATTGAAGGCGTTCTCCCGCGTGACCGCGCCGTTCGATGGGCTGGTCACCGCGCGCAACGTCGACGTCGGCACGCTCATCAACGCAGGTAACGGCGGGGCTAGTAAGGAAATGTTCCGCGTGGCGCGCATTCAACCGATCCGCATTTTCGTCAATGTGCCGCAGACTTTCGTGGAAGAGATGCACAACGGCCAGACCGCCGAACTGCGCGTCCAGGAGCGTCCGGGACTGGTCTTTGCGGCGCGCGTGACCAACATTTCCAGCTCCCTGGACGTTAACAATCGCTCCATGCTGGTGATTCTGGAAACGCCCAATCCGGGCGCCACTTTGTTCCCGGGAATGTACGCGCAGGTTCGCTTCGCTGGCTCGCGGCCCCGGCCCACGCTGCGGGTGCCCGGCGACTCCGTGCTGATGGACAAGAACGGCGCGCGCGTCGCGGTGGTGGGGCCGGACCATGTGGTGCACTTCCGGAGTGTGATCATCGGGCAGGATCTGGGATTGGAGATCGAGGTGATCTCAGGAGTCGCGGCCGGCGAGTTGGTGGTCTCCAATCCCAGCGACGCGGTGCAGGAAAACGCCGTCGTGGACGTACGAAGCCGGTAGCTGCTAATTCTTCAGGATCGTCCCGTGCGTGAGGTCCTGGATCACGCTCACTTTGCCGTCGAGTACTTCCACCTGGAGGGTGGCCTCCCGGTTTACGTACGAAAGTGTTTTGGTGTTGAGACTGGTGGTGATTTCCATGGCCGCCGGCCCGAACCGGCGCAGCAGTTCGCCGTAAGCCGTTCCAGGGGCGATCAACTTAGGGTCTTCGTAATGCACCGCGGGAGCGATGGCGACGGGCGCGGTAAGGGCGGCGGCGTGAGCGCTCTGTGCCGGTGCGGCGGGCAGGGTCGCTGGCGCGGGCAGGGTGGCGGGCGCGGTCTCGGCGCCGCTGAGAGTTTTGTTCAGCGTTTTTTCGAGGTTGTTCAGGGTCCCGCCGATGCCCTTCATAGGGGCGGTCGAGGTGGCCGCGCGGCCTGCCCCGAGGGCGTTTTCCACCATGGCCTGAGCCGAGGCCGCATGGGGGCACATGGCCAGCAGCGGAAGGAACGTCCAGAATAGTGGAAATCGTTTCATGCAGCCCATCTTGAGGCTGCCAACGGGGTGAAACAAGGCTATCGAAGGTTAGCCCAAAAAGGAGCCCAAGCCCAAAAAGGGGACAGCCCAAAAAGGGGACAGACGCATTTAAAAAAGGGGACAGACGCATTTTCCACGCTGAAAAATAATGAGTTACATCCGTTAAAAATGCGTCTGTCCCCTTTTTCGAAGATCCTTGACATCACTATGTAGAAATGATACATATGTAGCAGATGGCGGAATTGAGTTACATTTCGGCCACGGTCCTGCACTCGATTGCGAGTGGCCGTGGCTACGGCTTCCAGGTGATGGAAGCAGCGGGATTGCCCAGCGGGACGGTCTATCCGGCGCTGCGCAAGATGGAGAAAGCCGGGCTGATCCGGTCGCAGTGGGAGCACGCGGCGGTGGCGCGCGCGGAGCAGAGGCCCGCCCGGCGCTACTATCGCATCACCAGCGACGGAGAAGCCGCTTTGGCATCCGCGGGCCAGAAATACCGCTTCCCGGAGTTGGCGCCCAAAAAGAGCTGAGTTTTTATGCGGGTACCCATTGAATCGCGCGTGCTGCTGGCCGTGGCTTCAGCCCTGGTGCCGCGCGACGAGCGGGCCGACTGGCGGCGCGAATGGGATGCCGAAATCTGGTGGTGGCTGGGGAGCCATACCGGGGAGCGGCTGCGCCTGGCCGTCCACTGCGCGGGGGCGCTGAAAGATGCCGCGTATTTGAGGGCCAACCACGGGGACGCGATCGCCACCTTGCGGCGCGCGGCCGGTTCGCCGGGCGCCTGTCTGGCCGGGTTGGCCTTGCTGCTGGCCGCGGTGGTGGCCGCCAGCGGATTAACGGAAACGCGGCGCGTGCTGCGCGGCGACCCGTTCGCCGGGGCGCATCTGGCAGTGCTCTCGCAAACGCTTCCGTTCATGGGCGCCCATCTGGGCGTGCCCCCGGCAAAAGTGGCGGATTGGGATTTACGCGCGCAGTCGCTGGAAGGCGCCGCCACTTACTCACGCACCCGGCGAAGCGGAGTAGCGCAGGCGAGTCCGAAGTTTTTTACGCTACTCGGGACGCACGCAGCCATCGGCACTCTTTCCGTTTCCGATATGCCCGCGGCCGTGCTCAGCTATGAGTGCTGGCAGCGGAAGTTCCACGCCGATCCCGCGGTGGTGGGACGCACGGTTGACTCCGCGCCTGTGATCGGTGTGCTGCCGCGCGATTTCTGGTTTTTGGATCTGCGGCCCGAGGTGTGGATTCTGGGACCGCCCGCAAGCGATGCGCCTTCGCCGGCCCTGGCGCGGTTAAAGCCGGGAGTGAAGCCCGCCGATGCGCAAACGGAACTGCGGGTACTGGCCGCCCAGGTAAAGCCGGTGTCCCGAGGTTCGGCGGTGGTGGTGGAACCGGTCGAGCGGCTTTCGGCGCGGCCGCTCAGCGCGCTGGGGCTCCCGTGGCTGGTACTGGTGTGCTGCGCTACGGCCGCGGCGGTGGTGCGCTTCCGGCGCGCGCCGGGCTTTGCTGTGTTCCTGGCGGCGAAAGTGGTACTCTCGCTGACTCTGGTGCTGCTGGCCACGGTGGAATTCGGCAGTTCGTGGATGACCATCAACAGCGGCGAAACCAATCTGGCCGCGGGTGTGGTGTCCTTGTGGCTGTTCCTCGCCGGGCCGGGCGCGGCACTGTATTGGTGCTGGCGCGATCAGCGCCGGCGGTGCCGCACCTGCCTGCACCGGCTGGAAATGCCGGTGTATTTCGGCGAGGGCGCGCGCATGTTGTTAGAGCACGCCGGGACGGAACTGGTCTGCCCGCAAGGGCACGGCTCGCTTTTCACCGCGGATGGCGCTGACCCCGCGACGCAGTGGTATCCGTTGTTCGCGGGCAAGTAACGCGCAAGGGGCTAATCCTATATGTCGACGTTGTTGCAGGATCTTCGTCTGTCCGTGCGCCTGCTGCGGCGCAGTCGCGGCTTTGCCGCCGCGGCGCTGGCCGTGATCGCTCTGTCTACCGGCGCCAGCACCGCGGTCTTCAGCGTGGTGTACTCGGTGGTGCTGCGGCCGCTGCCGTTTCCGGAGCCCGGTCGCCTGGTTTCCCTCACGCAGTTCTACGCATCGTTCAAAGAGAACGTGGTCACCGGGCCGGTTTACTTCGATTGGCTGGATGGCGCTTCGCAGTTCGCCTCGCTGGCCGCCTACAGCGCCGGCCAGTACACGCTCACCGGGGCCGAGACTGCCGAGAGTGTTCCAGTGGCGCGCGTGTCTCACCAGTTCTTCGATTGCCTGGGGGTGCGCCCGGCGAGCGGCCGGACGTTTTCGGCGCAGGAAGGCCGTCCCGGTTCGGATGGCGTGGTGGTGGTGAGCCGGAGTTTCTGGAATGGCCGACGACGGCGCGACTTGGTGGAGTTGGAAGGGCGCGGCTATCGCGTGATTGGCGAGATGCCAGAGTCATTCGCATTCCCTCCGGCCACGCAGCTTTGGGTTCCGCTGGCGCTCGATCCGGCCCGCGAGCGCGCCGGCGGACCCGTCGAGATGGTGCGCGTGATCGGGCGGCTGAAGAGCGGCGTCACCGCGGCGGGGCTGACAGCAACGCTCGCCGGCATCTCCGCCCGCGTGCAGGGATTCAGCGCCGGAGGCCGCCCGGTGGTGGTTCCGCTTCGCCTGTGGCTCACGGGTAAGACGCAGCGCGTCTGGTTCGTGCTGACCGGCGTGGTCGTGATCGTGCTGTTGGTAGCCTGCGCGAACGTGGCGGGACTGCTGATCGCGCGTGGGGCTGCGCGGCGCAGCGAGATGGCCATCCGGCTGGCGCTCGGCGCTCCGGCGCATCGCCTGGTGCGGCAGTTGCTCACGGAAAGCCTGGTTCTGGCCGTCGCCGGATCGGCGGCGGGCCTGGCATTGGCCGCGCTGCTGGTGCGCGTCCTGCTGCCGCTCGTTCCCGACGCCATGCTGGCCGGCCGGTCCGTGCAGTTGGATGCGCCAGTATTTGCCTGCGCCACAGCGACCGCCGTGGCGATTGCGCTGTTGTTCGGCATTGCTCCCGCACGCGAAGCGCTGCGCACCACCCGCCAACGGCCGTTGGACTTGCGCGGCATCCTGGTGGCGGCGGAAGTGGCGCTCAGCCTGGTGCTGCTGGTGGCCGCGGCCCTGATGGTTCGTAGTTTCTCCGCGTTGACCGCCGTGGACCCGGGCTTTCGCGCGGATCATGCCCTCACCCTCGCGGTCAACCTGCCGGCTGCCGCGTATCGCGAGCCGCCGCGGCAGTTCCAGTTCTACCGAAGCGTGCTGGATGCTCTTGCCGCGCTGCCCGGAGTGCGTGGAGCGGCTCTGGCATCCGAGCTCCCCTTCTCCGGCGGCAGCACGGGGTTTGCGCTGGCCAGCGCGGAGGGCGAACGGCCCTGGAATTCGGATGAGGGTCTGCGCCATCGCGTGGATGCGTTGTTCATCAGCGCGGGGTACTTCCGCGCGGCCGGCACGCCTTTGGTGGAAGGCCGCGAGTTCACCGCGGGCGAAATGACCGCGGAGAGCCACGCCGTGATCGTCAATCGCGCGCTGGCGCGCCGGTATTTCGGAGCGGAACATGCGATAGGCCGGCGCATCAAGTTGGGCTTCGTGGAATCGCCGGAGCCCTGGCGTGCCATTGTGGGAGTCGCCCGCGATTCCAAGCGCGGTGCCCTGGATGAAGATGTGGCGCCCGCGGTCTACCGGCCCTACACGCAGCGGAACGGCCTGCGCGTCGCCGGCCTGATCCTTCGGACTACCGGCGACCCCGCGGCGCTTGCCGAACCGGTCCGGCGCACGCTTGCCCGGTTGGATGGCGCGGTGGCCGCCTCCGATGTGCAGACCCTGGAGCAGCGGCTGAATCGCTCGGTGGCATCGCAGAAGTTGCGCTCTGTCTGTTCCGTTCTACTGGCTCTGCTGGCGCTGGCCATGGTGGTGACGGGCTTGTACGGCGTGCTCGCCTACCTGGTGGCGCAGCGCATGGTGGAGTTGGGAGTCCGGATGGCGCTGGGAGCGGCGCCGGGCGATATTTTCGCGCTGGTGTTACGCCGCGGCGCCAAACTGGCGCTGGCCGGCATCGCCGCCGGAGCGCTGCTTTCGCTGGCTGCCGGCCAGTCCCTGCGCGGGCTTCTGTTCGGTGTCACGCCGGCGGACCCATGGATTTTATTGGGCGCTTCGGCGTTGATGCTGGCGGTGTCACTGGCCGCTGCCGCGCTCCCCGCCCGGCGAGCCATCCGCATCGATCCGATGCGCTGTTTACGACAGGAGTAACTCTATGAAGCTGACATTCGTATGTACCGTTTTACTGCTTGCTCCCATCTGGGCGCAGGAGAAGAAGCCCGGCCTTTCGGGCCACTGGACCATCAACGCTGCCAGGAGCGATTACGGCCGGATGCCGAAACCTAAATCCTACGTCGAGGTGATCGACCACAAAGAACCCGTACTTGCCATCGCAACCACCAGCGAGGACAACCGCGGCGAATTGAAATCGTTCCTCAAACTGACCACCGACGACCGCGACTGCGTCAATGAGGTGAACGGAAACGAATTCCATTCCAAGTCGCATTGGGAAGACGGGAAGCTGGTGACTACCGTGACTGGGGATCACGGGCTTTCGCTGGTGGAGGTTCGCAGTTTATCGGCGGACGGAAAGACACAAACCGTGGAAACGTATATGGGGCAACGGGGAGGAACGCCTGCAATGGTGCGGGTAGAGGAGAGGAAGTAGGACAGGCCACGCCGGCCTGTCCCACAGGTTATGCCGGCCGGAACTAGGTGGTCGCCCGCTTGGCGGTCATCTTGTTCGTACGGGGAGTGCCATCCTGGCCCGTCATGGTGGATTCGAGATCGATAGAGTCACCGTTAATGGTGCCCTTGTAGGGAACCACCATCTCGTTTCCGCCCATGGTCATCTTCACGCTGAAGCTTACCGAGTTGCCGTCGACCTTACCATCGGTGATCTCCGATACCATCGGATCGCCACCACGGCCCGGCCGGGAGATACTGCCGGTCAACTTGGAACCATCAACTTTGAAGGTGAACGTCGTCACGCGAGGAGCCCCGCCGTTGCGGCCGGGTTGCTCAGCAGTCCACTTGCCGCTGATATCGGCAGCCATCGCTCCGAATGCAACAACAAGCAGAATTGTCAGTACAAAAAGCAGCTTTTTGGTCATAGTGCTAGGGAAGGCGTACAGAATTGACGGGATGTTACCGTCAGGCAGCAGTTGGGCCAATTATTCACAGCTTTCCTGCTGCCTCGGTATCAGGCAGAAATTTTGGAACTTTCTTTAAGTGGTAGCTTTCTTCGCCGTCACTTTGGTGGTCATCGGATCGCCACCGCCGCGGCCCGGGCGGGTGATTTCCAGATCGATCGAATCGCTCTTTACCGAACCCTTATAAGTGATGGTGGTTGGGTCGCCACCGCCGCGGCCAGGCTGTTCGGTGGTGAACGTAATCGTATCGCCGTCGATCTTGCCATTCTTGATCTCGGAGACCATGGGATCGCCACCGCGCCCGGGACGGCTCATGCTTCCAGTCAGGTTGGAGCCTTCGGCTTTAAAGGTCAGGGTGACGGTTGTGGGGTTGCCGCCGCCCCGGCCTTGTTGTTCATAGGTCCACTTGCCGGTGGGGTCCGCCGCCAGGGCGACGAGGGCCACGGCAAGAGCCAGCGTAAATACAAAAAGCAACTTTTTGGTCATAGCGACATTGTAGGCGTCATTTCCGTGATGGATGTTACCGGGTCTAACGGCCCGGATCTATCTTTCGGTCAAATGGCCGACTGCCCCTGTCCGCCGGGGGCAGGGTAAAATCAGGAATTGACTGATTTTCTGGTTACCATCGTGATTCCCACGCTGGCTGCGGACGCCAGGCTCCGGGAATGCGTGGGAGCACTTCACAGGCAGTCGCGGCACGATTTTCGGATCGTGGTAGTGGACAATAGCGGGCAGGCTCTGGCGCGCCGGAACGGAACCGCTCCGGGCGCGGAGATTATTGAAAACGGCACAAACGTTGGGTTCGGCGCAGGGGTCAATCAGGGCATTGAGGCCTCTTGCTCGCGCTACCTTGCGGTCTTGAACGATGATGCGGTGCCCCACCCGGAATGGCTCGATGCCGTGGTTCGAGCGCTGGAGCAGCGCCCCGATGCAGGCATGTGCGCCTCGCAGGTGCGCTTGTTCGGGGAGACGAGGCTGGATTCGGCGGGCATGCTGGTGGCGCGTGACGGCAGCAGCAAACAACGGGGACACGGCCGCCCGCTGGAGGATTTTCCCGTGCCTGAGGAGACGCTTTTCCCCAGCGGTTCAGCCGCGCTGTACCGGCGATCCATGCTGGACGAGGTCGGCGGCTTCGACGATAGTTTTTTCCTGTACTGCGAGGATACAGACCTGGGATTGCGGGCTCGCTGGGCCGGTTGGAAGTGCCTGTATGTGCCGCAGGCGATGGTGGAGCATCATTATTCTCATTCGGCCGGGCGGGCGTCGCCGGTCAAGGCCTATTACGTGGAGCGGAATCGCTTGTTCGTCCTGCTGAAAACGTTTCCGGGAAGCATGCTTCCGGCCGCGCTGCTGGCTGCCTGGGGCCGCTACTTCTGGCATTTTTGGTACAGTCTGCGGGGAAAGGGCAGCGCGGCGCGTTTTCGCGCGGAAGGGAATGCCGGCATCCGTATGCTTTGGTACGTCCTGCGAGCGCACGGGGCCGTGCTGCTTCACGGGGCGCGGCTATGGCGGCAGCGCGCGGAGATTCGCGCCCAAGCGCGCATCACGCCGGCCGTGTTCAAGCACCTGCTGCGAAGCCACTCCATCAGCATCAGGAGGATGGCGGCCCTTTGACTCCCCCTCCCGAGCCCGGTTCGTTGCTGGTGATTGTGCCTGCCCTGAATGAAGAGGGTGCCATCGCCGGGGTAGTGCATTCCATCCATCAACACGTGCCGGGTGTGCCCGTGCTGGTGATCGACGATTGCTCCTGGGACGGCACCGCTGCCCACGCCCGTGAGGCCGGAGCCGAAGTGTTGCAACTGCCGCATCACCTCGGTTTGGGCGGCGCCGTACAGGCAGGCTACAAACTGGCGTACGAATTGGGCTTCGACTATGTGATCCGGGTGGATGGCGACGGCCAGCATGACGCGCGCGATATCCCGAGAGTGTGGGATAAACTGAAGACATCCGGTTGCGAGATGGTGATCGGCTCCCGTTACGCCGATCTGGCCGATTCCAAAACGGGGACGGTGCGCCGTCTCGGCATCCGCTTTTTTCGCGCGGTCCTGCGCCCCATTCTGGGTAAGCCCGTGCACGATCCGACGTCCGGCTTCGTGGGTGTGAATCGGACCGCGTTAGGTGTGTTTAGCGCCAGTTTCCCCCTGGAGTACCCGGAAATCGAAGCGCTGGTGGTGCTGCAGCGCAGGCGATTCCGCTTCGAGGAGATTCCGTGTAAGATGCGCCCGCGCGTCACCGGGCGTTCGTCGATCACCGCGCTGAAGTCGCTCTACTACATTGTGCACGTACTCCTGGGAGTGTTCGTCAACATACTGAAGTTTGAACGCCGGCTACATCGTCCACCGGAACAGGGCGGCAAAGGAGGATAGATGGATCGACTCTTGAACGTGACCACGGCCCTGAGCATCGTGCTGTTGATTGTGGTGCTCATCAGCGTGCGCCGCGCCCACATTCGCGTAGAATACTCGGTCACCTGGCTGCTGGCGGCCACCGCCATGCTGGTGCTGTCTCGCGCGCGCCCCGTGCTGGACCTGTTTCGCCGCATGGCCGGCCTGCCGGATACACCCCTGACGCTCTTCCTGCTGGGAGCGGGCGTATTACTGGTGATGTTCTATCGTTTCTCCGTAATCATTTCTCATCTGCGTGACGACAATATCGCTTTAGCGCAACGTGTGGCGATTCTGGAATATCATCTGCATCATCTGCGAAACCATGAAGGTTAAGACCCAGCCCAGGCAAAAACAACTCGCCAAGGCGAGCCGGTGGCCATTTCTGGTCGCGGCGGCGGTGGCATTGATCGCGGTCTTCCTGGCTTATGGCCCGGCCCTGCACGGCGAATTTCTCTTCGACGATTACGCGCTCTCTTATACGCTCCCCACCGCCGCCAGCGACGCTCCGGCAATTGGAGTGCGGCCCGTGCTGCAACTCACTTACTGGCTCAATTCGCAGTTGTCGGGCGACGACACGTTTTCTTATCATGTCGTCAATCTGTTGATTCACTGTCTTGCCTCGGGGCTGATCTTCCTGATCGTGCTGCGCCTGGTGGAATGGAGCGGCGTGGAAAAATCGCGCCGCACCGTACTGGCGGCATTCGCGGCATTCCTTTTCCTGTTGCATCCCGCGCAGACTGAGGCGGTGGCGTACGTGGCCGGCCGCAGCGAGTCGCTCAGCACGATGTTCGCCCTGGCCGCGTTCGCGGTGTTCCTGTACCGCCGGGAAACTGCCGCCACCTGGCCGGTTGTGGTGGAAGTGCTGGCCCTCTTCGGACTGGCTCTAGCTTCCAAAGAGCAGACAGTGGCGTTGCCGGCCCTGTTGCTGCTCACCGATTTCTGGTGGAATCCCGGCTTTTCGCTGCGCGGCATCGCCGGAAACTGGCGGTTGTACACCGTGATGGCTGTGAGCGCTGCGGTCGGCATGGCTTTCTTCTGGCGCCTGATCTTCGGTGCGAAGACCGCCGGCTTCGCGCTGAAAGATTTCACCTGGTATCAATATTTCTTCACCCAGTGCCGCGCCCTGTTTGTGTATATGCGCGAGTTCATTCTGCCCGTGGACCTGAATGCCGATTGGGACTTCCCCATTTCGCGGACAATTTTGGATCGCGGCGCCATCGTTGGGCTCATCGCCCTGATCGCACTAGCAGGCGCAGCGTGGATTTTGCGGCGGCGCTTTCGCCTGGCCGCTTACGGCTTCTTCGCCTACCTGATCCTGATGGCTCCCACCTCTTCGATCCTGCCGATTCAGGACGCCATCGCGGAGCGGCGCTTGTACTTTTCCATACTGGGTCTGCTGCTCATCGCCGTGGACCTGGTGAGTCGCATCAAGATCGATCGCCGGCAGCTTGCCTATGGCGGCGCGGCAGTGGTGCTGATCGCGGCCGTTGCCACCCATGCGCGAGCCGCGGTGTGGGCCAGCCCCATGGCGCTGTGGCAGGATACTGTCCGGAAGTCGCCGAATAAGACCAGGGTGCGCTTCCAACTGGCCTTTGCCTACTACGCGCGCCAGGACTACCCGGCCGCCATTCAGAAGTTTGCCGAGGCGGCGCGCGTGGGTCCTCCCCGGGCCGACCTCCTGTTGGACTGGGGCCTCTCCTACGCCGCCCTGCACGAGACCGATCGGGCGCTGGAGAAACTGAACGAGGCGGCCGCACTCACCCCCACGGCGCACGTCTATTCCCAGATCGGCCAGGTGAACGGCGCCGCCAAGCGGTGGCCGGAAGCCCTGGAAGCGTTGAATCGGGCCGCGGCGATCGACCCCAATTATGCGCTGACTTACTTTTATCGCGGGCTGGTATATTACAGTACGAACCAATGCGGCAAAGCAGTGCAGGAGTACCGGCACGCGCTGGCGCTCGATCCCGCCACGCCCGATGGCCCCGAGGCGCTGCGGCAGGCTACTGCGTGCGCCGCGGGTCATTGACCTCATGCGCATTGGAGTGAACGCGCTGTACCTGATTCCGGGCTGCCTGGGCGGCACGGAAATTTACCTGCGCAGCCTGCTTGCCGCGCTCGGCGAAATCGATTCCCGCAATCGCTACTTCGTATTTACCAACCGGGAAACCGGGCCGGACCTGGCGCCGGATCTGCCCAATTTCCAACTTCTGCCACAAGCCGTGCGGGCCATTTCGCGCCCGGCGCGCATCCTCTGGGAACAGACCATGCTGCCGCTCCAGGCCCTGCGCCTGCGCCTGGACGTGATGCTGAACCCCGGATTCACCGCTCCGCTTTTCTGCCCCTGCCCGCAGGTGACCGTCTTCCACGATCTGCAACACAAGCGGCACCCGGAGTACTTTCGCTGGTTCGACCTGCCCTTCTGGAAGTTCTTTCTGTTCTGGTCGGCGCAGGTATCGCGCCTGGCGATCGCCATCTCCGACCCTACGGCAGCCGACCTGCGCCGCTTTTACCGTCTGCCTGAAACGAAGCTGCGCGTGGTGCCTCTTGGCGTGGACCCGGTATTCTTCGAGATCGGCAAGCGGCGCCGGCCCGATCCATTTCTGCTGTCCGCCTCAACGCTTCATCCCCACAAGAACCTGGACGGACTGCTGCGCGCGTTTGCCCGATTCCGCGAAGTGTATCCCGAATTCCGGCTGATCGCGTGCGGCATTCACGGCTTCTTCACCGGTCCTCTGGTAGCGCTGCGAAAGTCGCTCGGGCTGGAAGATTCGGTGGAGTTTCCCGGCTGGATCCCGCGTCAGGACTTGTACGACCTGTATGAGCGCGCCTGGGCCTTCGTGTACCCATCGAAGTTCGAAGGCTTCGGCTTGCCGGTGCTGGAGGCCCTGGCCGCGGGAGTGCCCACAGCCTGCTCGCAGATCGAGCCGCTGGCCGGAATTGCCGGCGGGGCCGCATTGCTGTTCGATCCGCTGGATCCGGACGCCCTCACCGGCGCGCTGCTGCGCCTTGTCGAAGATTGCGAATTGCGCGAGCGTCTGTCGAAAGCCGGTCCGCGCCGGGCCTCGATGTTCTCCTGGCGAGCCACCGCGGAAGCTACGCTGGAAGCCTTGGCTGCCGCCGGGCGTTCCACGGTAATTGATTAGCGGAAAGTGCTGGACATTTGGACGATCTCGTGCCACGATAAA
>JARLGM010000185.1 GCA_031292755.1 Candidatus Sulfopaludibacter sp.
GATCTGCGCGCCGATCTCCGCCGGACCGAACGAGCATTCCGCCAGCGTCACCGCCAGCCCGCCGTCGCTCAGGTCGTGCGCCGATTCCAGCAGGCCTTCGGAAACAATCTCGCGCATCGCCGCCTGCAAACGCAGTTCGCGGTCCGGATCCAGCGCCGGCGGCAGGCCCCAAAGCCGTTTCACAATTTCCTTGGCGTATTGACTGCTGCCGAACCGCAAATCGTCGCAGGTGCCCAGTCCGCCCAGCAGAATCACGCTCCGGCCCGCATTCTTGAAGGGAATCGTCACCGGCGTTTCCGTCTTCATCAGCCCCACAATGCCGATCACCGGCGTGGGATAGATCCCATCCCCCAGCGTCTCGTTGTAGAGGCTCACGTTGCCGCCGGTGATCGGCGTATTGAACAGCCGGCACGCGTCGGACATGCCCTCTATCGCCTCCACCAGTTGCGCCATGATCTCGGGCCGCTCGGGATTGCCGAAGTTCAAACAGTTGGTCGCAGCCACCGGCAGCGCGCCCACCGTGGAGAGGTTGCGGCAGCATTCCGCCACCGCCAGCATGGCCCCTTCCCGCGGCGAAAGATACGCGTACCGTCCGTTGCCGTCCAGCGACATCGCAATGGACGTGCCCGTCTCTTTGATGCGGATGATCGCGGCATCGGTCGCCTCCGGTCCCGCGATGGTGTTGGTGCGCACCTGAAAATCGTACTGCTGCCAGATCCACCGTTTGGAACACAAATCCGGCGCGGCCAGCATTTGTGGCAACACCGATTGCACCTCGCCGCTGGTTGCCGGCGCGGGAGTCTCGACCGCCGGCGGGGTGGTGTGCGGACGGTCGTACAGCGGAGCCTCGTCCGCCAGCTCGCGATTCGGAATCTCCGCCACCGTCACGCCGTGATGGCGCACGCGCAGCTTGCCGTCGCCGGTCACGATGCCCACTTCCGCCGCTTCCAGCCCCCACTTGCGGAACACCGCGAATACTTCGTCCTCGCGCCCTTTATCGGCCACCAGCAGCATGCGCTCCTGCGATTCGGAGAGCATGATCTCATACGGCGTCATGCCGGTCTCCCGCTGCGGCACACGGTCCAGCTCGATTTCGATTCCCACTTCGCCGCGGCTCCCCATTTCGCAGGTGGAACAGGTCAGGCCCGCCGCGCCCATGTCCTGAATCCCCACGATGGCCCCCGTCTTCATGGCTTCGATGCACGCTTCCAGCAGCAGCTTCTCCATGAAGGGGTCGCCCACCTGCACGTTGGGCCGCTTCTGCTTGGATTCCTCGGTGAATTCCGCGCTCGCCATGGACGCGCCGTGGATTCCGTCGCGCCCCGTCCGCGCGCCCACGTAGATCACCGGATTGCCCACTCCCGCCGCCTTGGCGTAGAACACGTCCTCTTTCTTGCACACGCCCAGCGCGAATACGTTCACCAGCGGGTTGCCGTCGTAACACGGCTCGAAAATGCATTCGCCGCCCACCGTCGGCACACCGAAGCAGTTGCCGTAATGCGCAATGCCGCTCACGACGCCGCTCAGAATCCGCCGGTTGCGCGCGCCCGTCACCGGATCGTCCAGCCGGCCGAAGCGCAGCGAATCCAGCACCGCGATGGGCCGCGCGCCCATCGTGAAGATGTCGCGCAGAATCCCGCCCACGCCCGTGGCCGCGCCCTGAAACGGCTCGATGAAACTCGGGTGATTGTGCGATTCGATCTTGAAGGCGATCACATAACCGCCGCCGATATCGATGATCCCGGCGTTCTCGCCCGGACCCTGCACCACCAGCTTGCCGCGCGTCGGCAGCTTCTTCAGGTGCAGCCGCGAGCTCTTGTACGAGCAGTGCTCGCTCCACATCACGCTGAAAATACCCAGCTCCGTGTAGCTGGGCTCGCGACCCAGAATGTCCACGATCTTCTGATATTCGGCCGGTGTGAGTTGATGCTGGGCGATCAGTTCCGGCGTGATCGTCGCCGTCATGCGCGCACCGCCGGCGCGCCCGGGCGGGCTGCCTGCGCCACGCGCAGCATCGATTCGAACACCGTCAGCCCGTCGGTGGAACCCATCAGGGGTTCGGCGGCCCGTTCCGGATGAGGCATCATCCCCATCACGTTGCGCTGCCGGCTCAGAACTCCCGCGATATCGCGGAGCGACCCGTTGGGGTTGTCCAGGTAGCGGAAGGCGATCCGGTCCTCTGCCTGGAGTTCATCCAGCGTGCGGTCGTCGGCGTAGTAGCAGCCTTCGCCGTGAGCGATGGGCACCCGCAATATTTCCCCTTTTTCCGCCGCGTTGGTAAACGGAGAATTCACCGTCTCCACGCGCAGATGCACGTCGCGGCACACGAACTTGAGGCCGGCGTTGCGGATCAGCGCGCCGGGAAGCAGACCGGCCTCCACCAGAATCTGGAAGCCGTTGCAGACGCCCAGCACCAGGCCCCCCTCGCCGGCAAACCGTTTGACCGCCTGCATCACAGGCGAAAATTTCGCGATTGCGCCACACCGCAGATAATCGCCGTACGCGAAGCCGCCGGGCAGAATTACCGCATCCACGCTGCCAAGCGTATGGGAGTCATGCCAGATGTACTCCGCCTTTTGACCCAGGACGGCGGAGGTGGCGTAAAACGCATCGTGGTCGCAATTGCTTCCGGGAAAAACAATGACGCCAAATTTCATGAGATTTGATTCGGGGGAGTCCTCCTATAGTCTAACAAAGAGGGATTGCCGTGTGCGCCTGCGTTACAATCCCCCTTATGCGGCTTCTCTTGGCAATTCTCGTGTTCGGTTCCGCCGGGCTCTCGGCGTTCGCGCAAACGCCCGTCGTGGTTGCAGGCGGCGTTTTGAATGCCGCCAGTTCGGACAAAACCGGTCTGCCCCTCGCGCCCGGCTCCCTGGTCTCCATCTACGGCACAAACCTGGTTTCGGCCAGCGCGTCGGCCGGCTCCATTCCCCTTCCCTACAACCTCTCCGACGCCTCGGTGACCTTCAACGGCGTGAACGCGCCCATGCTCGGTACCGCTCACGGCCCATCGTACGACCAACTCAATGTGCAGATTCCGTGGGAAGCCGTTGCCTTCACGCCGCCCGCCACCAACGGCACCGTCCGCATGGTGGTAACCCGTAACGGCGCGCAGTCCGACCCCTTCACCATCGCCGTCACGACCGCCTCCCCCGGCATCTTCACGACGGGCTCCGGACCCGGTCAGGCCATCGCCTATGGCAATTCCGATGGCATCATCTCCGGCCCTGTGAGCGCCGTCTCGCATCCCATCAAGATCGGCGATGCCCTGGTCATCCTTGCCACCGGATTGGGCCCGGTCGATCAGACAGTCGCCAGCGGCAATGTCCCCGCCTCCGGAGTGCTCGCCCGAACGCTCACAACTCCCATTGTGCTGGTGGGCAATGTCCCCGGCCTGGTAGTCTTCTCCGGCCTCAGCCCTCAGTTCGTCGGCGTCTACCAGATCAACATTGTGATCGCCGCCGGCACCCCAACCGGCAACACCGTGCCACTGCAAATCCTGATGAACGGCATCACCACCCGCAACGACGCCACCATCGCCGTCTCACAATGAGCGTCGCGGCTCACTATTTACGAGCCGCCTGCCGCACACTCTCGCGGCGAAGGGGCGCTTACCTCTTCCCGGTCGCCATTCTCGCCCTCGGTATCGGCATGAGTGCGGCCATGTTTTCGCTGGTGGATGCCGTGTTGCTCCGGCCTCTGCCGTTCCCGCGCCAGGACTCGATCCAGGTGATCTGGAAGAAGGACCCGCCGGCCGGTATGCACGTCGAAGAACTGGCCTATCCCGAACTGCGCGACCTTCAGGAGAACATTCGCGATTTCCAATACGTGGCCCTCATGCCCACCAGTCTCTACGGATACGGCCGCGTCCTGCGGACCGCCAAGGGCGAGCCGGTGCAAATCGAAGGCGCGCCAGTCTCGCACGATTTTTTCCGCGTCCTCGGCGTCTCTCCGGCGCTGGGCCGCGATTTCACCGCCTCTGACGAACAGGTGGGCGCGCCCCCGGTGGTGGTGCTGTCCGACCGCGTCTGGCGCGGGCAACTCGGCGCTGACCCGCACATCGTCGGCCGCATGATCGCGCTGAACGGCCAGGGCCACACCGTCATCGGCGTGATGGCCCGCGGAGTCGAATTTCCGCGCGGCGCCGGCCTTTGGTTTCCGCTCGGCGTGGACCGCCGGGTGGTCGAAAGCCGCCGCGCCACCTTTCTGCAAGCCATCGCCCGCACCCGGCCCGGAGCGCCGTCCACCGGCATCGCCGCGCAGGTGAATGCGCTGTTCACGCGACTCGCCAAGGACCATCCCGACGCCTACTCGCCGTCCCAGCAAGGCGTCGTCACTCCGCTGTTCGCCTACTGGACCGGCTCCGCGCGCCTGCATCTGTGGATCATGCTCGCAGCCTCGTGCCTGCTGCTCGCGGCGGCTCTTATCTCGGCCGGCAACCTGTTTCTCTCGCGGGCCATCGCCCGCCGGCAGGAGATCGCCACCCGTATCGCTATCGGAGCCGGCCGCGCCCAGATAGCCGGCCTGTTCGCCGCCGAGGGCGCCATTGCCGGCATTTTCGCTGCCGCCGGAGGCTTGGCGATCGCGCAATGGGCGGTCCAATTCCTGGTGAAATTTGCGCCCGCCGATATTCCCAGGCTGTCCGGCGCGGCACTCCACTGGGGCAGTTTCTGCTTCGCCGCCGTGGCGTCCATTCTGGCGGCGATGGCCTGCTCGGTGCTGCCCGCCTGGTTTGCCACACAGCCGCTCATGCCAACCGGCAACAGATCGCCGCAACGCGCCTTCCTCTTCGCGCAGTCCGCCGTCACTGTAACTCTGCTGGCCATGTCGGCATTCCTGGTGTTGAGCTACCGCTCCCTGCTGTACGCCGATACCGGATTCGCCAATCGCGATGCCTTGTCGATGAACCTGGCGCTGCGCGGCCCCTCCCGCCGCGCATTCTACACCCGCCTGCTGGAGCGCTTGCGGGAACAGCCCGGAGTGATTTCAGCCGCCGGCGTTTTGGTGCGCCCCCTGGAAGGGCCTATCGGATGGGACGTGCCTTACCAGTTCGAGTTCGAAGCGGGCAAAGACGAAGGCCGGGACCTGCCCAAAGCGAACTACGAGGTGGTCACCCCGGGCTATTTCCAGACCGTCGGCACACGCCTGCTCGAAGGCCGCGACTTCACCGATCGCGATGCGGACGGCGCGGAAGGAGTCATCATCATCAGCCGTGTGCTGGCGCAACAGATTCGGCGGGCCGGCCATCCCCCCCTGGGTTACCGCATGAGGATCGGGCTGGCCTCCGGCTGGCTGAAGGTGATCGGCATCGCCGCCGATGCCCGCTATCGCAACATCGCGCAAACCGGCGCCGATCTCTTCGTGCCGTACCTGCAAGCGGCGGCTCCCACAAACTACATCGTGATCCGCGGAACCCGTCCCGCCGGCGAACTGGCCACTCTGGTGCGCCGCATCCTGGCAGCCATGGATCCGACCCAAGCCATTGCCGGCGTGGCCACCATCGGCGAGCTGATCGATCGCAACACCGCCCGGCATCGCTTCAATATGATCCTGCTGCTCTGGTTCGCAGCGTGCGCGGCCGTCCTCGCCGCCACCGGAATCTACAGCGTGATTGCCGAAAGCGTGGCGGCGCGCCGGCGCGAAATCGCCATCCGGAACGCGCTCGGCGCGGGCAGGGCGCGGCTGGTGCGCGACATCGTATCCGCCGCCATGGCGTTCGTCCTGGCCGGCGAAGGTGCAGGTATCGCCTGTGCCGTCACCCTCGGCACGGAGGCGTCCGATCTGCTTTACGGCGTATCGCCGCACGACCCGGCGATCCTCGGCGCCGTGATCGCGTTTCTCTTCGCCGTGTCGCTCGCCTCGGCGTTCTATCCGGCCTGGATCGCCTCCAGGGACGTCAGATTCTCATAAGGCAATCACCATAATCCCTATCTAGATTTGGTACAATGCGGACAGGCGCATGGATACCACCGCCCGCAGCATCGCCAAAGCCGTCAGCTACCGGTTGCTGGGATCGGCCACTACCGGGCTGATCCTGTATGTTCTGACGGATCGCGCCACGCTCTCGCTGATTGGCGGCGCGCTCGACGTGTTCCTGAAGATCGGGGCTTATTTCGTCCACGAGCGCATTTGGAATCACATCGACTTTGGCCGGCCCAAGCCGCCGGAATATGAGATTTAGCGCCCCGAGGGAGCGTCGGCCGCCGTGTCGGTGACCACCTCCGGCACCGCGCGCTGCAATTTAGCGAGCGTCGTGTGTTCGAACTCGAAGCGTTCGGTGAGCAGGTCGGTGAAGGTGAAGTGAGACTTGGCGATGCCGTCGCGCTCATGATCGCGCGTGTTGGCGAGGATGTGGTACAACTCATGCGCCAGCAGGCGTGCCATGGCGCGGCCATACAGAAAGTCGCGCCGGGCGCCGGGTTCCTGCGCCAGTGAAGGCCACACCACACGCGACAAAGCCGCGCAGTTGATGATGCTGAAGGGGAGCACTACGTCGTCGGAGACGGCCGTCGAGGCCAGCGTCTTGGTATCCGCCGCCGGTCCGTCGGACGCGGAACTGCCGGCGGGCACGCTGCAAGCCCCTTGCAATTGCACCACCACCAGAGTCGCCGCGGTGGAGTCAGTCTTGCTGTGTGAGTCGCGCCACGCCACGCGATACCCCGCGGACTGCATCAGCGATGCCAGCTCGCTCTTCATGATGTCCACGGCATGAAGCGATTGGGGCAGGTCGCCGCTTAAGTAAAGGAGCAGTTCTGAGTTCGCTGGATCATCCGACCCGGCACGGCAGGGTACAACGGCGAGGTTCAATAGGCAAAACGCTGCCAGCAGTCGCGCAAACACGGCGCAATCTCACTGGCAATTATACAGGAACGGTCAGGGCTGTTTTGGACTAAATCGCCACACGGTCTGCTGTCTTAGGTTCGATAACCACACCGAGCCGTGTCCCACGCGTACGGAATCGCCCCCGGGACCGGTCCACTGCTTGATCACCCGGTTGGTGGCGGGGTCGATTTCCGAAAGCGGAATCTGGGGAATGGTGGCCCAGACATGGCCTTCACCGAAGGCGATCTCGCCGCCGTTGCCGGGGATGCCGGCTTCGATGTTGACGATCAGCCTGACGCTCTTGGCGTCCACGCGCGAGATGGTGCCGTCGCCCTGGTTGAGCGTCCAGACCGAACCGGCGCCAGTAGTAAGGAACCGCGGCCCGGGACCAACCTCCACGGTACCGGTGACCTGGTTGGTCTTGGGATCGATGCGCGTCAGTAGGTTCTTTTCGGGCGTGGTGACCCATACCGCTCCCTCGCCGTAGTAGCAGGATGCGGAATTCGGAGAGATTTCCACTTCGGCGGCCACCTTGTTGGTAGCAGGGTCGATGCGGGAAAGCATGCCTTTGGGATCGGTGACAAGCCAGACGGCATCGGGACTCGCGGCGATGCCACCCTCGCTGACCGCGGGACCGACAGGTATGGTGGCGACCACCTGGTTGGTTTTCGTGTCCACGCGGGAAACTGTCTTATCGCCGCAATTGGGAACCCAGATGCTGCCGAATCCCGCCGCCAGTCCGGAGCAGGGCCGCTTGCCCACCGGGATAGCGGCCTCCACCTGATTGGTTTTGGCATTAATGCGGTGGATGGTGTTCCGCGGGCCGTTGGTGACCCATACGGAATCTTCGGTGAGCACTTGCCAATCGGGCGTGCCTTCGATGGGGAAAACGAAGTCCGGCTTGATAGATGCCATGTCCCGCTTCACGCCCGGGGTTGCGACTCCCGGCGGCGGCGGACGCCGGCTCTTCTTGGGAGGGGGTGCGTCTTGTGCGGAAAGCAGGGAAACCGCCAGCAGGGCGGCGACGAATAGTTTGTGCATGATGAGAATTATTCAGCCAGGGTTGCCACCACACGCTTGGGATCCACGCGCCAGACCTTGCCCTCCGGCAGATTGGCCAGCCAGAGGGAATTCTGGCCGAAGTACACGGCTCCGCCGCCCGGCCCCCAGAACTGTTGCACCACCTTTTCGGTTTCCGGGTCGATGCGCGTCAGCGGGAATCCCACCAGGCTGGCCCACACCGCACCCTGACCGGTCGCCAGGGTGCCTTCCACGCCTGGAACGGCCAGCTCGATGGTCTTGGTCACTTTATTGGTCTTGGGGTCGATGCGATCGATCTTGCCCTCCTTCTGGCAATATACCCAGACGGAGTTTTCGCCGATGGCGAGGGCGGTTGGCTGCGCGGAAACTTCGATTCGTTTGTCCACCAGGTTCGTGTTGGGGTTCACACGGACCACGTGATTTTCCGAAGGGCAGGTGACCCACAAAGCGGTCTCGCCGAAGGTCAGGGAATTGCAGCCGGCGGCCAGCCGCAGTTCGGCCACAATGATGTTCTGTTCGGGATCGACGCGGGAGAGCGTGGTCCGGTTGTCGGTGAGGAACCATACGCTATCGGCCGTGGCGGCGACGGCGGGTTTGGCGGTGCCCCCGCCGGCGAGGGTGGCGGTAACTTTCCAGGTTTTTGGATCGAGCCGCACCAAAGTCTGGTCGCCGCAAGCCGGAATCCACAGGCTGGCGAATGCGCTGGCGGCGCCGCCGCAGGGTTTGTTCAATGTCGCCACAGCCGTGCCCAGTTCGTTCTTCTTAGCGTCGATGTGGAACAGGCTCTTCTGGTCGGCCAGCAGCGGTGCATCGGTGAACGCCATCCACTCGGCTGCCGCGGCGAACTCGGCGTCGGGCTTCAGGTTGGCGAACGGGATCTGGACGCCGGGCGTCTTGATCCCCGCGCTGGGAGCGGCGGGCAGATGGATAGCTTCCTTCTTCAGCTTGCCGCCTTCCGATTTACCGGCAGGTTGGGCTGCGGTGGCAGAGCACGCCAGAAAGGCGACACACAGGCACCCCAAAGACCCTGGACGCATGAAAATCCTCTCCTGGTTATGTGATGAAAGCCACGGGGCGGATCGGCGCCTTGGCCGGATTTCGTCCAGTATATCCCGAAAAACCGGCGCTTTGAGAGGAATCTTTCTATTGACAAGCGGTATCGGCGATGTTACAAACTCTATAAGTTCTCAGAGGGGCCGTGTGCCGCCCGTAGTGTCCCGCCCCGTCGGCGCTAAAGTGTGCTCCAAGGCAACTATGCGTCTACTTGCAACTGTTCTCCTGTTGACCGCGGCGATGCGAGGCGCCGAACCCCAATCGCAGGCGGCATCTCCCGATTTCTTCGAAAGCAAAATCCGCCCGATTCTGGCCGGTAGCTGCTACTCCTGCCATACCAATTCCGCTTTGGGCGGCCTGCGTCTGGACAGCCGCGAGGCCATGCTGAAAGGCGGCGGACGAGGTCCGTCGTTGGTGCCGGGAGATCCCGAACAGAGCCTGCTGGTGAAAGCCGTACGGCAGACCGACGCTAAGTTGAAGATGCCGATGGGCGGCCGGCTCAAGGATTCGGAGATTGAAGACATTGTGGCGTGGGTGAAGGCGGGGGCGGTGTGGCCCGCGGGAACGCCCACGGCAGCCAGCCAGACGGGTACGAAATACAGGATTACGCCGGAGCAGAAAACTTTCTGGTCGCTGGTCGCGCTGAAAGAGCCTGCGCCGCCGCCGGTGAAAGACGCGAAATGGGCCCGCGGCGATATCGACCGCTTCATTCTGGCGCACCTGGAAAAACAGGGCCTGAAGCCGGTGCATCCGGCCAACAAACACGACCTGATTCGCCGCGCCACGCTGGACCTGATCGGGCTGCCGCCCACGCCCGAAGAGATCGCGGCGTTTGAGAAGGACACTTCGCCAGAAGCGTTTGCGAAAGTGGTGGATCGCCTGCTGGCATCGGCGCATTATGGCGAGCGCTGGGGCCGGGTCTGGCTGGACGTGGCGCGTTATGGCGAAGACGATTACCGCAGCCTGAACCCCAATCCGCGCGGCTACCATCCCTACCCGAATGCTTATCTGTATCGCGATTGGGTAATTCAATCTTTCAACGACGACATGCCGTACGACCAGTTCGTCAAGGCGCAACTGGCGGGCGACCTGATGGATGCCAAGGTCCGCTACCGGATGCTGCCGGGCACGGGTTTCCTGGGGCTGGGTCCCTGGTATTACGACAATGGCGCGGTGGAAGTGACACGGGCCGATGAAAGGCACGACCGTGTGGACGTGGTGACCCGCGGATTCCTGGGCCTGACGGTGGCTTGCGCGCGCTGCCACGATCATAAGTACGATCCCATCCCTCAGACCGACTATTACTCGCTGGCCGGGGTATTTCTAAATACCACTTACCACGAGTATCCTCGGGTCCCCAAGGCCACCTTGGACGAATACGCCAGGCTACAGGAGCAGGTGGATGAAAAGCAGAAGATGCTGCAGGAGATGCAGACTAATCTGAGTTCCCGCCTGTCGGAATCGCTGGTCTTCAAGACGGCCAACTATCTGGAGGGCGTCTATGAAGTGGCCGGGCAGAAGAAAGAGGCGGAGACGGTGGTGGAAGCGCGGAAGCTGGATTACGAGCTTCTGATGCGGTGGATCAAGTACATGGAAAAGCCCACCGATAAGTACCACTACAAAGACGCCTGGCAGGCCATGATGAAGAAGGCCGTGGCGGCTCCCATGGGCGGTGGCGGAGGCCGGGGCGGTGGCGGCGGTGGCTTTGGCGGCGGAGGCCGCAGGGGTGGCGGCGGAGGCGGTGGGAACGTCAATCCGGAAGTCAAAAAGCTGGCCGGGGAGTTCCAGGCGAATATTGTCAACGTGATGCTGGAGCATAAGGAGATTGAAGAAGAGAACCAGGTGATCGCAGCCAAGGCGCTGGAAGGTATGAAGAAAAAGAAGCGCGCCAACGAGCCGAACGAGTTCATCACCAACGACGACTTCTGCCCGGGATGCGGCCTGCGGCTCAAGAACATGCCGGAAGACGAGAATTCTTTCTGGATCGAGATTTTCCAACGCGAGCTGAAAGATGCCGAAGATATGGCCGCGATGGTGGCGGCGGGCGGGCGCGGCGGCAATCCCGGCGTGCTGCTGTTCCGGGGTTGGGGCCTGGAGAGCCGCGTGGGAGCCGAAGCGCAAACGGAGTTGAACACGGTAAAGGCGGACGTGGACGAAGCTCGCAAGAAGCTGGACCCCAAATACCAGTATGTGCACGGTGTGATGGACGCGGAGAAGCCGGTGGATTTGCCGCTGGCCCTTCGCGGCAATCCCCAGAACCTGGGTCAGGAAGTACCGCGGCATTTCCTCAGTGTGCTCTCCGCGGGCGACCCCGCTCCCTTCCAGAAAGGCAGCGGACGGCTGGAACTGGCGGACGATATCCTCAAGCAACCGGTTACCATGCGAGTGATCGTGAACCGGATCTGGAAGGGGCATTTCGGCACGGGCCTGGTGGATACTCCCAGTAACTTCGGAGTAACTGGCGAGCGCCCCACCAATCCGGAGTTGCTGGAGTATCTGGCGAGTTACTTCGTCAGGAATGGTATGTCCATCAAGAAGCTGCACCGGGCCATCATGTTGAGTTCGGTGTACCAGTTAAGCACTGAAAACGACGCGGCGAATTACGCCAAGGATTCCGGAGACCGCCTCTACTGGCGGGTGGACCGCAAGCGTATGGACGCGGAGCAACTGCGCGATGCGGTGCTTTCGGTGGCGGGCAACCTGGACAACTCTCTGGGCGGGCCGTCGGTGGATTTGACGCCGGCATTTACGCGGCGTACGGTGTATGGCAAAGTAAGCCGGTACAAGCTGGACGAGTATCTCCAGTTATTCGATTTTCCCGCGCCCAATATCAGCGCCGAGAAGCGATTTACCACCACCGTGCCGCTCCAGCGCCTGTTCCTGATGAACAGCGACTTCATTCAGGTGGAAGCCGAACAACTGGCCAGGCGGGTGGCGGCGGAGCCGGACAATCGGGCGCGCATCAGGAAAGCCTACCTGCTGGCGTACGGACGCGAACCCAGCGAAGAGGAAATCAAGTTGGGAATCGAATACTTGCACGCCGAGCCGTTGCGGGAGTACGAAGAGAATAAGAAGGCGGCTCCCGAGGGTGGCCGGGGCGGCGGACGAAGGGGTCCGGCTACGGAAGCGCCTTCGACCGATACGGCGCAAGAAGGCAATGAAGGCGCTGCCGGCGCGGCCGGCGCCGATGGAGCGCCCGCGGCGATGCCGATGGGCATGGGCATGATGGGCGGGATGATGGGCGGCGGGCGAGGCGGTCGCGGTGGCGCGGCGGCGGAAGTGAAGTACGATGCGTCGGCCTGGGGCCGGTACGCCAAGATCCTGTTCAGTTCGAGTGAGTTTACGTTTATCAACTAAAGGGGCATATGTTCGGGCATAAGTCTTCCAATCCGCTGACCAGGCGGGAAGCGTTGCGCCGGGTGGGCAGCGGCTTCGGCATGATGGCGTTCGCGGGCATGGTGGGCCAATCGCTGGCCAGGGCCGGCGTGGACGCACCCGGCGGAGCAGCCACGCTGGATTATCCGCAAAAAGTCAAGCGGGTGATCTTCCTGTTCATGAACGGCGGCTGCTCGCACATCGACAGCTTCGACCCCAAGCCGGCCCTGGAAAAGTACGACGGCCAGCCCCTGCCCGGCGGGACGGTTAAGACCGAGCGCCGGACCGGCGAACTGATGAAGTCGCCGTTCAAGTTCAAGAAATACGGGCAGTGCGGCATGGATGTAAGTGAACTTTGGCCGCACTTAGGCGAAGTGGCCGATGATATCTGCTGGGTGCGGTCGGTGTATACCGATATCCCCAACCATGAGCCTTCCTGCTTGATGGTGAATACCGGCGCCAACCAGGCGGGCCGTCCTTCCATGGGTGCATGGCTCACTTATGGCTTGGGCACGGAAAATCAGAACTTGCCGGGTTTCGTGGTGCTGTGTCCCACGGTGCCGACCACCGTGGGTCCTCCGCTGTGGAGCAATGGCTTTCTTCCCGCCATCCACCAGGGTACTTTCATCTCCAACCGTGTGGGGCCGGCTCCCGGCGAGGAAGGCGCCGATATGCCGGAAGCCGACCCCATGCCGGAAGCGAAGTCCGACGGCAAGGATAAGGATAAGGACGAAAAAGAGCAATCCAAGAAAGTCACCATCGAGCGTAACTTCGACCCCAAGAAGCTGGTCAGCTATGTGAACAATCCGAAGTTCTCCCTGGTGCAGCAGCGGCGCGAAATGGATCTGCTGGAAAAACTGGAGACGATGCGCGAGGAGCAGACCGGCTCCGACCAGCAGGTGGAAGCCACCATCAAGACCATGGAGATTGCCTACCGCATGCAGACGGAGGCGCCGGACGTTTTTGACGTGCGTAAGGAATCGCAGGCCACGCTGGATCTGTACGGACCGGGTCCGGTAGCGCGCGGCTGCCTGACGGCGGTGCGACTGGCGCAGAAGGGCGTGCGCATGACCCAGGTCTATTACTCGCAGGGCGACCCGTGGGACGCGCATCAGGACATCTTCGCGCACAAAACCAACGCCAAGGCCTCGGACCAGGCCTTTGCCGCGGTGATCAAAGACCTGAAGAGCCGCGGCCTGTGGAAGGATACCTTGGTGGTATGCGGCTCGGAATTCGGCAGAACGCCCGTCCGCGAAGTGGGCGGAGCGGGAGCCGGAATCAAGCGCGGGCGCGACCACAATCCCTTCGGGTACACTATGTGGCTGGCCGGAGGCGCGGTCAAGGGCGGCACGATTTATGGGGCCACGGACGAATTCGGCTTCAAGGCCATTGAAAAGCCCGTACATGTGCACGACATTCACGCGACCATCCTGTATCTGTTCGGCATTGACCACACCAAACTCACTTACCGCTACAGCGGCCGGGATTTCCGGTTGACGGACGTGGCGGGAAATGTGCTGCACGACCTGATCGCGTAAGTTTAATCGGCACTGAACGAGAATTCGACAGACGGCCCATTTTAGGCGGCCTTCCTGACTG
>JARLGM010000186.1 GCA_031292755.1 Candidatus Sulfopaludibacter sp.
GGTGGCGGCGGTGGACGCGGCGGTGGCGGCCGCGGTGGCCAGCAGGGCGGACGCGGCGGACGCGGACGCGGCCCCTTCAACGGCCAGTTCGCCGCATTCGGCAACCGCCGGCGCGTGCAGCCTGCTTATACCGGATCGCTCGCCATCACTTCCAGCAACTCCGTGCTGAACGCCGCGCCCTTCTCCCTGAACGGCCAGAGCGTTCCCAAGCCATACATGCAGCGCGAAACCATTGCCTTCAATGTCGGCGGACCGGTCCGCATTCCCAAGCTCGTCACCAATGACAAATGGTTCGTCTATCTCACCCTTCAGGACGCCCGCAATCGCAATGGCCGCGAAAGCGTTTCCACCGTGCCGACCGTCGCCGAGCGCAACGGCGATTTTTCCGGCGCCACGGTCAACAACAACCTCATGACCATTTACGATCCGCTGAGCGCATCTCCGTTCCCCGGAAACATGATTCCTACCAATCGCTTCAACCCGGCATCGGTCGCCCTGCTGCAATATTTTCCCCTGCCCGTCTACAGCGGCATCATTCAGAACTACAGCATTTCGCCCTCGCCTCCCAGCTCTACCAACGCCGTCGGCGTGCGCCTGTACGGTCCGGTCACCCCCAAGGACAATCTCAACTTCAACGTGCAGTACAGTGGCAATAGCGCCACCACCGAGCAGCTATTCGGATTCAAGGACACCTCCAGCGGCTACGGTCTCAGCTCCACCGCCGGATACCGCCACGTCTTCCGCCCGCGCTTGAACAACAACGCGGTCCTCGCTTTCAGCCGCAGCCAAAGCACGGGATCGCCCTTTTTCGCATACAAGGAAAACATCGCCTCCCAACTGGGCATCACCGGCACCGATCAGACGCCCATAGACTACGGTCCCCCGAACCTCAGCTTCACCAACTTTGGCGGCCTCACCGATGGCACCGCCTCCGTGACTCGCGCCCAGACCACCAATTTCACCGACACCGTCACCTGGGTCTACAAGCGCAAGCACAATGTGACCTTCGGGTTCGGCTACCGGCGCATGCAAAACAATGCGCTGTCGTATGCCGGTTCGCGCGGGGCGTTCAACTTCGGCGGCCTGCTCACCAGCGGCTTCAACCCGGATGGCACCACCATTCCCAATACCGGCTTTGACTTCGCCGATTTTCTGCTCGGCTACCCGCAAACCAGCACGCGCCGCATCGGCAACTCCAATAACTATTTCCGAGGCCAGGCCTACAACTGGTACGCGCAGGACGATTTTCGCGCCAGCGCCCGTCTCACCCTCAACCTGGGACTGCGCTACGAGTACTTCACGCCCTACACCGAACTGCAAGGACACCTGGCCAATCTCGATGTCAACCCTACCCTCACGGCCGTTTCCGTCGTGACCGCGCAGAACGCCGGCGGGCCCTACACCGGCCAGTTCCCCGCTGCCCTGGTGAATCCGGACAGGAACAACTACTCTCCGCGCCTCGGCTTTGCCTGGCGTCCTTCGGCCAAAAACAGCCGCCTGATTCGCGGCGGGTATAGCATCTTCTTCAGCGGCTCGGCCTATTCGCAGATCGCCACCACACTGGCCGCTCAGCCTCCCTTTGCCAACAGCGCCTCATTGAGCACCAGTCTCACCGCCCCGCTCACCATGCAGAACGGCTTCCCGCTGGTCGGCGCCAACACCATCGCCAACACCTTCGCCATCGATAAGAATTACAAGCTGGCCTACGCGCAGACCTGGTCGCTGGCGCTGCAACAGACCCTGCCGCAAAACCTGCTGCTGGAAGTGGAATACATCGGCACCAAGGGCACCGGGCTCAATCTGCTCTACGTGCCCAATGAACTGCCGCCGAACTCTCCGCTTAGCGCGACCGCCAATCGCTCCACCACCGCTTTCACCTACTTGACCGACCACGCCGATTCCATCTTCCACGCCGGACAGGTGCGCCTCACCCGCCGTTTCGCCCGCGGCATGTCGGCCGTCGCTCTGTATACGCTCTCCAAGTCCATCGATGATGCGTCAACGTTTTCCGGCGGCACCAATGGCACCGTCATCCAGGATCCCAACAACTTCAGCGCCGATCGCGGACTTTCCTCATTCGATCAGCGCCACAACTTTACCCTCACGTATCTCTTGTCGTCGCCTGTGGGAATCCACGGCTTGTTCCGCAACGGTGGATGGAAAACCAAAGCCTTCTCGGGATGGACTCTGAACGGCACCTTCAACGCCCACAGCGGCAATCCGCTGACGGCCCTCATCTCCGGCAATCTCGCGAAGGGAGCCGTCCTCGGTCAGTTGCGCGCCGAAGCCACCGGACTCCCCGTCTCCGGCGGCCTCAATCCCTTCTTCAATACCGCCGCCTTCGAACTCCCGCCTGCCGGCGAATTCGGCGATGCCGGCCGCAACACCATCACCGGACCCGCCACCGCCAGCCTCAACGGCTCCCTCAACCGCGCCTTCCGCTTCGGCGAGACCCGCCGGCAGGTGCAGTTGCGCCTCAACGCCACCAACATGCTGAACCACGTGCAGATCACCGGCTTCGGCACCACCTTCAACACCAGCACCTACGGACTGGCCACCGCCGCATCCGCCACCCGGTCCGTCTCGCTGCTTCTCCGGTTGAACTTCTGATATGCGCATCTACGCCGTTGTCTCACTCTTAGCTCTCGCGGCCGCCGGACAGCAGCCGCCGCCGCGGACTCCCGCGCCCGCTCCGGTGCCCCAGACCAACATCAAGTTCACCGCCGAATCCAACCTGGTAATTGCCGACGTCACCGTGAAAGACCCCAAGACAGGCGCGCCCATCGAAGGTCTCAAAGCCTCCGACTTCGCCATCTTCGAAGACAACAAACCCCAGAAGATTCAGGTCTTCGAATTCCAGAAGCTTGCCATCGACCCTGCTCCGCCGGAACCGCCCCCCACTCTGGGCAGCCAGAACGAATTGCCTGAAGATCCCAAAACCAGCATCTCCATTCAGGGACCCGGCAAAATTCAGTACCACGACAAGCGCCTCCTAGTCCTCTTCTTCGACATGTCCAACATGGCCATCCCCGATCAACTCCGCGCCCAGGAAGCCGCCCTCAAATTCGTCGATACGCAGATGACTGAATCCGACCTCATGGCCATCATGATGTTCACCACCGTGGTGCAGGTGAAGACCGACTTCACCGCCAACCGCTCGCAGCTTAAGGACATCATCAATGCCATGCCCATCGGCGATATGACCGACCTTGCCGACGCTGCCGATACCGCCGACGATACCGGCGAAGATACCGGCGCCGCCTTCGTGGCCGACGAGACCGAATTCAACATCTTCAATACCGATCAGAAGCTCGCCGCCATCGAAGACGTCGTCAAAAAGCTCTCCGCTCTCCCCGAAAAGAAGGTCCTGGTCTATGTCACCGGCGGCATCAGCAAGACCGGCATCGATAACCAGGCGCAGCTCGAAGCCTCCATCAACGCCGCCGTCAAGGCCAACGTCGCAATCTACCCCATCGACGCCCGCGGGCTCATGGCCGACCCTCCCGGCGGCGGCGCCAGCAAAGCTTCCTCGCGCGGCCAGGGCATCTACAACGGCTCCGTTTACAACGCGCAGCGGCTTGCCATCAACGATTCGCAGGAAACCCTTGCGACCCTCGCGGCCGATACCGGCGGCAAGGTCTTCCTCGATAGCAACGATCTAGCCGCCGGCATCGTGCAGGCCCAGCAGCAATTCCGCAGCTATTACATTATCGGCTACTATGCCACCAATACCGCCGCCGATGGCAAGTACCGTAAGATCACCGTGAAGCTGAATAACGGCCTGTCGGCGAAGGTCGAAGCCCGCCCCGGCTACTATGCCCAAAAAATCTGGGGCAAGTTCAACGGCTCCGACAAAGAGCTGCAATTACAGGATGCGCTCTCTTCCGCCGACCCGCAGACCGATCTCCCCCTGGCGCTCGAAATCGATTACTTCCGTATCTCGCCTACCGCCTATTTCGTTCCCGTCTCGGTGAAGATTCCCGGTTCGGTGATCGCCCTCGCGGAAAAGAAGGGCGGCGGTAAGACCCAGTTCGATTTCATCGGCAATGTCCTCGACGAGCGCAAAAGCGTGGTCGGCACCGTTCGCGATTTCATCCCCATCACCGTGGCCGCCAGCGAAGCCGAAAAACTCGCCCGCCGCAACTTCCATTACGATGCCGGCTTCACCCTGGGCCCCGGCAAATACCGCATCCGCTTCCTGGTGCGCGAAAACCAGAGCGGCAAAATGGGCACCTTCGACTATCGCTTCGTGGTCCCGGACCTCGCGGCGGATTCCATGGTCCTTAAGACCAGTTCTGTAGTCTGGAGCAATCAGCGGGAAAAGGTGCAGGCCGAAGTCGGCAAAGCCGGAAAATTCGAGCGCAAGGTCGCCCAGGCCAACCCCCTCATCGTCGGCGAGGAAAAGATCGTCCCCAACGTCACCAGGCTCTTTCGCCGCAGCCAGAATATGTACATTACTTTCGATGTCTACGACGCCGCGCCCGACCCCAAAGACTCCCAGTTGCGCCACGTCGCGGTCAGCATGAGCCTCTTCAATCAAAAGGGCGTCAAGAGCTTCGAAGCCGGCCCCATCGAAGCCACCCAGCTCGTCGCCACACGCCCCAATGCGGTCCCCGTCCAGATGCAGGTCCCACTGAAGGGCGTTCCCCCCGGCCGCTACGTCTGCCAGCTCAACGTAGTAGATCAGGTCGGCCGAAAATTCGCTTTCCCCCGGGCCAACGTAGTCGTGCAGTAAACTGAACCCATAGGTTTCTGTGATCTCCGCGACTGCATACGACCGCCACGTGGAACAATTATTCGAACTCCTCCATCGGGTAACTTCGGCGCTCCGCGCGGCGGGCATCGAATATCGCGTAATCGGCGGCGTAGCCGTCTTTCTGCACGTAGCGGAGCGCGACCCCCTGGCGGCCCGCGTCACCCGCGACATTGATTTAGCGGTCGACCGCGCAGACATGGAAGCGATCCGTAACGCCGCCGGAGTAGACCTGCTTGTCGATTCGACTGCTCGATCGGCGCGAAGCGCTGTTCACTTAGTCATGGTCCGCGAAAAGGTTCGGCCAGACTACCCGGAGCCGGTGCCTGACTTTTCCCCCGCCGTAGAAACCAGCGAAGGCGTGCTCCTTGCCCCGGTCGCCGACCTCGTCCGCATGAAACTCACCAGTTATCGCTTAAAGGACCGAGTCCACATTCAGGACCTCGACGCCGCCGGTCTCCTCACCCTCGTCATCGAGGCCGCTCTCCCCGAACTCCAGCGTCATCGCCTGCTCGAAATCCGCGCCACCACCTGATCTCTGACTTTCGGAGCCACCCTTCAGATCGGCTTCGCAACCGGCCAGAACCCTGCGAACCAGCCCGGCAAGCTCGTGGGCACTGGGCTCAAGTACTGGATTGGCCGAAGTGAACTCTAGCCAATCACTCCGGGAACATTCGGAGGTGAGCGTGATGGAGTGGGTTTCACGGGGCATACCATGCCGGATTTCAACCCTGGTGGCGTGTTCAGATTGGAATAAGTCGTTTGGAAAGTGGAGTGCTATGGGTACGTTTTTCCGCATTCCGCCGGGCGAGGGGCTGCTGATCCTCCCGACGAAGGCGGCGCGGCATGAATAAATATTGCTTGCTGCTGGTGGTTGTCTCCCTTCCTTTGAGAGCGAGGGATTTCGTCCTTGCCGGTAGGCTCGAAGGCGTGACGCACACCTCGATCTCGATCCGAATGGCCGACGGCCGGGCGGTGGATGTCGTTCTTCCGGCCGGGATCGCAGTTCCCTACAGTGCCGGCGACCAGGTGGAGATTACCTGCACGCCGGCCAAGACCGTTTACGATGCGCAGGCGGCGCTGCACTTCCACTTGCTGATGAAGAGCCTCCGGCTGGTGCGGACAGCCACACCTCAGGAGCGCGCCGAGGTGATGGCGTTGCTCTCCTGGCAGCCGGGGAAGAATCTGCTGTATCGGCCCGAGCCGGTCGCGCTCCGCTCACTATTCGAGTTGGAACGCGTGCGCCAAGTCAATCTGGAATACCTCTCAAAGATGCCGAATTTTGTGGCCGACGAAACGGCGCGACGCTATGAGAGCGATAACGCCGAGAAGCCCTGGCGGCTCTACGACACCATCGAGGACGAGATAACTTTCAGGGGAGTTCAACTCGATCGCCGGAACATCCGCCGGAACGGTAAACGTTTTCCCAGCCCTTATATCCAGCTCGGCCACCAGCTCTGGGGCGGCGGTTTCGGAGTGGAACTCCAGGCCCTGTTTGACCCCACATGTCCCACCAAAATCGACTTCGCCGGGACCGAAGCGGGCGGTGGAAGCGAACTGTCAGTTTACCTGTTTAGCTCACCCCCGGAAGGATGCTTCTTCCCGCACGCCTGGGGTGGCCTGCAGAACACGTACAATCCCGCCCGGACAGGCCGCATTCTGGTCGGCGCCGGTCGTGGAAACGTGGTTCGATACCAGGAGGAAGCCGCCGGCTTTCCCGAGAAATTCGGGAAGGACCGCGGTACCGTGACGCAATCGTGGGATTACGTGAAAATTGGGGATGCGGCCTACCTGCTTCCGATCTCGGCCGAGTTCGTGGCTCGGCGGTCGGATGGCAGCGCCGGGTGGGTGCGCGTCGAGTATAAGAATCATCGTCACTTCGAGGCTGCGACCAGTGTCACATTTGGGAAAGACCAGTAGAGGCTGGTCGGGCCGGCCCTACACATGGGAACTGGATTTTCTGGGGCTTCCTGGTTTTTCTGCAATATGCCATGCGGCGCGTCGATTGTCACCGCGCCATGCTGTCGTCGTCGAGGAGGTTCCGTGGGGTACGCGCCGGTGAATCGCGCCCTCGAACTGGCCATCTATCACTCGCGTGGCAAGCTGCCTGAGCCCGAATCCACCCACGATTTCTTCTGAACGTTTTTCGAGCCGGATGCAGGACGCGCTGAAGCGCTTGGCAAAAACCATTGTGGCAGGCCGGCTGAAAGATCGTATGTCATGTCATTGAACCGCCTGGTGGCAAGTTAGCCGTCAAGTCAAGCTGTTAATTAACCTCCGCTTTCTAACTTAGTCGTGATCGTATTCATGAAACGGTGTACTTAGTTACATGGGCCGTATAAGTGCTCTAACACTTGCGAGGTGAATTAATGCGCGGATTTACATTTCTAGTGTTAGCTGCTGTCGCTGGAATTGGCTTCACGGCTACCACACCCAAAGCAAAGGCTCAGGCCAACGTCGAAGTTGGAATAGCCCCTGAATGTCCATACGGCTACTATGACGTCGCTCCTTATGCGTGTGCTCCCACTGGCTACTATGGCCCGGAATGGTTCAATGGGGATGGCTTCGTGGGCGCGGGCCCGTGGTTTCACGGCGCTGGTAGCTTCCAGGGCAACGTAAATAACCGTTTACATCCAGATCACGGCTATACGGGCCCAATGCCAAAACGTGGCGAGAAAGCCGAAGCGTCAAAGCGAGTCGATAGTGCGCACTTCAGAGGAAACGAAGTGCGAGATGGACGTGGCCACATTGCCGAGGGTAGGAAATAGCAGGGTCTTGGAGGTCTGCGGACGGGCCGTGCCTGGAGCGTTACGGGGCGGCCCAGAGTGCACGCGGGTCCCCAAAAGCGCGTCCTTCATTGCGAGGAAACGCGGCGCCACTCCCCAAACGGGACTGCAGACATGGCGCTTGCGCCGGCGCCTGCCGTAGGCTAACGGTAGAAGAGAAGGACATTTATGAAGCCAATCGTCTTGCTGCTCGTCAGCCTGTTTGTCGTGTTCGTGTCCACGGGCTGCGGCCCCAGTGACGCAGAGAAGCGTGCCCGGCAGGTCGCCCAGGCAAAGGACGACGCGCTGAAAGTGCGCCAGCAATTGGCCCAGGCCAAGTCCGGCGCCGATGCCGAAAACCTGCGCCAGCAGATGATGAGGTGCTCAGCGACGCCGGTCTGACCGTCGATTCCATCCACTTTACCGAAGCCGAGCTGAAGGATTACGTGACGGCGGCAGGCGCTGCGGAAAAACCGGCCTCCCCTCCTCCGCCCAAGAAGGCGAAGGCGGCGCGTCACACCAAAGCCCGGCACAAGGGGTGACCACTCCAACGGCTCGTTACCGCGCTGTCCAGCCGCCGTCGATCATCAGCGTCTGACCGGTGATCAGTGAGGCAGCAGGAGACGCCAGGAACACGACCGCGCCCGCGACGTCCATAGGCTCGCCGATCCGGTGCAGCGCTGCGATCCGCTCCACTACGTCCGCGCGGAACGCGGGATCGCTGAGGCATTCGTCTGTTCCCGGAGTCTTGATGAAGGTCGGCGCCACCGCGTTCACCGTGACGTTGTGCGCGCCCCATTCCACTGCCAGACATTTCGTCATGTGAGCAATTGCCGCTTTGGTCATGCAGTACACCGATTCCGTCGGCAGCGCTACAAACCCAGCCTGGGAACTGAGGTTGACGATGCGCCCGTACGTCTGCTCGATCATGACTCGTCCGGCAGCCTGACTGGCGAAGAACGCTCCCTTAAGGTTCACCGCCATCGTCAGATCGTAATCCTCAACAGAGACGTCGGCGGCGGGATTTCCCGGTGCGATGCCCGCGTTGTTCACAAGGATGTCCAGGCGGCCAAATTGCGCAACCGCATCGTGCACGCCACGCTGAACCTGAGCGATCTCGGCCATATCCATCTGCAAAGGGTAGGCGCGGCGGCCGAGCGCTTGGATTTCAGCGACCAACCCCGCGTCCGCATGGATGTCCCGCAACCCCAACGCTACATGCGCCCCGGCGTGGGCGAGCGCCAGGGAGATCGCCCGGCCAAGGCCGCGAGCCGCTCCCGTCACGAGGGCTATCTGATTCGTAAGATCGAAACTGGGAAACTGGTCCATCCCGTCCAGGATACGCCTTGTGCCGGATGGCGCAAGCCGGCGTGATATCGTAGTGGCTCAGGCGCGCCGATGAAGTTCGTCCTCGAATTCTTAACCCCCCCGGCGATTGACAACTCCATGCAGCGAGCGGTGCGCCGGGCTGCGGCGAGAGTTGTCCTTCCCGCCATGCTGCTGATTACCTCGGCGGCGTGGATGGGTGCGCAGCAACCGCTGTCGCTGGCGGATGCCGGTCTTCGCGGCTCCACCATTTTTGAGCAATCCGGCGCGACTGGAATGGTACTGGTTGTTGTTCGCCATCGCGAAGTGATGATGAAGACCTATGGGGAAACATCCCCTGGTAGCGGGGAGACACCGAATTCGAACTCTCTGATTCGACTTTGCTCCCTATCGAAAATCTTTGCAGGCGAACTACTGGTGGAACTGACGAACGAGGGCAAGGTTACGCTCACCGATCCTTTGCAGCGGTTTGCACCTCCGAATGTAATTGTGCCCAAAGGCGCTGGCGGAATACCTGTCACCCTGCGGGACCTGGCTACCCACACGGCCGGACTGCCGCGCGAGGTCAGTGCCTATCCCGCAAAGACGCCGCACTTCACTTTTCCAGATCAGACCTTTCGCTGGACATGGCTCCCGAAGCAGAAACTGCTCACCCGGCCGGGAACTGCTGCCCTATATTCCAATGTCGGATTTGATTTACTTGGCGACGCACTTGCGTCTGCTGCGAACACGACCTATCCTCAGCTTCTGAATGAACGCATTGTGCGGCCGCTGGGTCTGCGCGATACCACGCTGTCACCCAGCCGGGAGCAATGCGGCCGGTTGCTGCGGGGATCCGGGGATGAAGGCCCGTGCACCGATACACAAGCATCGGGAGCCAGCGGAGGCGTGTATTCAACGGCCGCGGACATGGCCCGGGTGCTTGAATATCTGCTGCATATTCCGGGAGCTACTCAGGTTGGGCCGCCGATTGCCGTCTATCTGAAGCCGGCGCAACTGAAGTCGGTGCAGGGTCTGAGCCATGCGGGAGACCCGACCGGCATCGGGATGGGATGGATTCAACTGGGAGATCCGGATGGCCCATCCACCCTGCTGCAGAAGACCGGGGGAGGCGCGGGGTTTGAGACATACGTCGCTCTGAGCCTCAAGCGCCAGGCGGGCATCTTTATGGCGGTCAAGGAGGGCAAGGGACGTGCGCATGTGAGCCTTTTCCACGAAGCCAATAATCTTCTGGCGGCCCTGGCTGATGTGCCGCCGCTTCCGCCAAAGGTACACCGCGTGCGCGCAGTTGCGAAGAGACAATCTCCTGTTCATCCGCCTGCTTCAGCGGTAGCGCGGTAGTTGCCCTTCCGCAGTATCATCAAATCATGGACGTCTGGAATCCGGTCGCGGAGCGGAAGATTCGCGAGGCCATGGACGAAGGGCTGTTCGACCGCCTGGAGGGCACGGGCCGGCCTCTGGACCTCGACGAAAATCCGTTCGAGGACCCGTCGCTGCGGATGGCGCACCGGCTGCTCAAGAATAACGGATTCGCCCCCGCGTGGATTCTGGAAGGCAAGGAAATCGACCGCGAAATCGCGTGGCTCGAGGAAAAGCGCCACAGTCTTTCCGGGCGGAACTCCAGGATCGCATCGCCATAGTCAACCGGCGCATCGCCAGTTACAACTTGAAAGTGCCGCTTATCAGTGTGCAGAAGACTCTGCTAACCCTGCACCCTATCGGCTAATAACCAATTCGAGTCTTGAACTGGCACGCGGCGCGGATTACATTCAAATCACATACGGATAGGATCGTGCCTCACGCGTCGAGGCCCAACCTAAAATTGGCACCCGCCGGCGTCTTCCACTGCCGCCGTCCGGGTGCCTTATTTTTTGCAGACCGCCGTGAAGAAGCGCGCATCGGTGCTGTGGTGCTCCTGCACGATGTCCAGACCGCCATGCGTGGTCAGGAGCCAGCGGAAGGCTGCCGGCGTGTAGGTGTACTGGAAATTGAGCCCGATGCGCTCGCCGCGCTGCAGGGGAATTTCCTGGCTGGCCACGGTGGCGGAAATATCGCGGACCGCGCGGAAATGGCGCGTGATCAGGTGCAGCCCCTCATGCCGGTCGTCGCGTTTGGCCAGGAAGCGGATTTCGCCGTCATCATCGGCCACGCCCACGCTGGCCAGCAGCGACATCAGGAATTTGCGGGCAGCGGGATTGTCGCGCCGGCCCATGGTCTTGTGCTCGTCGTAAATCTCGCCATCGATAATCAGGCGGTCTTCGGGTTTCATGCACTGGGCGATGTAGCGGATCTCGGCCAGCGGGTCGAATGACCCCATGGTGTTGCCGGAAATGATGAACAGCCGCGGCGGTTCGGCGGCGTCGGCGGCATAGACCAGGTGGACCGGGCTGGAAATGTCGGCCTTGATGCCCACGGTTTCCAGTTCGTCGTCCTCGGCGCCGGCGCAAGCCATCTCCAGCATGGCCTGGCTGGCATCCACGGGAAAATAGAGGCACTGGCAGCCCTTGTCTTTGAAAGCAGCCATGAGCTGCCGGTCGCGCGCGCCTTCGCCCGCGCCGAAACTGATCACCGGCACCTTACCGCCGAAGTGGCCGGCGAGGGCGGGCGCGCCGGCAGCCAACTGGCGCCAGGTTTCCTGCAGGCCGCCATAGAGTTCGGTGTCACCGATCAGGGCAGCCCACTCGGCGGCGGAGCGCGGAAACCAGAAGAAAAACTTCTCCGGCAGATCGCGCGCTTCCATAGCTTCCACAAATTCCTGGGCGATATCTGCTTCCGTCAGGACGACTTCGACTTTCATTTAGAACCCCATGATCTGCATGCCGGCATCTACGAACAGAATATTGCCCGTCACTCCGCGTCCCAAATCGCTGGCCAGGAAGACCGCGGCGTCGGCCACTTCGGCCGGGTCGGTATTGCGGCGCAGCGGGCTGCGGTCGGTCATCTCCAGAATTCCGGAAGAGCCCTTGATGGCCCGAAAGGATGCGGTCTTGACGGGTCCGGCGGAGATGGCGTTTACACGAATCTTGCGTTCGCCAAGTTCGCCGGCCAGATACCGCATGGATGCCTCCAGCGCGGCTTTGGCCACTCCCATCACATTGTAATTGGTCACCACGCGCGTGGAACCCAGGTAGGTGAGGGTGCTCAGCGAACCGCCGGCGCTCATGAGCGGCACGGTGGCGCGAGCTACGGCGATGAGCGAATAGGCGCTCACGTCCGTGGCCAGCGCGAAGCCGCTGCGGGATGTCTCGACAAACGGGCGGCTCAGATCCTCGCGATTGGCGAAGGCCAGGCTGTGGACCACGGCATCCAGCGGGCGGTCCAGGGCACGCAGAGATTCGGTGAGGGCCGCCAGGTCGTCATCCCGGGTCACGTCGCAGGGCAGAATGGCGGCCACGTTCAGCTCTTTGGAGAGTTCCGCGATTGAATCTTTCTGCCGTTCTCCCAGGTAGGTCAGCGCCAGGGTGGCGCCTTCCCGCGAGAATGCCTGGGCGATCGCATAGGCCAGGCTCCATTTATTGGCAATTCCCAGAACGAGGGCAAGTTTACCCTCCAACAGTTTGGACATGGAAACTCTAGTGTAATACGGTGAGAAAGGCCGCCTGCTCTAAGTGGCGGAGGAAGAGGGATTCGAACCCCCGTGCGAGTCACCCCGCAAACGGTTTTCAAGACCGCCGGTTTCAACCACTCACCCATTCCTCCGCACCTTTCTATTATAGGCATTCGCACTGGCGGGAGCGCGATCAGGCTTCGCCGCGTTGGTGGAGCAGGCGTTCGAGCTTGCCGTTGAGTTCGGCCAGTTGGTGCATCACCTCTTCGTGCTCGACCTTTTCGACGGGCGGCATTTTGCGTTGGATATAGAAGGTTCCGCCCGGTTCCAGGACGCAACGCTCGACCTCCTCCAGACCGTCGAATCCCTGGCGGTGGAGAACGGTCATCAGTTCGCTGCGGGTGAGTAGCTCTTTCGCCAGCGCATGTTTCACCAGGTGGCCATGTTCGACCAGGGTGGTGGGCTTGCCTTCGAAAACCTGGTCCAGCCGGCGGTGGCGGAACAGGAAGCGGACCACCAGATAGTTGATGCCCAGCAGGGTGAACGCGCCGATAAGACCGCCGGAGAGGGAATTATCGTTGCCGATAATGGCGTTCTGCACCGTGTTGGAGAGCGACAGCAGCACCACCAGGTCGAACGGATTCAGTTGTGCCAGTTCGCGTTTGCCGAAGGCGCGGAGCAGCACCACCAGGAAAATGTATACGATGACGGGCCGGATGATCTTCTCCAGGACCGGCGTTCCGACCGCAAAAATATCGTGCCACATGCTGCTGGTAACCAGCCACTGGGACATTCGTTGAATTCCTCCCAACAGCCGATTATCGCGGATCTGTTGAAACGTTGTGGAAATTCCTGGAAGAATAGGGAGAACGGGTCGCGGGGCTTGATCTCAAAGCACTTGGAGGGACGATTCAGGCGGCCTTTCCGAGCCGGTTTATCCGCAGGGTAAGCGGCAGAAAACAGGACGCGAGATTTCGGCGCGCCAGAGCCCTGCGGAAACGTTAAGCTAGGTCATTCGGGCTATGTCAGCAATGGATGCGATCGAAAAAGGCCTACCGGTCAATGTGGATGCCGAGCGATTCGTGCTGGGTTCCATCCTTTTGGACGACAGCCTCTACATTCAGGCCGCCGGGACGTTGGAAGCCGACGACTTCAGTCTGGAGAAGCACCGGCGCATCTTTCGCCGCATGGGCGACCTGCAGGAGCGCAACGAAAAGATAGACCGCATCACGGTGGCCAACGAGTTGATGAAGTTCAGCGAGCTCGAAGCCTGCGACGGGTTGAGCTACCTGGTCTCGCTGGACGACGGCCTGCCGCAAATTCCCAACCTGGACAGTTACATTCGCATCGTCAAGGACAAGGCGGTGCTGCGGCGGATCATCTTCGCGTCGCAG
>JARLGM010000187.1 GCA_031292755.1 Candidatus Sulfopaludibacter sp.
CTGGTGCTGCTCAACGATCCCATCTATGTGGAGGCGGCGCGCGTTTTCGCGGAACACGTTCTGGAGCGCAAGGGCAGCCTCGATGACCGCATCGACTGGGCCTTCCGGCGCGTCGTGGACCGTGAAGGCACGCCCGAAGAACGGCGCATCGCGGCCGATCTGTACCGCACCAGCCTGGAGCAATACCGCCGCTCGCCCAAAGACGCCGCGGAGTTGCTGCGTGTGGGCGAAGCGCCCGTCCCGGCCGGCGCCAGGCCTGACGAACTGGCGGCCATGACCATGGTGGCGCGCGCCCTCCTGAACATGCACGAAACCATTACGAGGAACTGATCTATGAAGCCCTGCGATTGCCAGATTCACCGCCGCGCGTTTTTGGGGCGCGGCATCGCCTGTGTCGGTCTGCTGGGCCTGCAAAACCTGCTGGCGCAGGATAGCGGCGCATCGCACGGCGTGGTCAACCCGCTGCACCATCCGGCCAAAGCCAAACGCATCATCTTTCTCTATCAGGCGGGCGGCCCTTCGCATCTGGAGACGTTCGACAACAAGCCCAAGCTGCGCGAAGAGGCCGGCAAGCCCATGCCCGAATCTTTCACCAAGGGACAGCAGATCGCACAGCTTCAGGGCGCCAAGCTCACCTGTTTCGGCCCGCAGTACGAGTTCAAAAAGTTCGGCAAATCGGGCCAGGAGATCTGCGAACTGTTTCCGCACCTCGGCAGCGTGGCCGACGATCTGTGCATCGTGCGTTCCATGTGGACCGAGCAGATCAACCACGATCCGGCCCACACCATTATGAACACCGGGTCCATCATTCCCGGCCGCCCCAGCATGGGGTCGTGGGTCTTCTACGGACTCGGCGCGGATGCCAGCGATCTGCCCGGCTTCGTGGTCCTGCTCTCCACCGGCGAGGGTGGACAGATGCAGCCCATCGCCGCGCGCCAGTGGTCCGCGGGCCTGCTGCCCAGCAAGTTTCAAGGCGTCAAACTAAACTCCGCCGGCGATCCGGTGCTCTACATTCAGAACCCGCCCGGCGTCAATGCCAAACTGCAGCGCCAGTCCGTGGACGCTATCAACAAATTGAACCGCGCCGAATTCGCCGCCCTGGCCGATCCCGAGATTCAAACCCGGATCGCGCAGTATGAGATGGCGTTCGCCATGCAAAGCAGCGTGCCCGGCCTGATGGATATGAGCAAGGAACCGCAGAGCGTGCTGGATATGTACGGCGCCCACCCCGGCGATGGCTCGTTTGCTTCCAATTGCCTGCTGGCCCGCCGCCTCGCCGAGCGCGGCGTCCGCTTCATCCAGCTTTATCACCGCGATTGGGACCACCACCGCGGCCTCAAGGTCAATGTGGCGCTCAAGGCCAAGGAGACGGACCAGGCTACCGCCGCGCTGATCACCGATCTGAAACAGCGCGGCATGCTCGACGATACGCTGGTTATCTGGGGCGGGGAATTCGGCCGCACCCCGATGTCGCAGGGCGGCGACGGGCGCGACCACCACATCAAGGGGTTCTCCTACATGCTGGCCGGCGGCGGCACCAAGCCCGGCATCACCTACGGGACCACCGACGAATTAGGCTACGCCGCCGAACAGAATCCGGTGAGCGTCCACGATTTTCACGCCACCATGCTCCACCTGCTGGGCATCGATCACAAACGCCTGGCGGTCAAATTCCAAGGCCTCGATGTCCGCCTGACCGGCATCTCCGGAGACGTAGTCCGCGACATTTTGACGTAGCAGATGCGTCCGCTCGTTCACGGCCACCGCGGCGCCCGCGCCTTGCTCCCCGAAAATACCTTGCCGGCCTTCGAGTATGCTATCGGCGCCGGGGTTGACGCCGTGGAACTCGATGTGGCGGTCACGAGCGACAACATCCTCATCGTCTCGCACGATCCCATCCTCGCGCCGCCGCTCTGCTCGGGTCCGGCGCCGCAGGCAGTCATCCGTGAACTGACCCTGGCCGAGGTGAAACAATGGAACTGCGGCGGCGCCCCCATCCCCACGCTGGATGAGGTCTTCACCCTCGCCGCGCCGGCCCGCGTCGAGTGGAACATCGAAATCAAGAGCTACCCCGGCAATCCCGAATACTCTCCGCCGCCCGTGGACTTTGCCCGCCTGGTGCTGGAGCGGATCCGGGAACACAGGCTGGAACAGCGCGTCATCGTGCAGTCTTTCGACTTCCGCACCCTCCGGGCGGTGCGGGATCTCGCCCCCGCAATCCGCCGCTCCGCGCTCACCGAAGACGACCCGCGCGACTTCGTCACCATTGCCCGCGAAGCCGCCGATACCCAAATGGTCTCGCCCCACTACTCATTGGTGACTCCCGAAAAGGTCGCACAGGCCCACGCCGCCGGAATTCAGGCGATGGCCTGGACCGTCAACACTCCCGAGGAATGGGCGCGCATGGCTCACGCCCAAGTGGACGCCGTCATCACCGACGATCCGGCAGCCTTGATCGCTTTCCTCAAGGCACGGTCGTTGCGCTGAAGGCGAACAGCCGGGCTTGCGCCGGCGCCACCAGAGCCGCCGCTTCATTCAACCCCATGACGTGACCCGCCGTCTCCATTTTCGGAACGTGTTCTCCTGACCAGAAGAATCGGGAGTTCTTTCAATAGTCGTCGATGATGTTCCGTCCCTGGAAAGCCGCCCAGTCGATCTGCGGCATAAACAGGTGAGGATCCGCGCCGGACTCGCGAACCCGCCAGTGCAAACGCTCGTCCACCACCAGGTGCATCGCCTGGCCGCAGTGCGCGCAGGAGGTGGCGATCTCCACCTGAAGCGATTGCTTTCTGAGGCGCCCTTGCACGAAGGGCGTGACAAAAGAGTCCTCCGCTCAAGCGCCGAAGATCCATTCCCCGGTGCTGAAACGCAGGCGATGCGGCGTGCGCTCGCAAGTCACCGGGAATGCCCAACTGACATCGCCCGAGGAGTTGCGCACCAGGAAGAAGAGATGCTTTTCCAGGTCGTCCAGGAGGCCGGTCACTGCCGCCGGGTCCAGCCGGAGCGATTGGGCAATCTGTGCGGGCCGGAGCGGCTTGCCGCCATTGCCCGGCAACTCCCGCACCACGAAGTTACGCACCGCATGGTGCTGCGGCGTCATGAAGGCCAGAACGTCTTCCATGACACCATTGTACCATGGTACATAGGTAGCACTATAGCCGCCCCAGCGCCCAGCGCGCATGTTCGGCCACCATCGCGTCCGGCGATTCCGCCAGTCTCTCCAGCGGGGCGCGGAAACACTCCAGCTTCGCGTTGCCCATGGCGATGGCCACGTTGCGGAGGAAGCCGGCGTAGCGGGACCGGGTGACCGGGGTGTGGCGGAAGAGGTCGCGGAACCCGGCTTCGCTCAAGGCGGCGAGGCGGGCGAGGTCGGGCGCGAAGTGGCGCGGGGCGAAGGCCGGGTCGCCGGTCGAGGGGGCGCGGCGGTTCCACGGGCACACGTCCTGGCAGATATCGCACCCGAAGACGTGCGGTCCCACGGCGGGGCGCTCGGGTTCTGGGATGCCGCCGCGCAGTTCGATGGTGAAGTACGAGATACAGAGGCGCGAATCGATGGTGTATCGCGTGCCCCCTGCGGCCGGCACGATGGCTTGCGTGGGGCATGCGTCGATGCAGCGGGTGCACGTGCCGCAGCGGTCGGGCGGCGGCGCATCGGGAGCGATTTCGAGCGAGACCAGCAGTTCCCCGAGAAAGAACCAGGAGCCGCTACCCTGATTGATGAGGCAGGTATTGCGGCCGATCCATCCGAGCCCGGCGGCGCGCGCATAGGATCGCTCCAGCAGCGGAGCGGTATCGACGCAGGCGCGCCACTGGAAATCTCCGGCGTGCTCGCGCAGCAGGCCGGCGAGCCGCTCCAGGCCGGCGCGCAGCACCTCGTGATAATCGTCGCCCCAGGCATAGCGCGAGATCCACGCGAGTTGCGGCTCATCGAACGCAGTGGAATAGGGCCACGGCGTGTTGTACAGCTTGCCCACGCAGATCAGCGAGCGGGCGGACGGCAGCAGGTTGCGCGGATCGTCACGCACGCCGGCGCGGCGATCGGTAAGATAGCGCATCTCGCCGGCGTAGCCGAGGCCGGTCCATTGGCGATACCAGGCGGCGTCGGCGTGCGGCGCGGCGGCGGCCACTCCGGCCAGTTCGAAACCGCAGGCGCGGGCCAGGTCGCGGATTTTGCCGCCAGTCAAATCTCCAATCCCACGGAGCGCATCAGCTCGATGGCGTTGCTCTTCCGGACCACGCCGGGGCGCATGATGTAGTCGAAAATAATCTGGCCGTTTTCGATGCGGTCCTCAAAGTGGACGTTGGCGGCGCGTTCGCCCAGAACGGCGGCGATATCCGCCAATGCCAGATCGTGGGTGGTGATGAAGCCTGCCGCGCCGCGCTCCACCAGGCCGCGCACGATGGCTTCCGCGCCAATTCTCCGGTCGTGGGAATTGGTGCCGCTCAGCACCTCGTCGATGAGGAACAGCACCGGCAGTTTGCCGCCCGTGAGGTCGAGTATCTGGCGCAGGCGCAGGATCTCGGCGAAGAACCGCGAGATGCCGCCTTGCAGCGAATCCACCACGCGAATGCTGGCGCCCACGGCCAGCGGGGAAAGGGCCATGCGGCGCGCGCGCACCGGCGCTCCGGCCTGCGCCAGGACCACGTTGGTTCCGAGTGTGCGCAGAAACGTGCTTTTGCCGGACATGTTGGACCCGCTGATCACCATGAGGCGCAGAGGCCCTCCGATGCGCACATCGTTGCGCACGGCGGTTTCTTCGGAAATCAGCGGATGGGCGGCGCCTTCGGCCTCCAGTTGCGGGCCCGCCGGCTCGTCGCGCAACTCGGGGAAAGGATCGGCGGGATGCTCGTACGAGTAGCTGGCCAGGGCGCACAGCGCTTCGATCTCTCCGGTGGCGGTGAGCCAGCGGCGGACCGTGGGACCGGAGTGGGCACGCCACTCTTCGGCTTTGAGGGCCCAGTGCGGTGTCCAAAGGATAAAGATTTCGGCCAGCTTGACGGCAATGTTATCGCGCGAATCGATGTACTCGACGATGCGCTTGAGGCTCGCCAAACGCCGGGAAGGCGGAGCGCCCTCCGCGTCCAGGGAAGCGCGGAGGCGCGCCAGCAGCGGCGTCTGGAATGTTTCCTGTTCCAGGCGTACCAGCACCTCGCTGAGCAGACCGAGCTGTTCGGCCGCGGCTTCCACGGAAGCAACGGCGGCGGCGAACGGATGCCGGTTGCGGTAGAGGAAGGTGCCGTTGACGGCCAGCACCAGCAGGAAGAAATCGCGGACCAGGGCCGCGGGTCCGGCGGCCATCCGCACCACGCCGGCGCTGTACAGCACGGTAGCGATCAACGCCGCCGCGCCCAGGATGCCGAGCAGGCCCAGCACCCGCACCTGGATGCGCATCGCCCGCGTGTTTAAAGGTGTGCCGCCGGGTCCCGGCGATTCGCCCCACGCCGCCAGGGAAACCGGATCCACTCCGCCGTGCGCCTCTTCGGCGACCACGGCCAGGTCTTCGCGCAATGGCAGGTGCGGCCGCAGTTCCGCCACAGCTTGCTGGCGCTCCCGCACCACCGCGGGCTCTGCCGGCGATTGGAGCCAGCGCGCCAGCGTGTCTTCGCCGATGTGAGTGCGCGCGGTGCAGAGCAGTTCGTAGAGCGAGCCCTTGCCGAACAGGTCGAGATCGGCGGCGTAGGGATGTTCGGGGTCGGCGTAGCGCTCTCCAGTGGAACCGGCGCCGGCCCATTTGCCATCCAGGCGCGCCAGGCCCTTTTGGAAGAAAGCGGCCGCACGGCGACGGCGTTCCAGGCGGCGCAATAGATGCTCGTGCAGCACGATGAGCCCGACGAATACGGCGACGGGAATCAGCAGCCACAAAATCGTGATGGATTGCTGAAACGCCAGCCAGAGCACCACTGCGCCGGATACGGCCACGGCCAGGCGGTAATAGCCCAGCCTTTGGTGCCGCGCTTCGCGGGCGGCAATTTCGGCGAGCCGTTCTTTGAGCAGTCGAGAATAAACCGAGCGGGGATCTTCCATTAGGGCCTTCCTCATTCTCTCTCGGAAAGGCCCGCGAGCCCCAATGATAGTTATGGTTACGCCGCGTCCATGAAACTGCGGAGGTCGTTTTCGCGGATCTCCGGCGGTCCCGGCGCCACGTTGTTGAGTTTGCCTTCGCGCATCCATTGCTCCAGTTGGCCCACTAGATTGAACAGGTGGTCGAACGAATCCACGGTGAAGAGCAGGGGCTGGTAGCGATCGATTTCCGCCACCTGGTTGATCAGCCATTCCAGTTGCGCCGGGTAGCGCTGCACCTCGGGAGATTCGATGGCGTTGCGCAGTTCGCCGTAGGAACTCAGCAGGCCGCTGCCGTAGGCCACGGTGCCGCGACGGCCCTTCATGAGGCCGAACTCCACCGTGAACCAGAAAAATCGCGACATGGCTTTTATTATGTTGGTCAGCCGGCGGGTCCGCTCGGCATGGTCGGCGATCATGCCGGTCATTTCGACGGCGGTGTGCGCGCAGTCGCCGAAGCGGACCAGCACATCGGCGAAGGCTTTGCCGGTGTGCATGGGAACGTGCCCGGCCACATCGTGAAAGATGTCCGGCTCCGGCAGGTAATCCATCTGGTCCACCGGCCGGATGGTGATGGTGGTGGGGAACTCGCGCCGGCGGAGGCAATCGAAAAACAGAAAGCCGGGGACGTATCCGCTGACAGGCTTGGTCTGGAAACCCGTGAGAGGTTGCAGGCGCTGATTCACGTCGGTCAGGTGCGGAATGCGGTCAGGCGGCAGGCCCAAGACTTCGATGCCATGCAGGAAATGTTCATTGGCGTACTGTTCCCAGCGCGGCCGGATGCGCTGGTAGAGCTTGCGCCAAGCCTCATGATTTTCTTCAGAATACAGGTCGTAAGCCTGTGAAATATAAAGCTCGCCACGACTGCGCGCTTCTTCCACAAAGGGTGCGTGCCCGGTGGTGAGCCCGGTAGCGGAAATGGTCTGCGGCATTGCCCCTCCTGCTGCTTTCACCCTAGCAGAAATAACAACCTCTTTCAAGTGGTGTTATTTGTCCTCCGTAACTTTCGGTGCAGATCTGGATATTCTGGATGCAGTCGATGGCAAGCGATACTAAGGCGGCCACTTTCGCGGAGTTATACACGGCCCATGCCCGGGACGTCTACCGGTTTTCGCTCTATCTGAGCGGCGATGCGGCACTGGCGCAGGACCTGACGTCGGAGACGTTCCTGCGTGTCTGGATCACCGAGCAGCCCGTGCGAACCACCAGCGTGAAGGCGTGGCTGTTCGTGATTGCGCGCAATCTGTACCGGCATGAACAGCGGCACATCCGGCGAAAGCTGCCGCTGGACCAGGACGTCGCTTCGGCGTCGTCACCGGCCGGCGATGCCGAGATGCGCGAGCAACTCGAACGGGTGTGCCGGTCGCTCGCCGCGCTGCCGGAAGTGGACCGGTCAGCCGTGCTGCTTCGGGTGGAGGGTGTGAGTTATATGGAGATCGCCGCGTTGCTGGGTATTTCGGTGGCGGCGGCCAAGGTGAAAGTGCATCGCGCGCGCCTGCATCTGGCGAAGGAGAATCCAGGAGGAATCGGCCATGAATATCTCGAAAAACGTCATTCGTGATCTGCTGCCGGTGTACGTGGCGGGCGAAGCCAGCGCGGAGACGCGCGCTTTGGTGGATGCCGCGCTGGCGGAGGACGAAGAACTGCGGGCGGAAGTGGGCGAGTTGGGAACGGTGCCCTCGATGCCGGAACCGCCGGCGCCCGCGGGTCTAGCTGTAGTCGCCCTAAAACACACGCAGCGGCTGTTACGAAAGCGTTCGGCGCTGGTGGGCTTTTGCTACTTCTTCACCGCGTTGACGTTCGCGTTTGTAAATCGCCCCGGCGGGATCGCGTTCAGGCTGGCGGCGACAGCTTGCCTGGCCATGGCGATCGGGGGCTGGATCGAATTTCTGCGGAACGCCGTACGACTGCGCGATAGCGGCCTGCAACCGCGCCACTCCCTCTGGCCACAACTCTGGTGGCAGTTGGGCGCCTGCTGCATTCTGACCGCCTGCGGCATGGTTTTATACGACTGGACGCATTGGTATTTCCTGGACCGCCATGCTGCGCTGGTGATTCCTCTGGCGATCGCTTTGGGGTATACCGGCCAGCGCCTCAAGCAATACAGACCCCCGGAAGCGGTTCCGGCGGTTGAGTCCTTGCTCACCCTTGCAAAGGAGCACGATCGGGGAGAGGAGGAATGAGCGTCACGCAGGTGCCGAGCAACAGCACGATGGCGCCGATCCAAACCCAGTTCACCAGGGGAAACAGGTATGCCTCCACCACCGGCATATCCTCCGCATTCAGCCCGGCGAAGTTCACATAGAGGTCTTCATTCAGCCCGTGACGGATATCCACGCGCCCCACCGATTGGCGGCTGGCTTTGTAGAGTTCGCGGCGCGGCGTCATGCTGCTGATCGCCTCACCCTGGGCGGAAACATCGATCAGCGCGCTCTGCCACAGCAGGTTGGCGTTTTCGCCGGTATCGATGCGGCGTACATTGAGCGTGTAAGCGCCCACCTTGAGACGGTCGCCGATGTGGATCTCCGCCTTGGTCTCGCGATTGAAGGCGGCGCCGGTGAGTCCCACGAAAATCAAAACGATACCCAAGTGCACGATGTACCCGCCGTATCGCCGGGTGTTGCGGCGCGTCAGCGTGACCATGGCAGCGGCGAAGTTAGCGCCTTCCTTCGACGCAATGGCACGACTGCCCTTAAGAAATTCCATGAGAATGGTCAGGGTGACGAACGTGCAGAGGGCGAAGGAGACCAGGGCATAACCGCCGGGCACGCCCTGCGCCCAGAGGATGGCAGCCACCGCCAACCCGCCGATGCCCGGAATCCGAAAGGTACGGCTCAAAGTATCGAGCGAAGCGCGCCGCCACGGCAGCAGTGGCGCTACGCCCATGAGCAGCAGCAGCGCCAGCCCGAGCGGCGTCATGATCCGGTTGAACCACGGCTTTTCCAGCGTGACCTTCTGCCCGCTGACAAATTGCGAGATCACCGGAAACAGCGTGCCCCACAGAATGGCCAGGCAGCTTGCCAGCAGCAGCAGGTTGTTCAACATAAAGCTGCTCTCGCGCGACACCACGTTTTCCATGCGCGCCTCGCCACGCAGATACTCCAGGCGGGAGAGAATCAGCCAGACCGTCGCCGCCAGTCCCACCGCCAGAAAGCCTGTGAACCAGTTGCCGATCGAGGATTTGGCGAAGGCGTGGACGGAATCCACCAGCCCGCTGCGCGTCATCATGGTGCCGAAGATGCACAGGAAGAATGACGCCGAGACCAGCACCGCGTTCCAGACGCGCAACATGCCGCGTTTCTCCTGCATCATCACCGAGTGCAGATAGGCGGTGGAACTGAGCCAGGGCAGGAGCGAGGCGTTCTCCACCGCGTCCCAGTTCCAATAGCCGCCCCAGCCCAGCGCGGCGTAAGCCCAACGCGCGCCCAGCACGATGCCGGCGCCTTGAAACAGCCAGGTGACCAGCGTCCAGCGCCGCGCCGTCTGTAGCCAGCCGGCGTCCTTGCGGCGATACAGCAGTGCGCTCATGGAGAAAGCGAAGGGCACCACCATGCCCACGTATCCCAGATACAGGATGGGCGGATGGATGCGCATCAGCGGGTATTGCAGCAGCGGATTGAGGCCCACGCCATCGGGCACCCTGGTCGGGCCGCCCAGAAAAGCCAGCACCTGAAATGGATTCGCCACGAAGGTGTTGAGGACCAGGAAGAACGCCTGCGTGCCGGACAGCACCAGAATGAGCGGCGCTTGACCGCCCCAAACGGCAACGGCGGCGTAGCAGGAAAGCAGCCAGCTCCATAACAGCAGCGAGCCTTCCTGTCCGCCCCACCATGCGGCGAACTTGTAAGACGCGGGCATGGCGCGATTGCTGTTGGAGGCGACGTAGGCGAAGTGGTAATCGCCGGTCAAAAAGGCGTAGACCAGAATGGCGGAAGCGATGGTCAGGCAGAAACACACCGCGTACACGCTGCGCCGGGCGCTGAGTTCGAGCAGGCGCTTGCCGCGGACCAGCGAGGCGGCCGCCGCGTACAGACAGAGAACCAGCGCAAGCAAAAGACAGACGGATCCTGTGTTTTCCATAGTAAGACGAGCCTCCCGGGCCTGTCGCTTTTTTACAGCGTGTGGCAGAGCACGCAGTTGTGGTCGTTGATTGGGGCCCGCGTGGCCGGATTCCATCGCGCGTTGCTGACGCGGACGGGTTGCCGGGCAGAGAGCCACACGGTGCCGGCGCTGAGCACCACCATGGCGGCGGCGATCAGGAAAACCGAAACGCGGCGCGCCGGCAACACGGGTCGCGGTCGCAGGACTCGTTCGCGCAAAGCGCCGGGAGCTTCCACCGGCGCCAGGCCGGCGGCGAGTTCGCGTTCCAGCCACTCAGGCATGAGCGACTCCCTTGGCCAGGTGCGCCAGCCGCCGTTCCAGCGCTTTGTGCGCGCGATTGAGGCGCGAGGCGACGGTGCCCTGGGAGCAGCCCAGGACCTCGGCGATCTGGTCGTACGCCAGCCCTTCGGTGTAACGGAGCACGATGACGATCCGCAGGTCCGGCGTGAGCTTTTCCACGGCGGCGCGCACGCGATCGCCGATTTCGGCGCGCAGCATCTGGGCGAGCACATCGCCGGAGGCGCGAAGGGTGGCCATCAACTCATCGGCCAGGGGAACCAGGCGGCGCGTGCGGCGCTTCTGATCCAGGCAGCTATTCACCACCATGCGATACACCCAGGTTTCGAAACCGGCCTCGCCGCGGAAGTCGCGGATACACGAGAAGAGCTTGACGAAGGTGTCCTGGGCGATATCCATGGCCGCGGCTTCTTCGCCGGCAAAGCGCAGGGCCACCGAGTAGACCTTGTTCTTGTAGGTCTCAAACAGCGTGCGGAAGGCGTCGCGTTCCCCGCGTTTGCAGGCTTCCACCAGTTCCCGTTCCGGACTTTCCCGCACCAGCATGGACATTGGCTACTTTACTATGACGCAGCGGGGGCCGCGGATCTTCCCGCTTTCTTGCGCGTTCGCCCCGTCAATACATTCCAAGCCGCAAGAGAGTCCATGTAGTCTCTCCAGTGCGAGATTTTCTGGTTTTCGATATGTATGATGGAGCAAAACCGATTGTTGTACTTTACACCTGTCGCGAGGACAGTCCCGTGGACTTCATATTCGATGACCAGGATACGGCCGCTGTCTGCCTTGTGCGTAATCAACTGATCGGCGGATTGAAGCTCGATGTTCTTGCCATAACCCTTGAACTTGGCCATCAGATCGGCGCGGCCGTGAATAATGCGGGGCCAACCGGGAAAGTCTGTGACTTGAACCATAAAACGGCCGTTTTGAAGCATAAAGTGGCCGGTGATTCTGACACGCACGGCCGAAGGCAAACCAGAAGAGAACCGGATCGGTAAACGGTGGGCAGGACTGATCGCACGGAACGCGGAATTTGGAACGATCATTGAGCCAAAGTCCAGGTCGTTTACGCGGCAAGCGGAATCGGGCAGTTACCGGTATCGTCTGCCAACCATTGTCTGAAAGCCAGAGGTCCCTGTCGTTAATAAGGGCGAAGTGGTCGCCCAAACGGGGCAAAGGAAATTAGTTCTCAGTCGGATTCTTTTCCGCCTTGTCGAAGACCAGAACTTGCACTGGCCTTTTCTCCCTCTTCAGCTTTAGGCCGAGCTGCGCGGAGATCGCGGTATCCAAGGTCGGAGTGTCATCGGCAATCGCGCTCGAGGGGGACCAGCCGACTCTCCCCTGCCATTCTTCCGTCGGTATGAAATCAAGAGTAAAATCATACTCGCTGTTAAGACCGGTTTCATCGATCACATCGTTCCAAAACAGAGTCTCCAGGTTCCCTGCCAGATCTTTGAGGAGCGTGTTGTGGCACGCCCAGTGGAAGTGGTTCTTGACCATGGACGTGGCGCAACGCGGACCGGGAGGTGCCGGAGAAGAGGAGAGAATGAGCTTCGGCTTGCCTGTGCCGGGAACCAATGAATAGACTGGCAGTTCCCTGCTCTCACGATGCACCACGAGGTGAAAGCGGTCGGCCAGCAGACGTTGCAGCATGAGCCTGTAGTCTGCCTTCGACGTACCCGGCGGGATCTTGGCGCTGACATCGTAGCCGGACTGACTCCCACCGTGGATGACCCAGTCTGGCGATATAAGCTTGTACCATTTCAGGTCGTAAGCCTGCAAGATAAACAGAGCAAGCGAGCTATTCGTGCAGTGGAGCATTCCGGGGTCCTCCGTGCCGGGGCCGCCCGTACATGCGTTTGGGCCGCTCCTCGAGTTCGGGTCGGAATGCTTTACCGACGCCGCCTCGAAGTTGGGGAGATCGTCCCCGAGCCCCGAGGAAGCCAAAAGGGTCAGAACGGCAACTAGCGATGGAAGCGCACGAAGCATTCCTTTATGACACCGGAACACGCGAGCCGGTTCCCGCTAAGGTGACCTGTTTTTGCTTTGGGGTCCCAATTGGTGGCTTATCGGAGGGTGGCTGACTGACCTCCTGGCGTATTGCGCCCCGACGTGCTGTCTCCAGTTCCGAGATTACTCCATTCAAGCACTTGCCGAGCATTCTCCGCGCCTTCACAGAGTCCGCGCTAAGCATCTTTCGTACACGAGCCTGAACTGGGTGCTCGCCGCGATCGAGCATGTCTTTGACAATGGCGGATACCTCGATGCGCAACAGTTCGCGCCGTTGCTCCATGGATTCAGCGCTCTCTCTTAAATGTCTGGCGGCAATAGCGCGGGCCAACTCCCCGTGCAGGCAGTAAACCCGGCTCGTAGATATACCAAGCCGACGACACACAGCGGGAACAGTCGGTGCCGGGTTCTCTGCCAGGGCACCGATCAGGTCAGAACGTAACTGCTTTCTTTCGGCCTCCTCGTAGGCCATTCGTTTACCAAGAAGCGCTTGGTATTGCGCCGGAAAGTTTCGCCGCAGAACTCCAGGACACCCGAAACCCAGCCTTTCGGCCATTTGCTCCGCCGTGAGCGGCGGATCTTCTTCCAGCGCAGCTTTCAGGATCTCTCCCTTGCCGGTCATTTCGGCTTTCTTTCGTTGAGCGAGCTTCCGGCCGATGGCGCGGCAAAGATCGGGGAATTCCAGCCTGATGCAACCGGCGTTCGCGTAGCCACTCTGCGCGGCAATTTCGGAAACCGATACCGGACACTCGCGCGCCAACGAATCCTCTAATACGCGCTTCATCTGGGGCCGCTCGCACTTCCGAGGCGCCCGTGAAGGCTTTTGCTGTAACGCTCGGATAGCCTCGCGATGCCTTGCCGACAGCATCTTGGACCTGGCGCGGTCGATCTGGTACAAGCGCTCGCTCCTGGCAAAATGCAGACGCCGTGCAAGCTCGGGGACACTGGGCGGCGGCTCTTCCGCCAGAGCGCGATCCAGAG
>JARLGM010000188.1 GCA_031292755.1 Candidatus Sulfopaludibacter sp.
TCAATCCACGCCGCCCGCGCGGGCGGCGACCCGGCCCGCAAGTTGTTGCTTCTTCGGCCGTGCGGTTTCAATCCACGCCGCCCGCGCGGGCGGCGACACTACATAACTGGTATGACTCCGATACTTACAGACGTTTCAATCCACGCCGCCCGCGCGGGCGGCGACAGCCAGCACCTAAATGATTGAGCTGGCACGACCCGAAACGAAATCTGCGCGAAAGTGAACCACAACCGCAACTCAGGTTCTCGGCCCGCCATTACTTCGCGCGCAAGTCCATTCCAATCTTCACATAACCTCAATCGCGAACCAACCGGACATCTGCTGTTCACTTCCCGTTCGCGCGGTTCACACGATCAGGGGCCCACGTGGGTTGTAAGACGGGTGGGCACCCACGTGCTCCACTCTGCGTTCCCAATTGTCGCCCAGGAAATAGAAGCGTAAACTGTCTTCCCCCGGGTCTATCTCGCTCACCAACGAGGCACGCAAACGGACCCATCGCGCGCCATCCACTAAGCATTCGAAAACCGAGTCCTGTACTCGCTGACCCACGTCCTCGCACACCTTCGCCACCCTGCGCAGGCGGCGCCTCCCCCCATCTGTCTCGGTACTCACGTCGTAAGCCACGACAACCATCATCATCGGGTCACTTCCACAAAAAACTCGGATAGCCGTCCAAGTCCCCACGCAGATAGCGCGACAGAAGTAGCGCCTGCACATGAGCAACAATCCCAAAACCGACACGCTCTCTGAGGAACGGATGCAGAATCTCTTCCTGCTTTCTCTTCTGGTAGGCTACCAGGACCTCCTTCCGGGTGGCCTCATCCATCGCCACCGCCCCGGTTTCCGTACGGCGAAAGCCCTTGGAACATACTTGCCGGCGGTTAATGAGCGAGAGTGCCAAACGGTCCGCCAGAACCGGGCGCAGTTCCTCTACAAGGTCGAGCGCCAGACTTGGACGGCCCGGCCGGTCGCGATGCAGGAATCCGACCGCGGGGTCAAGCCCAACTCCCTCCAACGCCGATGCTACATCGTGTGTCACCAGAGTATACAGAAACGAGAGCAGGGCGTTGACGGCGTCGAGCGGTGGCCTCCGGCTACGCCCCCTGAAGAAGAAAGTCTCTTTCGATTCCGTGATCAGGTGATCGAAGACCTCGAAATAAGTTCGCGCGGCGTCGCCTTCATGGCCACGAATCTGGTCGAGCTTGCACTGTGCTTGCAGAGTATTCGCCAAGTGAGCCAACCGGAGCACGGCGGCTCCTATCGATGTATTGCCCTCGCACTCCGGCTTGTCACGAAGCGCCCGGAGCAGAACCGTGCGGCAATTCGCCACTTTCGCGATCACGACGGACCTCGCGATCATCGCCGAATCGTCCTGACTTTCCGAGCGGCGATACTGCTCCCGCCGGAGCAGAACATTTCCGGAAATCGGGCCCTGCACTCTGGCAAGGAATCTGCCGTTCTCTGAGAAAAATGCGAGCGAAACGCCATTTTCCGCGCATAATCCCATGAGCGGTGGGCTGCACGAAACCTGTCCGAAGCAAACAACACTTCCCAAAGTGTGAATAGGAACCCGCAGACGGGTTTCGTGCTCGACACGCACGTGGATTGTTTCTCCGTCCTTCGCGAGGTAGGCTCCCTGCGTGGTTATGTAGAGGGTATTCAAGAGCTGTTTCACGTTACTTCCTCCTCCCGCGATGTCGCCCCCGCCAGATATCGTTCGACCTTTCCCGATTTTCCAAGAGACTTGGGCAGGCAGGTCGCCAGTAAGGAGCATTTCTCGCACCGGGCGGAATATTCAGCAAACGGAGTCCTGCGGCTCCGGTACAATTCGTGCATCCGCGCGGCGAGCGCTTCGGTCTCCCGGCGCAGTTGGGCCGTAAACGGCACTTCTTGCCGCCTGCGTGGCGTGCCGTAATAGAGTGCACCCGCAAGCACAGGAACCGCGAACATCTCTTCCAGGCACAGAGCTTGAGCGCACAACTGGACGCGGTCGCAGCCCCCCACCTTGGGACGGCCCCTTTTATATTCCACCGGAAACGGCTGCCACCTTCCTTCCTCGCCGGACAGAACCACGCCCCCGGCAGCCTCGTGAAACTCCACCACATCCGCTTCGCCACTGAGACCCAGCCGAAGCGAGTGCAAACGGAGGCCGCGGGCGATCCGCCGCCCGGGCCGCGATTCCGAACCCGCCTCGTGCGCCCGCTCATGCAATGCGCGCCCCTCGGCGGTTAGCCGGTTCTCCGTCCACATCTGCTCGATATGGATCAAACCCCACTGGCGTTCGCAGAAGACCAGGTGTTGAAGCCCGGAGAGCGGTAACAGGTCGTCTTCGTCGAATACCATGGTTCACACGATTTGACGAAGGGACACACCTGACGGCAGATCCGCATCGGCAGGGATGGTTACCTCATATTCCGAGAACGCCCTTGGCGTTGCCGGGCCCGCGATGCGCACCATGTCGAACAGCTTATGTGCCGGCGCGTTGCCTAACGCGGTGGCGTGTTCAAAAACCAGAAGGCTCCGTACTTCCATTTCGCCTCTGGAAGCAGAGCGGTCATGGTCGAACAGGTGTTCCATAGACTGTAGGAGCAAGTCGAGATCGGACTGCACAAAGCCCGTATCCCGCGCCAGGAAAGGGGACACGAATGCGTGAGCGCGATAGAGGGCATACGGAATCGTGTGCTTTCGGCCCATCTGTCCGCTCCCGGCCTTCTCCTCGCCGTCGCCGGTTTCGGCGGCTGCGCGGTCGGTGTCGCCGGGGTTGGTCAGGGCGACCCGGGTGATTGTGTGCTCCATGGTGTAGATTGGCGCGATCGATCGCGAAAAACCCAGTTGTACCGGGCCTCGCACTTGCCCGCAGTTCCACAGCTTCTGGTTTTTCTTGGCGCCCTTCCCTTTTGAGGCGCCGTTGGTCGCATCATCCTCTCCGGTTTTACCCGTCGTCATCACCGCGCCGAATGTCCGCACATCGAAGAAGTTTCGGCACATCCAATCGCGCGCCTTTTCGTTGGCCCGGCCACCGGGATCCGGCTCGGCTCCAATCGCCTCATAGGCTCGCTTCTGTTCCCGCGCAAGAATGCCCCGGTCTTTTACGTAGATGTCGTACGGCGGTTGATACTGTTTGGTCAACGCTACGAAGTTCCGAATCTTGCGCTTCAGACACACATCGCTCACGATCCCATAGCCGGTCTCCGGGTCGACTCGCGGCGCGTTTCCGGCGTCGGGGTCGCCATTCGGATTGCCATGAAGGACGTCAAACAAAAGCACGATCTCGTAGCGTTTGTCGATAGGGGCGGATTCGTTCATTCGGATTCTCCTGATTCGGTTTGAGCTGCTTTGTCTTTTGGTTTCCAGAATTGCTGCCGTTGATGGTAATAGCCGATGGCAAACAGGCCTTGCTCATTCAGGGAAAGCGTGGAAGGGAATTCGCGGATTCCATCCATCACCTCTCCCAGGTTTGTTTGATGAAAACCCGGCGAATTGGTCTTGGCCAGATGATGCTGCGCCAGACGAATCAACGCGGGAAATACGGTCGCCGGCCGCGTGCTGGCGGCGCCATAATACCGGTCCACAATCGTCCGGTTGAGCCCCCGCTGTGCGTCGCCTTGCAGGCGCTCCAGCACAGCGAGGAGTCTTCCCAGCCTGTAGGCTGGCTGGCTGTTTTCTTTGTCTAAACCCACGGTAACCTCCTGATTGAAATTGCGAATGAGACAGGCGCGCAGCAGCGCCGCGCGCGCGGGCGGCACTTTGCGCTCGGCGCGGCAACGTGACACCGCGGCGGTAAGCATAGTACCGGGATAGGGGCGGCCAAACAGGATCGCCAGAAAAAAATCTCCCGCCACGGATGGCGGCAGGTTCTCGGTTTTTCCCAGCAGGCATGCGGCCCGTAAGAGATCCCGCAGAGAGAAAGGCCTGTCATGGCCAATCTCGATCGACTCGAAATACCGTCGTACGTTGGCCTCGACCTCAAACACGGTTCCCGTGTGCAGGCCACGCACAATCGCCCGTCCCTGCGCGCCCGAGAGCAAGAGACAATACAGCCGTGCATCGAGGCCGGAGGGCAGGCGTCCCGCCTGCGGCGCTTCCAGTAGAGCCCTGACTGCCTCCGGTTCAGGCTGATCGAACAGGCTGCTGAAAAGATCCAGAAAGCCGGCCGCTTGATCGGCCCAGTAAACGGCCACTGTGGTGTCTGGAATCCAGACTGATCGGCGCGCCAGGATTTCGCCCTCGGGATTGACGTAATTGCGCTCGGTACACCGGTTCAGTGCGGTTGTGTAGGCGTCGGCGCACTCGCGGCACACGGGCGCATTCTCATTGCGGGACAAGCCGTATGATTCGAAGGCATTGGAATTGAAACTGACCAGGGCCACCCCGCTTGTAGTGCCCCCCGGCAGTTTGATTCCTGGATGTTTATCCACCGGAGGCCGCTCCCGGCCGCAAACCAGGCACTGAACCCCGCCGCGGCTCTCGTCGTGCCGCGATGCACTGAAGTAGGCTTTGACCTCCGGCAGATCGTGTACCAGTTCGCCCTGGTAGGAGAACGCAAACAGATCGTTGTTCTGGTAGCCGCCCGCCTCCGCGTCCGCCGCGCAGCGCCCGCGTTCCTCATCCCTGCCGAGGAAATCGGCTACTGCGCCCAGGGCTGCTGCGCCGGTCGAGCGATGCGCCAAACGAACTCCGTCACGAAATAGACTCAGGCGCTCGGTTAGCTGCTTCGGCTTTCGCGGCTTTGTGAGTTTCTCCTGCCGGCAGATACCGAGAGCGTACTCCGACTTATCCACCAGAAAGTCCGCCGAGGCCGCGGATGTCCGGCCGGCCCTGCGCGGAATATTCAGCTTCTTGCCTTCGACCGTCCGTACCAATCCTGCGAACTTGCCCGCGTCGTCGATATGAATAATCCAGGCTACGGTCTTGGGTTCATAGTCCGGGTTGGTGAGCAGATTCTCGCCAATCGCCAGATCGCGCAGGGCCCGGAGAATCATGACTGCCCCTCCCACTCAGGAACGACAATTACCCCGCCCTCCAGATGGGCCTCGAAGAATACGGGCCGGTTTCCACCGTTCGTATACTGCACATCGTGCAAGATCAAGCCAAGATCGCGGGTCTCGTCCGCCAGCGGCGGTGGCGTACCGTCGTACAGGTCCACTTGCGCGGCAAACTCGCGGCATCCCAGATAGGGCTGCATGTGGAACTGGCCCTTTTCCAGACGGCGGCGGAACATTTCGTCGAACTTTTTCGGATTATCTTCCGGACCTTGGCGCGACGTCATGCGAAATTCGGCTTCGACGGCGTAGTCCACATCGCGCAGTGCCAACGTATTTCGTTGCGCGCGGTCTGCGTCGGCGTAATAATCCTCTGGCTCGCCTGATCGCATGGCTTTGACGGCTGAAATCGTCGAGACTTTCTGCGTCACCTCATTGCGCTTGAACTGGATGAAATGCGGATGCGAAAGCAGGAGAATGCGCTTGATATGCCAACAGATGGCGGGCTTCCAGAGGATTGCTTCCAAGACTCCCCGGGCCGCGGAAGGAGTAATTACTTCGTAAGAAACCCGCTCGGTCTTGAACTCGGGACGCGTAAAACACGCATAATCGCCGCGAATGCGGACTCGGTACCTGAACTGTTCCAAGATATAGCCTCCCAATAGATGCCCATGCACGCTCTATCGAAACAGTATCTTAACTTACAATCGTCTTAGATGATCAACTGCCGCGGTTCAGCGAGGGGGTGAGCTTGCCAGGTAAATCCAAATCGAGGGTGGTATAGGGAAACAAACGGTGGAGACACTGCAAACAGGTGATCGTCAAGCGGATCCAATGCGCCCGCGCGATTCAGTTGATCGATCTCCTGGGGATAAAGGCTGACTAGGTACGGCTGCAAACGCCGCATACCAAGTCGGGTGATATTGTGGCGAACGTCTGCAATTCTCTCGTCAGAGCCTCGATAGGGGGCTACCACAGCAATGCCGCTGTCGTCAATCATGCGAAAGTTATCAGCTGAGTCCCGAAAACGTAACTCCTTCTCGGCGGCGATCACCCCAGCATCCGTTTCCACCATTCCGTACAGACGGCGGAAGTATTCCTGGAACAGATCGGCATCCGAGAGATCGAGACGGCCCTGGTTCCAGAGAACCCAGGTAGTTTCTTTGGCCGTGCGAAGAATGCCACGAGGAGGCTCGGTCGGCGCGACGAAGACATGCAGGTATCCCCGGTTACGACTACCCTCTCGATTGCAGCGTCCGGCAGCTTGGGCTAGGGAATCTGCCCCACCCATGGCCCGATAGACTTCAGGGAAGTCGACATCAACGCCTGCCTCCACCAGTTGAGTTGCAACCAGGCGGCAGGGCCGGCCGGATTTCAGCCTGGTTTTAACCTCCGCCAGCACCTCCCTGCGATGCGCCCCACACATCCGCGCCGAGAGGTGGAAACAGTCGTCGCCCAATATCCGGGCTAGCGCTTCCGCGTCCGCACGGCGATGGACGATTGCCAGCACCGATTCGTGCCTCTGCAATTCGCTGGCCAGGACTTCCCAGGTCGTTGCTTTTGCGGACGAGGGAAGAATAACTTCACAGCGGCCCGCGACCGATGCGAACTCGCCCCGAACGTCTTTGATAATCTCGCGCGGAGGCGCCGGCAGTTGGTTGAGCAGTACCGGCATGGTCGCCGTGCAAAGCACTACGGTTGTCCGGTAGTGTGCGACTAACTGGGCAAGTGCCGATTCAATCGGCTGCAAGAGGTTCGCCGGAAATGTCTGTACTTCGTCCAGGATTACAACAGCTTCAGCGATCCGATGAAGCTTGCGGCACTTTGCCGGACGATTCGCATACAGGCTTTCGAAAAACTGCACACTCGTAGTCACCACCAGAGGCGCATCCCAGTTCTCCGATGCGAGACGGTTGCGGCGCGTCTCCCGGTCCGGATCGAGATTGCTGTGGTGCTCGATGACCGCGTCCTCACCCAACACCTCTCGGTAGGTATCGGTGGTCTGTTCGATGATACTGGTATAAGGAATGACGACGATCACCCGGCGTAGACCATGCTTCACCGCGTGACGCAATCCGAAACAAAGCGAAGCGAGCGTTTTGCCGCCGCCGGTAGGCACGGTTAGGGTAAACGCTCCCGGCGGCAGTTCTGCAGCCGTCCGGCAGTCTGCCAGCACACGCGCACGCATCGCATTCACCTTGGTAGCCCTGGTCGAGATCGCATCCAGGTGAGCGTCGATCCTGTCACGCAAAGCCTCAAGCAGCATGGTCTCGCCTAAATCGCGCAGTTGGCCCTTGTAGAACCGCTCGGTGTCCAAAAAGTCGGCATCAGTGAGCGCCGAGAATAGAAAACGGGTCCATAGCGCGAGTTTTCTAGCGTCCGTGCCAATCCAGGACGGAATCGGAGGCAATATTTCTTCTTCCAGCCCGCGTGGTAGGCCGTCGCGCCTCGTCTCGGCCAAGAGGTGGGACTGTCGCTCCATCCGATTTGCCAATTCCTGCTTATTCGCAATTCCGCCATGATGCCCGGCAATCAGGAAACAGAGCGGATGCGCTCCTCGATTCCGGGCGATCAATGCCCCCACGGTGCTGTGATCGACTCGGGCGTCGCAATGGGCGTCGGGGTCGGCGCCGATACGGCCTTGAAATGCCCGTTGGTACTTCCCCGCGTCGTGCCAAAGCCCGGCGATACGCCCCCAACCCGGCGCGAAACCGGAGGCGAACTCCTCAGCGAGGGCGGCGGAGTCTTCCAGATGGCGCTGGAGCAGGTGCCACTGATCGCGCGGCGCGTCCTTCAAGCTATGGGCGTAATGGGGTGTTTGAGTCAGAGAATCGCCTATGCCTCCAGCCCCATCTGCGTCAACCGGTACCGCAGGGCATTGCGGGTCAACCCCAACAAACGTGCCGCGTGACTCTTGTTTCCGTCCGCCCTGCGCAACGCTTCGCGAATCAGATCCTGCTCGTACTGATCCAGGGTCATGCCTTCCGGCAGGAAGTTCGAATCGTTGTGCGCCCGCGGGCGGGGGGCGCTCTCCAGGTGAATATCCTTGGCGTCCAGCACCGTGCCGGTGCACATCACCAGGCTTCGCTCGATCACATTCTCCAGTTCGCGAACGTTTCCCGGCCAGTGGTAGCCCATCAGCTTTTCGATGCCGGCGTCAGTGATCGATTCCGCCAGGCAGCCGGTATCCGGCGCCAGTTTCTTCACAAAGTGGCCGGCCAGAAACGGGATGTCCACTTTGCGGTCGCGCAGCGGAGGAATATTGAGCGGCACCACGTTGAGACGGTAGTACAGATCCTCGCGAAACGTACCCTGCTCCAGCGCGGCCCGTAAATCCTGATTGGTCGCCGCGATCACGCGCACGTCGATGTGGCGCGTCACGTTGCTGCCCAGCCGCTCGAATTCGCGCTCCTGCAAAATGCGCAGCAGCTTCACCTGAATGGCCGCCGGCACATCGCCGATTTCGTCCAGGAAAACCGTTCCCGTATCGGCCTGTTCGAACTTGCCGGGCTTGCTGGTCTGCGCGCCCGTGAAGGCGCCCCTCTCGTAGCCGAACAGCTCGCTCTCCATCAGATTTTCGGGAATGGCGGAGCAGTTGATCTTCACCAGCGGATGGTCCTTGCGCGGCGAGCGGAAATGAATGGCGCGCGCGATCAGGTCTTTGCCCACGCCGCTTTCGCCCGCCAGCAGTACCGTCGCCCGCGTGGGGGCGACCCGCTCGATGGTGGCGAAAATTTCCTGCATAGGCTGGCTGCGGCCAATGATATTGTCGAATTCGTAGCGCCGGCCCAGCTCTTCTTTTAAGGCGCGATTCTCTTCGCGCAGCGCCCGCACCTCCAGCGCCTTGTTCACCACCTGCATCAGATGGTCCAGCGAAAACGGCTTCAAAAGGAAATCGGTCGCGCCGCCTTTCATCGCTTCCACCGCCGTTTCCACGCTGCCGAACGCCGTCATCATGATCACCGGCACCTGCGCATTCTGGCGCCGGATCAGCCCTAGCAATTGCAGGCCATCCATATTCGGCAGCCTCAGATCGCTCAGCACCAGGTCGGCCCGGTCCACCAGTTTGAGCCCCTCTTCGGCGGTGCCCGCCTTGTCCACGTCGAACCCCGCGGAGGCCAGTTGCAATTCCAGCACGCGCCGGAGCTTCTCTTCGTCTTCGACCACCAGGATGCGTCTTTTCATGAGATAAACTCACCGCGGAGGCGCGGAGATGCGGAGGAAAACTGAGGAGAACCAACCGGTTGCCAATGTTTGTGCGTTCTCCGCGTTTTGCTCCGCGGCTCTGCGCCTCCGCGCTGAATAGAAGTTTGACTCATTGGGAACTCTCCGGAGCACTCAAGTCCATCGGCAGCAGCACGCGGAAAATACTGCCCTTTCCCGGTTCGCTTTCCACCGTTATTTTACCCCCGTGTTCATCCACAATCTTGGAAACGATAGCCAGGCCCAGGCCAACCCCGGCCGCTTTGGTGGTAAAGAACGGATTGAAAATGCTATTGAGATTCTTGCCCTCGATTCCCGCGCCGCGATCGATCACCGATACCTCCGCGGTGCCGGCCGAGGACCGTGTCTTCACCGTGACCGCGCCGCCGGCGCTGCTGGCCTGCGCGGCATTCAGCACCAGATTATAAAAGACGCGCTCCATCAGTTCGGCATCGAAGGGAAAAGGCCGCATTTCCGGTTCGTAGTTCCGGTAAATGGAAACGCCGGGAATCTCCCGCTCCACCAGCGCGATGGCCTGATCCAGCACCTTCGCCAAATCCACTTCCATGTCGCGCAGCAGTTGCACCGGACGGGCGAATTGCAGAAACCGCGTGATCAGCGCGTTGCAGCGGTCCACTTCGGAATTGATGAAGCCGGAGACCTCGCGCGCCACTTCGTTTTCGGCACTCACACTACGCGCCAGCATCTCCGAAGAGGCTTTGATGGTCCCCAGCGGATTGCGCAGTTCGTGCGCCAGACCGGCGGAGAGTTGTCCCAGCGCGGCCAGTCGGTCGGAACGGCGCATGGCATCTTCGGCATCGTGGAGTTGGGCGATGGCGCGCGCCAGTTCCTCGGCGGTGCGCTGATGCTGGGCGGATTGAATGCGCAAATCCTCCGCCAGCATGTTCGCCAGCGTGCCCACCATGGCCAAAAAGACAACGCGCTCCAGCGCCAGGTCGATCCACTGATTCCAGTTCGCCTGCGGAAACAGGAGGAACGAAAGATAGAAGCCGGCCACCAGGAGCACCCAGAATAGCGTCCAGCCTACGCCGGAGATGGTGGCGGCGGAAACCACCGGCAGCAGCAGCAGCACCCAGTAGCGGCTTCCCACGGTTCCGGTGAATGCCAGCAAAGGCCAGATCAGCACCAGCTTGAGAATGATTCCCGCCACGCGCCCCCGCGTTGTCCGCAAAGCGGGGATCCTGGGTTCGGCTATCTGCACGATGCCCAGCGCGATCAGCGGCACGTACTCGTAGGCGTCGCCATATAAGGGACGCGCGATCAGTACGCCAAAAAGGAACATCCACACGAAATCGTGGGGACGGACGGCGCGCTTCCAGCCGGAAACCTCGAAAAATGGCACCTGTTATATCTCAGTCGGGATTATGCCACAATGAGAAGGAACGTCTCATGCCCAACCCAAGTATTCTGGATCAGGATCGGGATATCGGTCCGGGTTCCCAAACCAACAACGAGCCCAACGAGTCTTTCGGCGACATTCTGTCGCAATACGAACAGTCTCATTCTCACAAAGCCGAAAAGGAAGGCGTCAAAGGCCTGGAAGGCACCGTGGTCGCTGTGACCGGTGACCAGGTCTTCCTCGACATCGGCTACAAGATCGAAGGCACCATTCCCCTGGCCGAGTTTCAAAAGGCCGGAGAAGAGATCAAGCCCGGCGACAAGGTGGCAGTTTCCATCAAAGGCCGCGGGGAAGACGGCTACTACGAGCTGTCGAAGATCAAGGTGGAGCGGCCCAAAGACTGGTCGTCGCTGGAGAAGGCCTTCGCCGATAAAGCGGCCATCGCGGGCGTGGTCAGCGCCGTGGTGAAGGGCGGGGTGAGCGTGGATGTGGGCGTGCGCGCTTTCATGCCCGCGTCGCGCAGTGGAGCCAAGGACGCGGCCGAGATGGAAAAACTCATCGGCCAGGAAATCCGCTGCCGCATCATCAAGCTGGACGTGGCCGATGAAGACGTGGTGGTGGACCGCCGCGCCATCCTGGAAGAAGAGGAACGGTCGGCCAAAGAGAAGCGCTACTCCGAAGTGAAAGAGGGCGAGACCGTCACCGGCACGGTCCGCAGTCTGACCGACTATGGCGCCTTCGTGGACATCGGCGGCGTGGACGCGCTGCTGCACGTGGCGGATATTTCCTGGGGCCGCGTGAACAAGCCGGCGGACGTGCTTACCGTGGGCCAGCAGGTGCAGGTCAGGATTCTCAAGGTGGATCCCGCCAAGCGGCGCATTTCGCTGGGCATGAAACAACTCCTGCCGCATCCGTGGGAACAGGCCGGCGAAAAATACAAGCAGGGCGAGCGCGTGAATGGCACAGTCACGCGAGTGGCCGAGTTCGGCGCCTTCGTGGAACTGGAAAAGGGCATTGAAGGGCTCATTCACCTCTCGGAAATGTCGTGGTCGAAGAAGGTGCGCAAGCCTTCCGATGTGGTGAAAGCGGGCGATACGGTGGACGTGGTGATCCTGGGGGTCAACCAGGCCGATCGCCGCATCTCTCTGGGACTCAAGCAGGCGTTGGGCGATCCGTGGGCCGAAGTGCCGCAGAAATTTCCGCAAGGCGCCATAGCGGAAGGCGCGGTCACCAGCCTCACCAAGTTCGGAGCGTTCGTGCAGGTGGCCGAGGGCGTCGAGGGCATGATTCACGTGGGCGACATCAGCGCCGAAAAGCGGATCAACGCTCCGTCCGACGTGCTGAGAGTCGGCCAGGTGGTCAAGGCGCTGGTGCTGGAATGCGATCTGGAAAAGCGCCGGCTGCGACTGGGCATGAAGCAGCTTGTGCCCACCAGCCTGGATGAGTACATCGCCGAACACAAGGAGGGCGATGTGGTCACCGGCCGCACCATCGATGCATCCGGCGGGAGAGCCCGCGTGGAACTGGGAGAAGGCATTCAGGCGATTTGCCGGCTGGGCTCCGATGCGCCCGAACGGGAAGAGAAGGCGGCGGAGACCAAGGTGGATCTCTCCTCCCTCAGCACCATGCTGCAATCCAAATGGAAGGGCGGACAGGGCGGCGGAGGCTCCAAACGCGAACCCGCCCGCGCCGGCCAGATCCGCAGCTTCCGCATTGTCAAACTCGATCCGGCTGCCAAGAAGATCGAATTGGAACTGGCCTAGGAAGTGCGGCCGCTCCGCGACCGCCGGGGAGCCGGATTATTTTCGCGCGTAGTTTTGAAATCGCGAAAGAAACGTGCCGTACACCAGGTGGCCCAGCACCATGGGACGCTCCGCATGAAGAAGGTAGACCAGCGGCAGAACGCTCCGGCAGAGTACGTGGAACGAAAGGTAATACCATCCCATGCTGAATGCCAGACTCAGCAACAGAACGCGTACCTGCCGCTCCTGCGCGCGGAACACCACCGCGAACAGGCCGCCCAACATGGCGTAGACCAGCACGTAGAGCGCGGCGCCGGAGACGGCGCCGTCCACAAAACCCCGCTGCATGGCCGCATCGCCATAAATCGCGCGGGCGATCAAATCCTCCGAAGTCCAGAAGCTGCGACGCAGCCAGGAAGCACTTACTCCCAGCCACGCCAGCATGCACAGAATTCCCACCATGCCACCCTGAAGACCGGCGAGAAACGCCGCGATCTTTCCCGGCGGCCGATTCTCCATAGCAGCAGTCATAAGATTCAGCCTATACTGGCGAGAAGACTAAAGGCAAAGCAAATTCATGCGTCGTGTTGTGATCACAGGAATCGGTGCGGTCAGCCCGAATGGTATCGGGCGTGAGCGCTTTTGGCAGGCCACCCGAAACGGCCTGAGCGGTGTGAGACGAATCACACGCTTCGATCCGTCCGGCTTCGTCGTGCAGGTCGCGGGCGAAGTGCCGGATGAGTTCGACGAGAAGAAATACGTGGAAATCAAAGACCGGCCGCATGTATCGCGCGCCGTGCCGCTGGCGGCGGCAAGCGTGGCCGAAGCCCTGGAAGACGCGGGAATCGATTGGAAGAGCATGAACCGGGACGAACTGCGCCAAGTCGGCGTGATCGTCGGCTCCGGGGGCGGCAGCCAGGACTTCACCGAAGAGCAGTATCGCCTCTACTACGGCGGCCACATCAAGCAGTGCAGCGTGTACACCATCCCGACCGGGACGATCGGCACGCTGGCCAGTGAAGTTTCCATGCGCTTCGGTTTCCGCGGCTTGAGCCACATCATTTCCACCGGCTGCACTTCCTCCACCGATGCCATGGGCTACGCGTTTCATCATATCCAGCGCGGCTCGCTCAATACCATG
>JARLGM010000189.1 GCA_031292755.1 Candidatus Sulfopaludibacter sp.
CAGCATCTCACAAAACATTACATATGGTAAATGTTATTTTGCGGCAAGCCCTTAGGATGTTACCAAATGGGTGCCAGCCAGTCCCTCAGCCGCGGCAGGCTGAGAAGGCGAAGGTAGCTGCGCCGGTCGCGATCGCCCACGTCTACGGACCCGCGAGCCAAGCGCTGCCGCCGTCCACGCCGGCCCAACCAATCTCTTATGGCTTCCGGCTACCGGTCTATCGTGAACCCCCGGGACGCCTATTCTACTGTCACCTTGACGTGCGGAGGAAACAGACCGGCGGCCTCCGGAGAGACGCCGGGAAGACCGGTCAGCGTGATTTCGTTGAGCCGCGGCAGGCGAGCCAGGGGAGCGATGCCCGCGTTCGTCAGGCCGGCGCACTGCTAGAATTCGAGGCGTTCGAGCGCGTCGATTCGGGCCAGCGTCTCCAGACTGCGGTCGGTGATCTGCGTTTTGCCGGCGTAGTAGGACTTCAGGCGGGCCAGGCCGGCGACGTGTGCCGTGGCGCGGTCGCCGGTATCGCGGCAGTACATGCACCAGAGCGTGTCCAGCTTTTCGCAGCGGCCGATGTGACGGAAGCCTTCGTCGGAAACGTCCATGGGCAGGAGTTCGCGGAGTGCGGGGAAGCGCGGCAGGGTGGACAGTGCGTCGTCATCCACATTTTTGCAGCTCACCGCCAAGCCGCGAAGCGAAGGCATGGACGCGAGCGCGGTGAATCCGCGGCCGGTCAGATGGGGACATTCCCGGCCCCAGATATATTCCAGGCTCTGGGAACGGCTTAACGCTTCGAAGCCGGCGTCGCTTGCCACCGTGCCCTGCCCCATCAGCATGCGGAGACGCGGGACGGCGGCGATGCGGCGCATGGCATCGTCATCGCAGCGCTCGCCCTGGCAGGCCAGGAGTCCGAGGTTGCTGGGATGCCGGAGCACGTCGAGCCCATCGCTGGTGAATGCGCGACAGTGCCAGAAGAACCCCAGCGCAAACAGCCCGTTCAACCCCGCCAGTTTGGCCAGCCCCGCGTTGGTGAAGGGACCGTCCACCAGAAGTTGGGTCGGAAAGCCGTCGGCGCTCATCAGTTCGCAACGGATCTCGCCGCCCTGCCACGTTTTGAAAGCCGGGAACTGGTGTAAGAGTGCCAGCCCTTCGTCGCTGACGTTCTGTCCGGTCTTGAAGCGGCGCAGAGTGGGCTTGCCGGCCAGCGCGCGGATGGCGCCGTCGCCGCTTTGCGTGCCCATCAGGTTGACATCTTCCAGGTGATCGCAGCGGGACAGGTGGGCCATGCCGGCGTCGGTGACATTCTGCTGCCAGCACATCTGCAACCGGCGGAGTTCCGGAAGCAGGCGGAGGACGGCGAGGCCGCGGTCGGTAATCTGGCCTTTCCAGCCGCTGATGTCCAGTTCCCGCAGATGCGGGATACGCTCCAGGTGGAGCATTTCGTCATCGGTCAGGTTGATGGCGGACGCGTTCAGCCCAGGAATCTGGTGCTGCCCCATGCGGGCATAAAGGGTTTCCCAGTCTTGCTGCGACTGGGGTTCGCGAAGGGTAATGGTTTTTGGCTGTGCGATGGCCTCGACGTGATGCTTGAGACGCGCCCAGGTAGCGAAGCCATACTCGCGGGCGAGCACGAGCTGTGCTTCGGCGAGTGTGGCGGTCGCGCTATCGGCGCGGTACTGGCGGAGCAGATCCTTGGCCTGTTTCTGCAATTGCTCCAGCGAGGGTCGCGCGGGAAGGCGGCGCGCGGAATCCGGCATACCGATCTCCTTTCAAGTGCCCGTGCCCGCATGACGGGCGGAAAGAAGATCGACCTGTGCAACACTGTGTGCCCGGTGGGCTCGGCCCTTTCCCGCGGACTGGAAGCGCCCTGCGCGCTCGAAGCCCACTCTACCGCGCCGCCGAAAGCCAAGTCAAATTCCGGATGGCGATGCAAACCAGTACCCTACAGCATGAGAGCGGTTACGCCGATTTGCTATCTTGGAAGATAAAGATCGTTCCTAGGTATGCCATTTCACATTCAGCCGATCCGGGAGTTTTTGGTTCGACCCGCCTTGCCACCATCGCTTTCGCGCATGACGGAGCTGGCCTATAACGTCCTTTGGAGTTGGGAACCGATTGTGCGGGCGCTCTTCCGGCGCCTCGACCCGGCTTTGTGGCGGGAGTGTGGATACAATCCGGTATTGATGCTGGGCCGGGTACCGCAGGCCACCCTGCAAAAGGCCGGCGGCGATGCGCGGTACCTCGCGCTCTACCGGCAGGCATGCGAAACGTTCGATTCCCGCACGCGCAGGAGTTCTTCCCCCGGGGATGGCAAGCTCATCGCATATTTTTCCGCGGAGTACGGTCTTACCGAAGCGCTGCCGGTATACTCGGGCGGCCTGGGAATTCTCTCCGGCGACCATCTGAAGTCTTCCAGCGATCAGGACTACCCTTTGATTGGCCTGGGCCTGCTTTATCAGCAGGGATATTTCCGCCAGCTTCTGAATCCCGACGGGTGGCAGCAGGAACGCTACCCCATGAACGATTTCTATACCCTGCCGCTGGCTCCGGTGAAGGATGCGGAAGGCAGGGATCTGAAAGTCACCGTGCGGCTGCCCACCGGCGATGTCTACATTCAGGTCTGGAAGCTGGAAGTGGGCCGCATTACGCTCTACCTGCTGGACACCAATATGCCCGATAACGTCCTGCCGCAGGATCGCGACATCACGGACTCCTTGTATGGCGGCGATATCGATACCCGCATCCGGCAGGAGATCGTACTGGGCATCGGCGGCATGCGCGCGCTCAAGGCCATGGGGCTCAAGCCCACGGTCTTTCACATGAACGAGGGCCACTCCGCTTTCCTGTCGCTGGAGCAGGTCCGGCTGTTCATGGGCGATCATCATCTGAGCTTCGAAGAGGCTCTGGTTGCCGGCCGCGCCAGCAACGTCTTTACTACCCATACCCCGGTGCCGGCCGGAATCGATCTGTTCGATCCGGGCCTGATGTATCACTATTTCTCGGGCTACTGCCACGAGGTGGGCATCGATTTTCAACAGTTGATGGCTTTGGGCCGCCGCAACTTTTACGATCGCGACGAGCGTTTCTCCATGGCGGTACTGGCCCTCAACACGTCGGCCTACCGGAACGGCGTCAGCCGTCTGCACCGGGAAGTGTCGCAGGAAATGTTCCACGACCTGTGGCCGCAATTGCCCGTGTGGGAAGTACCCATCACCTCCATCACCAACGGCATTCATCTGCCGAGCTGGCTGAATGGGGACCTGGGGGCGCTTTACGATCAATACCTGCAGCCGGACTGGCGGGATCAGTTCAACGATCCTTCGCTCTGGGACCAGATCAAAGACATTCCGGACGAAGAACTGCTGGAGGTACACCGCCGGCGCAAGCGCCGCCTCGTGAATTTCGTACGGGCGCGCCAGACGCTGGCGGCCACAAGGCGGCAGGCCCCGGCGATGGAAGTGCGCCGCGCCAGCGAAGTGCTGGATCCCAACGCTTTCACCATCGGTTTCGCCCGGCGGTTCGCCACCTACAAGCGAGCCACGCTCCTGTTCCGCGACGTGGAGCGGCTCAAACGGATTCTTCTGCATAAGGATATGCCGGTGCAGATCGTGATTGCCGGCAAGGCGCATCCCAAGGATCAGCCTGGCAAGAGCTATATTCGCGAGGTGGTGCAGCTTTCGCGCGATCCGGATTTGTGGAAGCACGTGGTCTTCGTGGAAGACTACGATATGAAGGTTGGGCGAGAGATGGTGCAGGGGGTCGACCTGTGGCTCAACAATCCCCGCCGGGGCGAAGAGGCGTGCGGCACCAGCGGCATGAAAGCCGCCATGAACGGCGTTCCCAATCTCAGTATTCTCGATGGTTGGTTCGACGAGGCTTACGAATTTTCCGGCGGCTGGGCCATCGGGGAGCGCGAGCCCTACTCCGAAGATCAGGACGATCTGCACGCCAGCGCCATTTATTACCTGCTGGAAAATGAAATCGTCCCCATGTTCTACGAGCGCCGCGAGCAGACGCCCCGCGAGTGGATGAAGCGCATCAAGCAGTCCCTCAGCTACATCACACCGCACTTCGACTGCCGGCGCATGGTGCGCGAGTACATGACGGAGCTTTACGAGCCGGCGCACGAACAGCACCTGCGTGCCCAGGATAACGACTATGCCATGGTCCGCGACAAAGCCCGCTGGAATTCGCGCATCCGCGAAGTGTGGGATCGCATTCGCTTTGTGGAGTCGGGCTACGGCCCGGCCGCGGCCGTAATCAGCGGCAAACCGGTGGCGGTGCGGGCGGCCATCGACCTGGCCGGCCTTACGCCTCACGATGTGCGAGTGGAGGTAGTGATCGGCAGCATCGATAACAACGGCCACCTGGAAAATACCGAAGTCATGGTGCTGCCTCCGGTGGAACAAAGGGATCAGGTGGCGGTGTTCGGAAGAGACATTGTGCCGGAGCGGACGGGCCGCCTGGGATATGCCCTTCGCGTCAGTCCCAACCACTTCGACGACCCGCTGACCCGGCCCTGTACCAGTTTGTTGAAATGGAGTTCGGTGGGGTAGCCTAAAGATGGGCGTGCAAACGGTACCCATTCCGTGGTACATAGGTATTTGGGCAGGGGCGGGCGATTCGAACCTGTCTTTGCCAGGCGCCTCGGCGTTCCCGCGGACTCCCTCCGGTAACCCTACGCAACCAGTCGTGCCCCTCGAACAGCGCGCGGCTCGGGTGGAGGCAGTCGGGCAATGTCGTGCCCCGGCGCAGTGAGTTTGTTCGTAGTTGATTGTTCGAGACGTTCTTTCCCTGCTAGTTACGGAGCAACCTTCCCTATGGACAGCGATCGCAAGTATAGACAACACGGGTACATGGATTCTGACCGCGATTCCAGAGGCCCCCGTGATGATCGTCCCAAGCCTCAGGGTCCCCGGCCTCCCATCGATGTGACCGGCCCCCGCCTTCCCCGTCTGGTTCAACACGTGGCGGCGGCTCGATGCTTCAATTGCTCTACGGCCCTTCCGGACGGAGTGGACTTCACCGGCACGTGCCCCAAATGTAACTCGCCGCTGCATTGCTGCAAGCAGTGTTCGCAATTCGAGCCTTCCACCCGGTTCCAGTGCCTGAAGCCCATCCCGGTGCGCATTGCGTTAAAGGATAAAGCGAACGACTGCGCGTCGTTCACGCCGCGCGTGACAGTCGCCCGCGAAGGCACCGCCGGAGCCTCGGCCGGCCCGGCCATGTCGGCGCCACCGGTAAACTCCGGCCCGCCCGCCCCGAGGAACGCCGACGACGCGCGCAACGCCTTCGACAAACTGTTTAAGAAACCGTAGTGCCGGGCCGCGGAGTCCCTGGTCCCATCAAATCGGCGATCAGCGCGTCTAGCGCGATCGTCTTCTGAATATTGCGCCGGATCAGCATGGCGATCTCGTCCACCCGTGCCACCGCCTGGCGGATCCAGGCGAATTGGATCCGCGCGGCCAGCCCTTCCAGATCCCGCCGGATATCCTCATTCCGAATCTCGCCCCCGCCCTGCACCAGCAGCAGCAAATCGCGCAACAGCCCGTAAAGCACCGTCAAATACAGATCCAGCTTCTCGCTCTTGCTCCGTGCGATAGCTTCCGACAGGGGAACCCACGTGCCGAAGGGCGCCACCCCCGCCGCTACTCGCAAGAGCGCCAGCATGGCCGTCCGGCGTTTGTCGTAAGCGTCCAGATCCAACGAAACGGCGCGCCCGGGACTGCCCGCCGCCAGCGCAATCCGGCGGTCCGGCTGGTCCAGGCCGCGCGCGCGTACAAACTCGCGCATCTCTTCCCGTGAGAGCGGCGCGAATTGAAACGGCACCGCCCGCGAACGAATGGTGGGCAGCAGATCGTAAGCGTTCTCCGCCGTCATGACCAGCACCAGGTGATCGGGCGGCTCTTCCAGCGTCTTGAGCAGCGAGTTCGCCGCCTGGTCATTGGCGCGGTCCACGTGGTCGATCAGAAACACGCGCCGGCTGCCCTTGTTGGGCATGAACTGCGCGCGATCCTTTAGCAGCCGCGTCTGCTGGATGCTGATCTGGCGCAGCGGCCCGTCCGGCGGAAACGTCAGAAAGTCCGGATGCGTAGCGACGACCATGGGGTCGTCGTTGCGCTTGTCGGCCGGGAGTTTCTCGCGCGCCGCCATGCTCTCCACATTCTCCGGCAGGCTCAGGTCGTCGCGCTCGATCAGTTCCCCGTGGCCCAGCAGACGCGCTCCCAGGCGCCGCGCCAGCGTGGCCTTGCCCACGCCTTCCGGTCCCGAAAACAGCAGCGTCTGCGCCAGGCGGCCCTGGGAGAGCATCTGCTCCAGGGCCTGCAGGACCGCGGCATTGCCCCAGAAACCTTCAAACATAGACGCTCACGATGCCCCAGACTTCGCGCTCGATCGAATCCATATCGGTGCGCCCGTTCACCAGCTTCACGCGATCCGGCTCCGCCGCTGCCAGGGCATGATAGGCGTCGTACACCTTGCGGTGGAACTCGATCGACTGGTCGTCCATGCGGGTCTCGCAGTGCGGCTCGGCTGCATTACGCGCCCGCGCCCGCGCCAGGCTGTCTTCCGCATCCACGTCTACCAGCAGCGTGAGATGTGGCTTGATCCCACGGCAGGCGATGCGGTCCAGCGCCTCCACCGTGCCCGCTCCGAGTCCGCGGCCGCATCCCTGATACACCAGCGACGAATCGGTGAAGCGGTCGCACAGCACGATCTCCCCGCGCTGCAGCGCCGGCGCGATCCACTGGTCCACGTTCTGCGCGCGGGAAGCGAAGTAGAGCAGGATCTCGGTGGTGGCACTCAGCTCCTGGTTCGCGGAGTCCAGCAGAATGCGACGGATCTTCTGCGCGATCGGCGGTCCGCCGGGCTCCACCGTCTCCAGAACTGTCCTGCCCATGGCGCGCAGCCGCGCCGCCAGCCGGTGCATCTGCGTCGTCTTCCCAGACCCGTCCATGCCTTCGAAAGTAATAAAGAAACCGCCCGTTGCCATGAGGAACTCTCATTGTAACGAAGGGCGTCCGCAGTACAATGGATCGCTAAGGAACAATCGGGATGCTGAAATCGCTCACACTTTCTATCGCTATACTCTCCCTGGCCCTGCATGCGCAGCAAGGCGGGCGCGGCGGGGGCCAGGGCGGCGGCGCGGCGGCTGCCGGCGGCCGCGTGCCCCCCATCGAAGAACGCGTCGCCGGCATGCGAAAAATCGACGGCTACTTCCCGCTTTACTGGGACGAGCGCACCGGCAATCTATGGTTGGAAATCTCGCGCTTCGATAGCGACTTCCTCCTTTCCGATGGTCTCGCCGCCGGCCTCGGGTCCAACGATATCGGGCTCGATCGCGGCATTGAAGGCCAGGGGCGCATCGTGTCCTTTCAGCGCGTCGGCCCGCGCATCCTGATGGTGCAGGGCAACGAAACCTTCCGCTCGTCCAGCGTCAATCCCGCGGAGCGGCGCTCGGTGGAAGACTCTTTCGCCAAGTCCATTCTGTGGGGCTTCACGGTGGGGGCCGAAAGCAACGGCCATGTGCTGGTCGATGCCACCGATTTCTTCGTGCGCGACGGTATGAGCGCGGCAGGGCGGCTCGGCTCCGGCGCCGCGGTGTATCGCGTGGACCGCACGCGCAGCGCCGTCTATCTGCCTCGCACCAGGGCGTTCCCGAAGAACACGGAGGTCGAGGTCACCCTGACATTCACCAATGAAGCCTCCGGGGGACGCGGCGGTGGTGGCGCCGGGCCTGCGCAAGGACCGCCGGCCATTGTGGTCGCCGCCCCGGGTGCGGCGGCGGCGGGACGTGGCGGGCGCGGCGGTGGCGGATTCGGCGGCGGCATGTTCTCCGGCACTGTGGGCAGCGTCACGCCGTCGGCCGAAGCGGTCACTCTTCGCGAACATTATTCCCTGGTCGAACTCCCCGGCCCCGGCTATACGCCGCGCGTGGACGATCCGCGCGCCGGTTACGGCGGGCTCAGCTACGTGGACTACAGCGTTCCCATCGGCGAGCCGATGGTGGTCCACTATATCCGGCGCCACCGGCTGGAGAAGAAGGACCCCGGCGCGGCCATGAGCGATCCCATCAAGCCCATCGAATACTGGGTGGATCCGGGCGCGCCCGACGATGTGAGAAAGGCGCTGATCGAAGGCGCCAGTTGGTGGAACCAGGCGTTCGAGGCCGCGGGCTTCACCAATGCATTTAAGGTGGCGGTGCTGCCCGAAGGCGCCGACCCCATGGACATCCGCTACAACATGATCAACTGGGTCCACCGCTCCACCCGCGGCTGGAGCACCGGCGGCACCATCAGCGATCCCCGCACCGGCGAAATCATCAAGGCCACCGTCACACTCGGCTCTCTCCGCGACCGGCAGGACTACATGATTTTCGAAGGACTGCTCTCGCCCTACATTACCGGCCTCGAAAAGCCCGACATCCTGTACCAGACCGCCCTCGCGCGCATTCGCCAACTGGCCGCTCACGAAACGGGCCACACCCTGGGACTGGGCCACAACTACTACGACAGCACGCAGGGTTGGATTTCCGTCATGGACTATCCTCATCCGCAGGAGGAGCTGAAGGCCGACGGCGCCATCGATATCTCGCACGCCTACCCCGCGCGCATCGGCGAGTGGGACAAGGTGACCATCAACTATGGCTACCGGCAGCTTCCGCACGGAGATGAGCATGCGGCCCTCACCAAAATTCTGGACGACGCCTGGGCCAAAGACCTCCGCTACCTGACCAATCAGGATCTGGACGCGCATCCCAAGGTGGATCAATGGTCCAACGGGGTCAACCAGGCCGACGAGCTGAACCGCATCATGAAGATCCGCCGCGCCGCCCTCAACCGGTTGGGCGAGCACACCATCCGCAACGGCGCACCCATGGCCACCATCGAAGAGCCGTTCGTGCCCATCTTCATGTATCACCGCTATAGCGTGGAATCGGCCGCCAGCATGGTGGGCGGCATCGACTACATTTACGGCTTCCGCGGCGACGGACGCACGCCCACCAAATGGGAGCCCGCAGTGGATCAGCGCAAGGCGCTCGACGCCCTCGCCGCTACGTTAAAGCCCAGCGAGCTCACCGTTCCCAAGCAGGTGCTCGACGCCATTCCGCCGCGCCCGCCGGGATATGGCCGGCATCGCGAACTCTTCCCGCGCACCACCGGCGACGGCTTCGATCCGCTCAGCCCGGCGACCGTTGCCGCCGACGTGACCATCGGCTTCACCCTGGAACTCGACCGCGCCGCCCGCATGGTGGCGCAGCACGCGGTGGATCCTTCGCTGCCCGGCCTGGAAGAGGTGATCGATCGTCTGACCAGGGCGGTGTTCGACGCGCCCACGGCGACTCCGTATGAAGCCGAGGTGCGCCGCGCCGAAGAGCGCGTCCTGGTGGATCGCGTGATGTGGCTGGCCGGCGGCGCGCCCAACGGACAGGTGCGCGCCATCGCATCGCTGAAGCTATCCAGGCTGGGCGCTCGCCTAAAGGCGGAGACGCCCGCGGCCGAAGCCGAGTTAGCGCAGCGCACCCTGCTGGCCGCCGATATCCGGCGCTTTCTGGATCGCCCCATGGACCCGGCCCGCCCCATGCCGGCCCCCGACGCGCCTCCCGGAGCGCCCATCGGCGATACCGGAATGGACTGGCTCGCCCCGGTCCCCGGCTGCAACTGGAGCGTGAATCACCCCGACTGGTGGTAGAGCCGGGGCTGGGTCGAGACCGTGCGGCTCTCCTCTCCGGAAATCCACCCGCAACCTGTTGATTCCTCGTCAGCGTGATTGGTTCGGGAAAAAGGCCGGACCGAAGGGCCGCACCATTCCCCACCCCCAACCCCTATCCCTAACCCCCTTTCGACCGCCAGGTCTCCCACCCCATTCCACCACGAACGTTGTTCGTGGCTTAGGGCTCCGTGGATATCTTTTCGTTTCGATCTTCCGCCCGTGTGTGCTCATCGCGGGTCGAGGCCGCCGCTGAGGAGCGTCCGCTATTTCGCCCGCTTCACCGCGGCTACCAGGCCAGGGTACGCATCGATGGCCTTTCCCTGCCACCACAGCTTTTCCGGCCCCAGTTCGAAGATCGCAAAATGTAAGTGCGGCGTGCGCGAGTCCGCATTCCCCGTCGATCCCACAAAGCCGATGATGTCCCCACTTCGGACCCGCGATCCCTCGCGCAACCCTTCCATGTACCCGGCTAAGTGCGCGTAGTAATAGCAATACACTCCCATTTCATCGAATTGGTATATCGTGTTACCGCCCGGCTTACTATGGAAAAGCTTGCGGATGGTTCCCGATACGACGGCGAGCACGGGTGTCCCTCTCGGCTCCAGAATGTCGACCGCCTCATGTCGCTGCCCGTTGTGAATTTCTTCGAATGTGTCCCGCAGATTCGCGAGTGTGAGTCCGCGGATAGGCGGAGTCATCTCCGGAATGGAAGAGGTCGCGCCAACGGCGAGAAACACAGGCATGAGCCCGGCGATGCAAACGCAGAGCCTCAAACCCTACTCCTCCAGGTCGATCGGCGTGCCCCGTCGAACCATGTGCGACAGCTCAGTCACATCCCAGTTCGTCATCCGGATACACCCGTCCGAGACGCCGTGTCCGATATTGCCCGGATCCGGCGTCCCATGGATTCCATAGTTCGCTTTTGAGAGGCCTAGCCACGCTGCGCCGACGGGATTGTTGGGACCCGGCGCGAGTTCCGCCTTCGCGAGATTCTTATCCACATTCCAGAGGAGCTTCGGGTCCCAGTTGAACCACGGGTAGTGCACTATGCCGACTATGGTCCAATGGCCAATCGGCAGAGGGTCGTGCGAGTCCCCAATGGTAGTCGGGTATTGGGCCAGTTCCTTGCCGCCCGCGCCGTAGGCGATTACCGTGCGTTTTGACTTCGACACCACCACGCGTAGCGCCATGCCCACCACGCCGCGCCGCACATTCGGCACGGTGATTCGCTCCCCTGCCGCGTCCAGATTCTTGCCGGGATTCAACTCGGCCAGAAGCTTCGGCGAGATATGGAACTTCTCACCCAGTCCTTCATCCGGCGTTTCAAAACCAAGCCACTTCATCTTCGCCTTTTCCTGGACCTCGGCTGGTAGTGGCAGGAACGGGCCTTTCTCATCTGCCTGAGTAATCGCGTAGGTCAGCAGAACGGGACCGGCATCGCTGTTAAGCAACCTCCACATTTCCGCGTCAATTATGCCGGTCGGCTTCAGACCGTGGCTTTCCTGATATCCCTTGACCGCAACCCCGAAATCGCCGCCGTAGACGCCGTCAATCTCGCCCGGCGAGAACCTGGCACGGTCCAGAAGAATCTGAGCCCGCACCACCCTTGGCCCCGCGCTTCCCGGCGCCACCGCGCCGGTCTTCGTCGAGTCCGCTATGTCGTTCGCCGCGGGGCTCCTGAGGGCGGGAGAACCGACGGGCTTTTGCGCTGGTTGGGCAGTGCCCGCACCGGCCATCGCCAGAATCGAAGCAGTTACCGCTAGCAGATGAGTTAGCCGCATACCGAAGCAACGGCACTTTGCGGGCCGTTCCCAAGCCGCCGCTGCTTTTCCCCCGTTATTATTCAAGATGATGCTTTTCTTGCCTTCTCGACGACAGGACTTGCACATTACAACTCGCGACCGCCGTTTTCAACCTCTGTTGTGCGCACACATTCAGGTTTGGTTACCGATGTGCACTACATGATGGAGAAGAGGTGACAAATGACGACGCTCTTAATTATTCTTTTGCTGGTGTTTGTACTCGGTGGAGGCGGTTGGGGATATTCTCGCTGGCGCGGCTAGCGACGCGGAATCTTCCGGCCTCCCTCCGCTTTACCGCGGTCTGAGGCTGGACAAGAAATGGCTGCACTAAAGCGAGGGTAGATCGTGAATTTCACAACTCTAAGTACAACGGAATTGGCGTTAATCATCGGAGTGTTCGTGGTTCTCGTTGCATGCGTTGCCGCGTTCCTCTTAAACCGAAAGCGCCGGACTGAAAGACTGCGCACTCAGTTCGGTGGCGCTGAATATGCTCGCGCCGTACAGAAAGGCGGCAGCCAGCGGCATGGGGAAACCCAGCTCAAGGAGCGCGCCACGCGAGTCGAGGCGTTTCACATCCGGCCGCTCGCGGCAGGCGATCGCACGCGCTTTGTAGAGTCGTGGCGCGGAGTCCAGGCGCGCTTCGTTGACGGCCCGGCCGGTGCGGTAACCGAAGCGGACCAACTGCTGCGCGATGTGATGTCGACGCGAGGTTATCCGGTAAGCAACTTTGAACAGATGGCGGCGGATATCTCCGTGGACCATCCATCGGTTCTGGAAAACTACCGGACGGCTCACGAAATCGCGCTCCGCCAGACCCAGGGACAGGCCAGCACGGAAGAATTGCGCCAGGCAATGGTTCATTACAGGACGCTTTTCGAGGAACTGGTCAACGAGCCGGAGCTGCCCCTGGCGACGGTTGCAACTTGAGCTTGCGGGTCGCAAGCAGAAGCAGTGTAAGTGTTGAGAAGTTGGAGACAAAAGTGGAGGGGAATTCCGTGAATGAAGAACATAAAGGATTTAGTAGAGCAGAGATACGCGGGGCTCACGACTGCGGTTTTGGCCGACGCCGGTGTGAACGACGCCGCACCTGCCGCGGCTGGAGCGGCTATGGCTCCGGATGATAGGTCTACGCCGCTCTTTTCGGCCGACCAGGCAAAAGAGTTTCGTGTTCGCTGGGATACCATCCAGGGGGGCTTTGTGGATGAGCCCCGCCGCGCGGTGGAGCAGGCGGATAGTCTGGTGGCGGGCGCGATGCAGCGCCTGGCGGAAGTCTTTGCGGAGGAACGCGCGAAACTCGAAGGTCAGTGGGATCGCAAAGAGAGCGTTTCCACCGAGGACCTCCGGCTGGCGCTGCGTCGCTATCGGTCGTTTTTCGGTCGTCTTCTCTCGGTCTAGGATCAATCCGGTTCACTTAACCGGCGGGAAGTATAAGGAGTTTTCAATGTTTCTAACGCTGTTTGTTGTTTTGCTTGTGTTGTGGTTGCTCGGATTCTTCGCGTTCCACATTGCTGGTGGGTTAATCCACCTTCTGTTAATCGTAGCAGTGATCTCTTTGGTGGTGCACCTCTTCAGAGGTCGCAGCATGGCTTGAAAGCCCGGCCTGTGTCAAACATGTATCCGGATACTCCGCACTGGAGGTCCGGATGCGCCAATAAAGAAGCAAGAGAGGGCGCGGTCACTCGTTTCGAAACTTTAATTTCTCATCCTTACCAGTCACTTACCCTCACCCAGCCCCGGAATCCATATCTCCCCATGCTGAAATGAAACTGGAGGTAGCTCTATGGAAGATCAACTTACGGAACCCAATCCGCGCGATCCCCGCGCTCTCAATGCTTACCGGCACGGCCTCACCGGCCAGGTCCTCATCCTCACTCCTGAGGACG
>JARLGM010000018.1 GCA_031292755.1 Candidatus Sulfopaludibacter sp.
CGGGCGGGGTGGATTCGCCGCTGGCGCCGCTGATCCTGCGCGGCTTCCAGTTGATGCGCATCATGAGCACGCGGTGGAATCACGAACCGCAGCGGGCATCGCGTCCCTTTTCGAAGGATCGCGACGGCTTCGTAATCGCCGAGGGCTCCTGGTTTTTCGTGATGGAAGAGATGGAACAGGCCAAAGCGCGCGGCGCGCACATCTATGGCGAAGTCGCGGGCTACGGGTCCACGTGTGAAGCCTACCATCGCGTGCGGCTGGAGGAATGCGGCGAAGAGCCGGCACGCGCGATCGGTATGGCGCTGGACGAAGCCGGAGTCGCGCCGCGCGACGTGCAATACATCAGCTACCACGGGACATCCACGGAATTGAACGACCGCATCGAAACGCGCGCGGTCAAACTGGCCTTCGACGGCCACGCCTACAAGCTGCCGGGCTCCGCAATCAAAAGTCTCATTGGCCATCCGCAAGGCGCGTGTGGCGCGGCCGGCGTGGCGGCAACCCTGTTGGCCATGCGCGACGGCGTTGCGCACCCCACGCTTAATGTCGATGAGCCGGATCCCGACTGCGATCTGGACTACATCCAGAACACACCACGCAAGCTCGATATCGAGCACGCGGTCTGCAACTGTATTGCATTTGGGAGCAAGAACTCGGCAATGGTACTGAGGCGGCTTTAGAAACAAAAAGCCGGCGGGCGCTCGGAGGAAAACACCCGCCGGTCTGGCTCGCGGAAAACCTAGTGTCCCGCGAAACCACTCGCAAAAGCCCTACGCCTTTAAAGACGTATTTTGACGGCGGCAAGTTGCAGCCTGGTTACAGTATATTCCCGGCTCGCACTGGCCGGCAATTGTTCGTTACTTCACAACAGGCGCCATTCCTAACCGACGGCGGCGTTGCGAATCGCGTCTGCAATGCGGTGGACGAAATGCTCCACCTGGCCGGCGTCTTCGGCTTCCACCATAACCCGCGCCAGCGGTTCGGTGCCGGAAAAACGCACCAGTACGCGGCCGGTTCCCGCCAGAGAAGTCTCCGCCTTCTGAATTTCGCGGGCTACCGCCGGAGTCTCCAGCAGGCCCTTCTTCTCGCGAATCCGCACGTTCACCAGCATCTGTGGATAGACACGCAGGCCGGCGGTCAGTTCGTCCAGCCCCACACCGGCGCGCCGCGCGATTTCGAACACGCGGACGGCGGTAAGCAGCCCGTCGCCAGTGGTAGCATAATCCCGAAAAATCACGTGACCGGACTGTTCCCCGCCCAGTACGGCGCCCAGCCGCAGCATTTCTTCCAGAACATATTTGTCGCCCACCGAGGTGCGGACCATTTTGATGCCGTCGTGCGCCAGCACCTTTTCCAGTCCCAGGTTGGACATGACCGTGGAGACCACAGTGTCGCGGTGCAGCCGCCCGGATGCCTTCAGATCGCGCGCCGCGGCGAGCAGGACGGCATCGCCATCCACCACCTTGCCGCTGCGTGACACGAAGATGGCGCGGTCGGCATCGCCGTCGAAGGCCACCCCATAATCGGCGCCCTGCTCCACCACGACCTTTTGCAGCAACTCCAGGTGCATGGCCCCGCAGCCTGCGTTGATATTGCGCCCATCGGGTTCGGCACAAATCGTGACCACCTCCGCTCCCAGCCGCTGGAACAGGCTGGGACCGAGCCGGTAGGATGCTCCGTTGCCGCAATCCAGCACGAGTTTCACGCCGTCCAGCCGTACCATGGCGGTGGAGAGCAGAAACTCGAGGTACTGGCGGTCCAGGGTCTCATCCACCTGAAGGGCTGCCGGGAGCGGCGCCACGCCCGCATCGCGCAACCGCAGGATCTCCTGCTCGATGGTGTGCTCTTCCTCGTCCGGCAGCTTGAACCCGGAATGCCCAAACAGCTTGAGGCCGTTGTCCTGATATGGGTTGTGCGAGGCCGAAATCATGACGCCGGCGACAAAATCGCCCGAGCGCGTCAGATAGGCCACGCCCGGGGTGGTAATGACTCCGGCATAACGAACCCGCGCGCCGCGGCTGATCAGACCGCCGGCGACCAACTCGGCAATCCACGCCGCCGATTCGCGCGTGTCCGTGCCGATCAGAATCTCCGGGTCCGGGTGATGCGCTCCGGCATCCTCACCCAACGCGACGCCGAAGGCGTAGATCGTCTGCGGATCCAGCGGGCACTCTCCCGCCACTCCGCGAATTCCGTCCGTACCGAATAGTTGTTTGGCCATTACCGCTTTCTCATCGTCACTGTAACAGTAACCCGGGGGGAAGACAGAAACCGCACGTAAGGGTCGTTCACGTACGCATTGGAACGAAACTGCGAAGTCCCCACCACGCCGGAGACGTCCACCGGATCCGTGTTGGCCGCGTTGATGCGCGCCACGTGGCTGGCGGGACCCAACACCGTCAACATCGAGGGCTCCACTTGCTTGCCGGCGATGACATACCCGTCCGCCCCGTCCCCGTTGAACCGGACCACCACCGGGACCTGCCGCGAAAGGCGGCGCTCAAAGCTGAAGCGCACCTGGGAAGGTTGCGCCCGCACCAGGCGGACGCCGCGCGGCAGCTTCACGCTGCTACTGTCTATCGTGAAAGTGCGCTCACTCGGGAACACGTTCGACATGTCCAGAATCACCGAGGGCCGGGCACCGCTTTCGCTCAAGCCACTCAACACGCCGGAGGATCCGCGCAATTCCAGGGACACCGTGGGAACCGGCTCCGAGGAGATCTCCAGATCCTCGGGCAGGTTCTTGTATTCCAGTTGCACCGAGCTGAAGGTGGAGAGCTCCGGCTCGCTGGCCACCAGCATCCATAGCATCACCGCCATGGCCAGCGACAACAGCTTCCAGGCAAGGTTCTTCGAAACCAGTTCCCAAAGCCAGCGAAGAGGGCGGCGCATGATCAATTCGCCCTTTCCGAGCGCGGTTCCTGCGGCGGGTGATCCTGCGCCAGCGGGATATCGGCCGGAAAATCGTCGATCGGAACGCCGGCGGGCCGTTGCACTCCAAAGTGACGATTGATCCGGTCCACCACCTCAGAGCCGGAGAGCCCCTGCACCAATTCGCCGAAAGCCGCCACGGAAACGCGGCCGGTCTCTTCACTCACCACCAGGGAAAGGCAGTCGGTCTCTTCGGTGATGCCGATGGCGGCGCGATGCCGCGTTCCCAGCTTGAGGGAGAGCTCGCGGTTGGTGGTCAACGGGAGAAAGCAGCCGGCCGCCGCGAGGCGTTCTTTTTGCACGATGACCGCGCCATCATGCAGCGGCAAGCCGGGCTGAAAGATGGAAATCAGCAGGTCGCGCGAGAGGCGGGCTTCCAGCCGGACCCCGCTTTCAATGAAAGTTCGCAGGCCGATGTCGCGCTCCAGCACGATCAGCGCGCCGATTTTTTCCGCCGACAGTTGCTCCACCGCGAGCATGATTTCGCTGACCGATTCGGGCGCGCGGAAGCCTCCGGCAATCAATCCCATCCAGCGCTTCCGTCCGATGCGCGCCAGGGTGCGCCGGATTTCCGACTGAAACAGGACGATGACTGCCAGTCCCATATACGGAACGATGGACGAGAGCAGCCAGCTCAGTGCCTCCAGCCCTACCCGCAGGGCCAGCCGGTAGAGCAGCACCATTACCAGGATGCCCACCAGAATGGGACCTGCGCGGGTGCCGCGGACCACCATCAGGCATTGATATAAAAGGAACGACACCACCAGGATGTCGACAATCCCGGTGAGATCCAGCGCGGACAAAGATGGCAGGAACCGTAGCAATGGCGGCATTGTTGGATCTCAAAATGCAAAACCTGTCCAGACTCTCATCTTAACTTAGTGCGCCAGGCCCGGATCAAATCGCCGGGCTCCGCACTTTGGCTCTTCCATGCAGCCCGTTACAATGGGACCATGTCGTTTGTCTCCGTGCCCGAAGGGATCGATGCGATCCGCGCGGGCCACATGCTGGTGGTGGTCGACGATGAGGACCGCGAGAACGAGGGTGACCTGACCATCGCCGCTGAAAAGGTCACGCCGGAACTCATCAACTTCATGGCTACGCACGGGCGCGGGCTGATCTGCCTCACGCTCACGCCGGAACGCTGCGACTTTCTGCGGCTGCCGCTGATGAGTCCCACCAACACGTCCAACTTCGGCACGGCATTCTGCGAGTCGATCGATGCGCGGGACGGCGTTACGACCGGTATTTCGGCGGCCGACCGGACGCGCACCATTCTCCAGACCATCGACCCGGCCTGCCGCCCCGCCGACCTGGCTCGGCCCGGGCACATCTTTCCGCTGCGCGCGCGCGAAGGCGGAGTGCTGGTGCGCGCCGGGCAGACCGAAGCCGGAGTGGACCTGGCGCGCCTGGCGGGACTGGCGCCGGCGGGCGTGATCTGCGAGGTCATGAACGAGGACGGCACCATGGCGCGGGTGCCGCAATTGCTGGACTTCTGCGCCCGTCACAACCTGAAAATGATCTCGGTGGCGGACCTGATCCGCTACCGCCTCAAGACGGAGCGCTTCCTGCATCGCGCCGCCGAAGGCTGCATCGAAACCGAATTCGGCGACTTCCGCACCATTGCCTACACCAGCGACATCGACCCGGAACATCACATGGCGCTGGTGCGCGGCGACGTGGCGGGCCAGGAAAGCGTGCTGGTGCGCATGCACTCGCGCTGTATCTACGGCGATGTGTTCGGCTCGGTAGCCTGCGATTGCGGCCGCCTGGTGCACGATTCCCTGCGCGCCATCGCGGAGGAAGGCCGCGGGGTGATGGTGTATATGCACGAGAGCGGTCCCGGATTCCGCACCCAGACGGGTCCGGACGGCAGCCGCCGCATGGTCTCTCACGGGCGGGATTTCATGCATTATAAGGGTGAAGCCGGTCAGCGGCAGTTGCAGCACGAACACGGCATTGGCGCCCAGATCCTCTCCGACCTGGGCCTGCATACCATCCGGCTGCTGACCAACCATCCGCGCAAGATCGTTGCCCTGGAAGGTTTTGGCATCGAAATCGTGGAGCAGATCCCCATCGGCCGGCCGGAGCGTTAATAATAGAGCAGGAGATCCGTCCTGATTGATATGAAGGCACGAATCCTCACCACCGCGACGCTAGTCACCGTATTTGCCGGCACGCTCCCTGCCGCCAATCAGAATCTGCTGAATCTTGTGATGCCGGACGCGACAGTCGTGGCCGGGATCAACGTGCTCACAGCCGAGAACAGCCCGTTCGGCCAATATGTGCTGAGCCAGTTTGCGGGAAATTCCAACGCCACGGTGGCCATCACGAAGTTGGGGTTCGACCCGACGAAGGACGTGACCGAGGTTCTGACCGCATCGAATGGCGTGAAGGGTTCGCATAGCGGCCTGGTCATGGCCACGGGCACGTTCAATGTATCGGCCATCACCACCGCTGCCGTAACGGGGGGCGCGACCAGCCAGACTTATAACGGAGTCCCGCTTCTGGAGGATCCGCAGCAAATGGGGGCTGTCGCCTTCCTCGGCTCGACGATCGCGGTGGCGGGCGATGTGGCCAGCGTGAAGGCCGCCATCGATCGACAAACAGCTCCGCAGGCGCTGCCCGCGCCGGTGCTTTCGCAGATCAAGACGCTCAGTGCCGCCCAGGACGCATGGTTCGTGACGTTGGTTCCGGTGTCGACTCTGTTGGGACCGAATGCGCTGGTGGCCCCCGGTCTGAGCAGCGACGCCAAGGCGCAACTGAACATCGTGAGCCAGATCCAGAGCGCCAGCGGCGGAGTGAAGTTCGGCGCCAACGTCGCCTTCAATGCCGTAGCACAGGCGGATAATGCGCAGGACGCCACCAATCTCGCCGGCCTGATTCAGCTTATGGCCAACATGCTGCAGCTTCAGGGCAGCAGCAATCCGAACGCGGCGGTGGTAGGCAAGGCGATCACGGCCAGTGCGTCGGGCACCGCGGTGACTGTGTCGTTGACGCTGCCGCAGGCACGATTCCAAGCGCTGCTGAAGCCTCAGGCCGCGATGAAACATCCCGTGCGCCGGTAGGTTGGCATAGCTCCGGCGTATATTCAACTGTCAAAGATCTTTTTGGGGGCGGCGACGCGCCCGTTGAGGCTGGATCAGTGGTTAGGCTACCATGCGGAGGGGCTTCTGGGGCTTGGGGAAGAGCTTTCGGGCTTCGGCGAGACGTTGCGCGTGGAGGATTAAGCGGCCGATTTCGGGGGCTGAAAAATCAAATTGCGGATAGCTGGTCAGGCGCGGGAGATCGCGCTCAATGTGGAGAGTTTCTCCTTTGCTTGCCGCGAGCCGGGCGAGTAAGGCGGCTTCTTCAACGGCCTGCTTCAGGGCTTCGCGGCGTTCGTGCTGTAACTGGAGCAGAAGGGCTGTGGTCTTCATTTCCTTATTCTTGATGCGCTGCTGGTAGAGGCTGAGCAGGGCGATGCTCTTGGCGTCGTCGTGCCAAGTGCGGGTTTGCGCGAAGGCAGCGTCGATTTCCGGATGGTGGGCGGTGATGGTGTCGGGCCGGGTCATGCCGAGGGCGAAGCTGTTGTTGATCAGCGCCACGGCGTGCTTGAGGCGCCAACGGTCATCGGCGATCTCCTGGACGAGTTCGACTTCCATGCCTCCGACGGGGGCATAATACTCGTGGATGTTCTGGCAGTGGGCCTTGTAGGCTACCTCGTCCTCAGGGGTGAAGATGAGGACCTGGCCTGTCAGGCCGTGCCTATAAGCGTTCAGGGCGCGCGGGTCGCGCGGTTTCGGTTGAGTAAGTTGATCTTCCATAGATCTCCCTTCAATTACATTGGATCATACGAAGTTACGCATTCCGGGGGTTGAGGAGTGTAAGTGGTTTGCTATAAGTGGAAGAAAAACTTCGAAACGGTGTCACTGTTGCCTCGCCCCCTCACTTCGCCATCCGGCTGAACCGCCACAATTCCGATCGCAGGATGTCATGCACGGCGATCACATCCCCCTCGGGCGTCCACCCAGGGACGAGATTATCTCCCGGCCGGTCAGTCGGGATTTCCGTGAAGGCGGAGCCATCCACAATTGCGCATTTGTAGTCGAAATCGTGCGGTGTCACCACTCCCAGCAGAATGCGCCCTTTTCGGTCGATAGCCGACGGAGACAGGGGTCCGGTCGCAAGCCGTACACCGGCAGGAAGCACAACCGGCTCGGCGGCGGCGGAAGGAAGCTGCAAGCGCACGATTCCTTTGCTGGAGTGGATAATAAGGATTCGTCCTGCCGGGTCGATGGCGAGGTCGTCGCCCGAGGCGAGCCGCACGGACGTCCCTCCAGCCTCCGGCATGGAGTAGATCGTGTCTTGCGCGGCGTAATAGATGGTTTTCAGGCTGGACGAAATGGCCACTGCCGTGGCATGGCCGCCGGGGACCGGAATTTCCCGCCGGATCACACCGTTGCGAAGGGAGGCAAAGGCGACACGACGCTTCCCTGGAGGGCCGAGCAGAAGCGCGATCTCATCGGCGTCCACGGGCGAAGCATCGGCGGTTTCAAGGGCCGCCCCCTGGAGAAAGGGGCGGAAGTCCGTGCCCATCTTTCCGCTGAGCAGGCGCCAATTGCCGCCGAGCGCCGCGGTGATCAGGACTCGCCCATCGTTCAACCGCAGGACCCTGTGATTAGACAGAGGGGGCGCGGCCGATTCCGCAATGAGTCTGCCCGCCACGGTGAACCGCGCGATCGACGCGCTCATTTCGGGCGAGTCCACATAGATGGATCCGGCCGGTGCGACATCCGCATAGAACGGCGGCACGCCATTTGAGAACGAGAGCACACGAGTGTGTCCGGGTTTGCCGTTTCGCTCCACGCGGATCAGCTCAAAGCTGTTCTCCTGCCTGCCCAGCATCAGAACGGCCATGCCGTCGGGAGTAGGCGCCAGAGGGAGGCCAAGCTGGAAATCGAGACGGTCGATAGGCGCTTGCGGGTCGAGGCGGCGGGATGCGAGGGTGGCGAGATCCAGGATGTAGGGCTGCGCGCCGGATTCTAGTGCGGCCTCTTCCGGGGCTCCAATGAAGACGATTTCAGCGCCGTCCGCGAAGGCGCGCAATGGGGGTCCACTATCGTAGCGCTCCAAATAGGCGGGGAGAGGCTGGATTCGTCCCGAGTCGGGCCAGAAGCGAAAAGCCTGATCGTTCCCCCGCAGCGTCCTTTTCAGCACGACCAGACTGCCATCAGAAAGCGCCTGCGGGGCCCATCCATCGTCCAGCAGCAAAGTGGGTTCTCCGCCGAGAGGCGGAATCGAATACACCCCGGCGGGCCGTTCCCAGAAGCGGTCGAAAAAGAGCCGGGAGCCATCGCGCGCCCAGGCTACGTTGGTAGCGGAACCATTCGTCGTATCGTGCGTCAGTACGTTCCAACTCCCTCCGTCGGGTTTCATAATCGCGACCTGGGTCTGGCGGTTGACGAGGGTAAGCAGGGCAAGCATCTGGCCGTCTGGAGAGACTCGCGGCGAGAGAGCGACAACGGGACCACCCAAGCGGACGCCCGACCATGCCGGCGTCACGATGTGCCGGAGCGATTGCAACCAGGCGCCGAGGAGCGCGGCCGCAGCGACGGCAATCACTACGGCGGCCGTCCGCAGCCACCGGGATGCGGCGCGCGTTGCCGCAGTGCCAGCCGCCGCGGGCGGGCCGAGTGTTTGTGACAACCCATCGCGGGTCTGACGCAGCTCGCGGTAAAGATCGCGCGTAGAATCGTAGCGCTGGTCCGGATCTTTCGCCAGGCACCGTTCGATGGTCCAGCGCACCGGCGGAGGGATGGTGGGCGGCAGCGGCTCGGCTTCCTCGCGGATGATGGCGGTCATGGTCTCGGCGGCAGAGTCGCGTCGAAATGCGCGCTTTCCGGTAGCGAGTTCGTACAAGACGAGCCCGAAAGAGAATTGGTCGCTGCGACAGTCGAGTTCAAGGCTACGCACCTGTTCGGGACTCATGTACGCGACAGTCCCGACGACCGTGCCCGGGTCCGTGACGGTCATCGTGCGGGTAGCATCTCCGGGCTCCGGAAGCCGGCGTTTTGCCAAGCCGAAATCGAGAATCTTGACTCGCCGGTCTTTGGTGATCAGTATATTGTCGGGTTTCAGATCGCGATGGATGATACCGGCAGCGTGTGCGGCGGAAAGGCCATCGGCAATTTGCAGAGCGATGTCGAGCAGCGCGCGGATATCGTCCGAAGCCCGCAAAGGCGCGCCTTCCACGAACTCCATGACGAGGTAATTTTCTCCCACGTCGTAGATTTGGGCGATGTTCGGATGATTCAGCGCGGCGATGGCCCGCGCCTCCCGTGCGAAGCGCTCGCTGAACTGCGCGGGCGAAAATTTGAGCGCGACGATGCGGTCGAGCCGCGTGTCGCGCGCCTTCCACACCTCACCCATGCCACCCGCGCCGAGAGCGGCGAGGATTTCATAGGGTCCCACGCGAGTGCCGGCCGAAAGTCCCGCCACGCTGTCATTGTAACGGTCTCAATGGGCATTCGCAGACGGTATCATTCGTTCCTCAACGCCTCCAGTGGCGCAATGCGCGTGGCGCGGTACGCCGGGATCGCACATGCCAGAAGCGCGACCGTAAGAAGCAGGGCCGCAACCGCGAATAGGGTGGACGGATCGCCTGGTTGGACGCCGAACAGGAGGCCGCTGATTAATCGCGCGACGTACAGCGTCACCACCATGCCGAGTGCGGCACCGATCAAGGCCAGCTTCAGTCCCTGGCCCATCACCAGGCGCAGCACGTCGCCACGCTGCGCGCCGAGCGCGATGCGAATGCCGAACTCATGGGAACGCTGGCCGGCGGAGTAGGCCACCACACCGTACAGTCCCACGGCAGCCAGCAGCAGCGCCAACCCGGCGAAGAGCTCGAACAGAAGAAGGTTCAAGCGCCGGGAAGCGACGGTCTGGCCGATCCGTTGCGACATGGTCTGGACCTTGTCGATCAGCAGTCCGGGAGCGAGTTGGCGCAAGGCTCCCTGAACCGCGGCCAGGACGCTCCCGGGATCGCCGGCGGCACGCACCGCCAACTCGACTCGCGACCGCGGACTGGATGCCAGCGGCTCATAGGTGGAAAACGGAGCCGGCGAATCGAGTCCGATCTGGCGCACGTCGCCGGCTACGCCGACGATGGTCAGCCACGGCGCCCGTTCCCGCGGACCCACCTTGAAGCGCTTGCCGATGGGATCCACGCCGGGCCAGAAGCGGCGCGCAAAGCCCTCGTTGATGAGCACCGGATGCAGGCTCGAGGTTTCGTCGCGCTCCTCCAGCGCACGGCCCCGCACCAGCGGGATGTCCATCACATCGAAATAGTTCGGCATCACGTTGCGGAACGTGGTGGCGCCCAGTTCGCCTTCGGCGGAGGGCCGGCCTTCAATGGCAATGTCGCCGTTTCCTTCGCCTCCCGTGATCGGCAGTTGGCTGGCGATGGTGGCGGCGCTGACTCCGGGCAGGGCGGAGAGCTTTTCCTGCGCCTGGCGGTAGAAGCGTTTGACCGCTGCGTCCGAATCGTAGTTCAGAGGCAGCGCGACTCTCAGGGTGACCAGGCGCTCGGCGCGAAAGCCGGGGTTGACGGCAAACAAGCGGTGAAAGCTCTTCAGCAGGAGACCGGCCCCGGCGAGCAAAGTGAGGCAAAGGGCGACTTCCAGTATTACCAGGGTTTGTTGCGCCAGCGCGTGTTTCCGGGAGCCGGCCGTGCGGGTTCCGCCGCGGAGCGCTTCGGCGGCTCCGGCGCGCGCGGCGCTGACGGCAGGCACGATCCCGAACAGAATGGTAGTCGCCACCGTGATGGCAGCGGCAAAAGTCAGCACGGACCCATCGATGGGCACATTCTGCAAACGGGAATCGCGGGTCAGGAGTTCGAGAGACCGGGTGGCAAGCAAGGCGAGGCCGATTCCCAGCGTCCCCCCGGCGACGGCGAGAACGGCGCTTTCGGTGAGCAGTTGACGGAGCAGGCGCGCATATCCGACGCCGAGCGCCCGGCGGGTGGCCATCTCTCTGGCGCGGGCCGTTCCGCGCACCAGCATCAGGCCGGCGATGTTCCCGCAGGCGATCAGCAGCAGGCAGCCTACGGCGCCCAGCAGGACGAGAAGCGCCGGGCGAAGATCGCGGCTCAACGCGTCGGGCAGCGTCAGGGCGCGGACCACCAGCCCGCGCCTGGTCTCGGGGTGATCCTGGCGAATTTGCGCGGAGATGGCTTCCACTTCCCTCGCCGCGGCGGCGGGAGAGACTCCGGGGCGCAGGCGTCCCACCGGATCCAGCACCCAAATATTCCGGTGGGTCCGGAGTCCGTCATCCACCTCCTGCTCCAGCGGCGTCCAGAATTCGGCCTGACGATATTCGAAGCCCGCGGGCATCACGCCGATCACGGTATAGGGAGTCTGGCCGAAACGGAGCGAGCGGCCGATGACGGCGGGGTCGCCGCCGAGCAGGTCCGTCCACATGCGATGGCTGAGCACAATCACGGCGGGCACTCCCTGGCGGTCTTCGGCTTCTCCGAAAAAGCGTCCCATAAGCGGGGCCACACCCATAATCCGGAAGAAGTCAGACGAGACGGCGGCGCCCGAGATACGCATGGGATTGGCGCCTTCCCGCAGAATGTGCTGGATGTTCATGACGCCGGTAAGATGCTCGAAGGAGGTGGCGCGGCTGCGCCAGTCGCGCAGGTTCGGCCAGGAAGCGCCCCAGTAATTGTCCGGATCGTGAGCATCCACTTCACCGACCGTCACCAGGCGGTCGGGATGGGGATACGGAAACGAGCGCCAGAGCACGGCGTGCGCGACACTGAACATGGCGGTGTTCACCCCGATTCCCAATGCCAGAGTGAGCAGCCCGACTGCGGTGAAGCCGCGGCTGCGCAGGAGCGTGCGCACTCCGAACCGGAGATCCTGAAGTAGAAGCGTCATGAGTTTGTCTCCTTTGCGTTGTGGATTGGGAGTCGCGCGGCGGGAGAACCGTACCTGCGCGGCGGCGAATACCAGATCCAGCACGGTCCGCGCGGCGAGGCGCCAGCCGGGCAGTTCCTGCCAACGCCTGTCAAAGGTGGCCAGCATTTCGGGGCCGAACCTGCGGCGGAATCCAGCCGGAAAAAGCAGCAGCAGCGCGGCCACCAATCCACGCATCAGGCGCGGCCCTCCGGCAGCAGTTTTCGCGCCCGGGAGAGCGCCACCAGACCCGCAAGCCGCTCCGCTTCCGCTTTGAGGACGCGGTGCCCCTGGCGGCTAAGGCGGTAGTAGCGGCGGCGCTCGTCCTCGTCAGCCTCTTCGATCAGGCCGCTGTCGAGCAATCGCGCGAGCAGCCGGTACAGAGAACCGATCTCGAGCCGGACACCGCCGCGAGACTCCCGCTCGACTTCTTTCATCAGTCCGTAGCCGTGGCGCGGTCCCTGGGTTAACGCCAAGAGTATATGGAAATCCGCGGGCTTGAGGGCATCCGGCATATAAGTATTTCGAGTATATGTATTCTGCCTGTATTCCGTCAAGAGCCAGTGTTCAATCGTTGGCTGTCGGGTCTTTCTCTGCGTGGTCGATGACCATGACTTCGAGGGGCGCGGTTTTGCGTTCCAGGCGGAGTCCGAGTTGCCTGGGGAGGGCCTGAATGAGCGCGCTCTCTTCGTCGATGGCTCCCCGGGCATCGAGAATCGCCTTGCCGGTCTGGGGATCGAGGACGAAGGGCGCGAGATTAAGGGTGAAATCGTAAAGGCCGGTCAATCCGGTTTCATCCACCACGTGGCGCGAGGTCCAGGGAGGGTCCATGGTCAGAACGAACTGAGCCATGGAGACGCGCTCGAACCTGGTGGAATACATGCCCGCAGAGGTCATCGACTGGTCTCCGGTGGGCGCCGACTTCTGAAATTTAGGCCCGCCCCGGTCCACCACCAGAGCGTAGACGGGGAGGTTTCTGGGTTCCAGATGGAAGGCGAAAGAGAGCCGCGCCCGCAGCAGGTTCTGGAACATCTGTTTGATTTCGGCCTCGGAGACGGGATTGCCGGTCTTGGCGGCGATGTTGTACACGACGTCGGTGGGAAAGTCGCGCCAGTTGGGTCCCACGACGCGATAATTCTCGTACCCAAAGGCCCAGAAAATGCTGTTGCCGAGCGTGGCGTTGCGGATGGTCAGGCTGGTGGGAGTGACTTCGCGCGTGGTACCGCCGTGGCGCGTGCCGGGAGGAATCCGTGTGAAAGATGCCACATCGAACGACTGCGCAGAAGCACCTGCGCACAAGAGTAACAAGGCAGCCAACTTCATTCAGTGCCTCCCTAGCCGGGATGACGCATTTTGGGGAAGAAACGTGCAAGCCGAGAACTATGACACTGGCGGAGAAGGCCGCGTCTGCGCGTGGAGGCGATGGCGACCTGAAAGAGTGCTGCGGCGCGCCACCGACGAAACCGGACCGTTTCCGGTAGGCCTTGCATTCCGGACAAAATCGCCGCATACTTCCCATAAATCGATTATGGGAGGCAGGCGATGTTGGAAATTCGCTCGTTGAGCAAGCGATACGGCCACGCGATGGCGGTGCAGGACGTCAGCTTCCGGATTGCGCCGGGCGAGGTGTTGGGCTACGTAGGGCCCAACGGCGCGGGCAAGAGCACCACCGTCAAGATGATCATCGGGCTGCTGGAGCCGACCTCCGGGCAAGTGCTGTTCCACGGCGAAAGCGTGATCGACGATCTGCCGGCGTTTCAATCGCGCCTGGGCTATGTGCCCGAAGAGCCGCACCTGTATCCGCACCTTTCGGGACGAGAGTACCTTCAGCTTTCCGGGAGGCTTTACGGGATGCGGCGCAAACTGCTGGAGCCCAAGATCGACGAGTTCCTGCACCTGTTTTCGCTGTGGGACGATCAGCATGCGCCGCTCTCGGCGCACTCCAAAGGCATGCGCCAGAAGATTTTGCTCTCGGCGGCGCTGTTGCACAATCCGGAAGTTCTGCTGTTCGACGAGCCGCTTTCGGGCCTGGACGTGACCACCTCGCTGATTTTTCGCGATCTCATCGAGGGGCTGGCGGCGCAGGGGCGCATCATTTTCTATAGCTCGCATGTGCTGGAAGTGGTGGAAAAGGTCTGCTCGCAGGTGCTGATTCTCCGCAAGGGGCGGGTGGCCGCGCACGATTCGATCGAGAACCTGCGGACGCTGATGCACCAGCCGTCGCTGGAGGGCATCTTCGGCGAATTGACCGAGGAGCGGGACCATCAGGCTGTGGCCCATCACATTCTGGAGGTGATGCAGGCATGACGTGGTTCCGGGAAACGCGCGGCGTGCAGTTCGAACTGGTGCGGCATTTTCTGGGGCGCATGTTCGATGGCGAATGGGGCGCGCCGGGCCAATGGCAGAACGTGGCGGTGGGCGCGATCTCGCTGCTGCTGCCGGCCGGCATTCTGCTGATCCGCGAAGGGTATCTGGATCCGCAGGCGGCGGCCAAGTATCGCGCGCTGGCGGGACATGCCGAAGCGCTACGCGCCGCGACCATCGCCGATGAGCTTTCGCTGGTGACGCTGGTTTTCTGTATCACGGGACTGGTGGCGCTGCTGGAATGGCAGTCGCTGTTTCCGAGCGGGCGGGATTACCTGGCGCTGGCGGGCAAGCCGATTCTCTCGCGGCAGATTTTCACGGCGCGATTCCTGTCCGTCCTGATCTTCTCCACGGCAATTATCGTTGCCATGAACCTGCTTCCCAGCCTCATCGCGCCGCTCGAATTCACCGGCCGGTGGCAGGAGCACGCCTCGTTTCTGTTTCACATGGGCGCGCAGGCAGCGGCTTCGGGGCTGGCCTGCTTCTTCGTGTTCTTCGGCATTCTGGCGCTGCAGGGGGCGCTGTTGAATCTGCTGCCGGCGCGGTGGTTCGCGCGCGTTTCGGTATACGTGCAAGGGGCGCTGATCGCGGTGCTGCTGCTGGGCGGCCTGTATAGCTGGTCGATCAAAGAGTGGCAGCCGGGGACGATCGCGCGGCTGGCGCAATTCGGCGCGTGGCTGCCGCCGGTCTGGTTCACCGGGCTGCACGAAAACCTTGTGGGCGATCCCAGCCCCTTCTTCGCTGCCATGGGTCAGAGAGCCCTGGCCGCCTCCGGTGTGGCGGCGGTGCTCAGCGTATGCACGTATCTTCTGAGCAACCGCCGCTACCGCAAACTGCTGCTGGAAACGCCGGTGCAACTGGCGGCGCCGCGCGTAAGGCGGTTCAGCTTGCTGCACCTGCTAGCGCGCGATCCGCAGCAGGAGGCGGCGATGCAGTTCATGGCCAAGACGCTGGCCCGAAGCCGCAGCCATCGCATTTTGTGGCTGGCGTATATCGGCGGCGCGCTGGCCATCATGCTGAACAGCTCGATGATCGACGGGGCGATCTTCGCGCGCCACGGCGGCTTGAAAGCCGTGCGGTTCCTGGTGCTGTTCTGGCCGCTGGCCTGCTCGGTAGTGATGCTGAGCGGCATCCGGCACGTGATGTCTGTGCCGAGCGAACTGCGCGCTAACTGGATGTTCCAAATCACCGAGAGCCTGGGGCGCAAGCAGTGGATGCGGGCGATGGAGCGATTCGTGATGGCCTACGCGGTGCTGCCGGTCTACGCGGTGCTGACGCCGGTGGCGGTGGTTATTTTGGGCTGGGGAATGACAGTGCGCATGACGATTCTGCAGGTGCTGGTGTCGCTGTTCATCTTCGAGGTGCGCTTTCATAGCTGGCAGCAATTGCCCTTCACGTGTTCCTACCGGCCGGCCCAAAAACCGCTGGTGGCCGTACTGGGCGGATACTTTGGGGTGCTGTGCGTCATCATTCCGCTGGTATCGGGCATGATTGCGGCCGCGGCTGAAATTCCTTTTCTGTATCCGGTGTACCTGGTGTGGTTCACGTTCGACTATGTGTGGGCGCGCAAGCTGCGCCGCGACGGCTGGGGCGAATCGAAATTGCTATACGAGGACCTGGCGGATTCGTACGACCTGGGGCTGGGAGCATAGCCATGGCGGATAAGAAAACGGGCGAACTGATGCAGGGCACCCTGGACATGCTGATTCTCAAAACGCTGGCGCGCGGAGCGATGCACGGGTACGCGATTATGGAGCACATCCAAAGCCGGAGCGAGGAGGTGCTGCGGGTAGAGGAAGGCGCGCTGTATCCGGCGCTGCACCGCCTGGAATTACGCGGCCTGCTGGCGGCGGAGTGGGGCATTTCCGATAACAACCGCCGCGCCAAATTTTACCGGCTGACGACCGCGGGACGCAGGCAACTGGCGGACGAAGCGGCTTACTGGGCGCGGATGGCGGCGGCGATCGGACGAATCATGGAGACGGCATGATGGAGCAGCTCACCAACCTGTGGCTTCGTTTGAAGGCACTGGCGCGGCGCGGCCAACTGGAGCGCGACCTGGAAGACGAAATGAATTTCCATTTGGCGATGCGCGCAGCCAAGCTGGGCGCTGCGCTGCCAGCGCGGCGGGCGTTCGGTAATGCCGGGTTCGTCAAGGAGCAGTGCCGGGACCTGTGGACGTTCGGCTGGCTGGAGACGCTGGCTCAGGACGTGCGTTATGCGCTGCGGCAAATGCGGCGCGATCCCGGATTCGCGGCCGTATCGGCACTGACGCTGGCGCTGGGTATCGGCGCGACGACTTCGATTTTCACGATGTTCGACGCGGTGCTCCGGCAATCGCTGCCACTGCCGCGAGAGGATACGATCGCCAGCGTACTGCAGGCGGTGCCGGGAAATCCGCACATTGCGTCGGCCATTTCGCCGGGAGACTGGGAGGAGATCCGCGCCAACGCCACCACGCTGGATAGCCTGACCGGGTGGAAGACCGTGCAAGCCAGCATTGTGGACGCGGGCGGAGAGCCGGTGCGCGTGGAAGCGGCGCGGGTGCTGCTGAATTTTTTCGAAGTGGCGGGCGTGCAACCCTCGATGGGGCGCGGCTTTCAGGCGGGCGAAGACCAGCCAGGGCGCGACCGGGTGGTGGTGATCAGCGATGACCTCTGGCGCCATCATTTCGGAAGCGATCCGCGGATTGTGGGGCGCACAGCGCGGGTAGACGGAAGAGATTGCACGGTGGTCGGAGTGATGCCGGCGCGGTTCAAATTTCCGCGCGGCTGGCGGGACCTGTGGCAGCCCATGGCGCTCTCGCCGGAAGAGCGGCATTCGCGGGCGACGGCGGTACTGGAAACGGCGGGCAGGCTGAAGCCGGGCCGCACGCTGGGCAACCTGGCGACGGAACTGAATACCATCGGGCCACGGATGGAGCAGGAGTACCCGGCCACCAACCAATCGCGGCGATTCGTGGCATGGTCGCTGGACCGCGCCATGCTGGGCGACTATTTCCCGGTGTACGCGATGATGCTGGCGGGCGCATCGCTGTTCGTGCTGCTGATCTGCTGCGTGAATGTGGCCAACCTGCAATTCGCGCGCGCCACCAACCGCTGGCGCGAGGTGGCGGTACGCGCCGCGCTGGGGGCCGGGCGCTGGCGGATTGTGCGGCAACTGGTGACGGAAAACATGCTGCTGGCACTGGTGGGCGCGGTGTTGGGGCTGGTGGCGGCGCGCTGGAGCCTGGCGGCGATTAAGTGGTCGATCCCGCTGGAGATCCGGCGATATATGGCGGGTTGGGCCGGGATCGAACTGAACCGGCGCGCTCTGGCTTTCGCATTGGGCGCGGCGGCGGCCAGTGGAATTCTCTCCGGCCTGGCGCCGGCGTGGCGCTGCTCGCGCAACCTCTGGCAGAACCGGTTTGCGCCGCCGGCGCGGCATCGATTGCGGTCGGCGCTGGTGGCCGTGGAGATCGCGCTGGCGCTGGTGCTGCTGACGGGCGCGGGGCTTACGGTGCGCGGCTTCCGCACCCTGGTGGCCGCAACGCCGGAAGGGCAACCGGCATCCCTGCTCACGCTGCGGCTGGTGCTGAACGAAGAAAAGTATCACGAAAACCGGCCAGTGGCGGGCTTCTACGATGACGTGCTGGCGCGCATTGGCGGGCTGCCGGGTGTGCGATCCGCGGCGGCTGTCACGGCGCTGCCCTACAGCAGGCATGCCAGTTCCGAGCAGTTGGCGATTGAGAACCGGCAGATGCCGGCGGGCTCGCCGCCTACGGTGCGCGTGCAGGCCGTAAGCCTGAATTATTTTCAGACGCTGTTTATTGCGCTGCGCTCCGGCCGGTTGCTGAATGGCGACTTGCAGCCGCAGGCGGTGATCACCGAATACATGGCGCGGCGCTGGTGGCCGAACGAATCGCCCATCGGACGCCGCCTCAGGCTGGGCGACGCGGGGCATCCGTGGATTACCGTCGCGGGCGTGGTGGCCGATATTCCGTACAGCGCCCTGGATCGCAGCCCGCACTCCATGGTGTACGTGCCGTACGCCCAGTTTCCGGAGCGCGAAATGAACATCGCGGTCCGCACCGCAGGCGACCCGATGACGCTGGCGCCGGCGGTATCGGCGGCCATCCGCTCGGTGGACCGGGAACAGCCCATCGACAATCTGGCAACCATGGAGGTGCTGGTTCAGCAGGAGGCTTTCGGCTGGCATTACCTGGCGTGGCTGATGGGCAGCTTCGGAGTGCTGGCGCTGGCGCTTTCGGTGATTGGGGTGTACGGCGTGATGTCGTATGTGGTGTCGCAGCAGACGCACGAGATCGGAATCCGGCTGGCGCTCGGCGCGGGGCAGACCGGTGTGCTGCGCATGATTTTCGGGCGCGGGATGCGGACGGCGGCGGTGGGCGTGATGGTGGGACTGATTCCGGCATTCGGGGTGGCGAGAGTCGTGGCGTTCGTCTTCTGGGGCGTAAGTTCGCACGATTCGCTAACGATGGCGAGCGTGCCCCTCGGGCTGATCGCGGTGGCCGCGCTGGCGACGCTGATTCCGGCGCGGCGCGCGATGCGGACAGACCCCATGGCGGCTCTGCGAGAGGAGTGACGGCGCCGTCATTCGTAGTGCAGGGCGCGCAGGGGATCGACGCGCGACGCACGGGCGGCGGGGAGGTAGCCGGCAAGCAGGGCGACGGCCGCGAGCACCGTCATCGCGGCGGCGATAACGGCCGGGTCGTCCGGCCGGATCCCGTACAGCAGGCTGGCCACCAGCCTCACCGACAGCCACGCCGCCGGAAGGCCGATCGCAAAGCCGATGCCGACCATCGCCACCACTTCCTTCATCACCAGCCAGACCACGTTGCCGCGGCTGGCGCCGAGGGCCACGCGAATGCCGATCTCCCGGGTCCGCTGCTCCACCGTGTAAGCCATCACGCCATACAGCCCGATCATGGCGAGCAGGGTGGCCAACCCGCCGAAGAGCGCCGAAAGGGAGGCGACCAGGCGTTCATTCAACAGCGATGCGTCGATGGTGCTTTCGAGCGTGCGCATGTTGTACACGGGCAGGTTGCCGTCCAGCCCGGCCACCACGCGCCGGATCATGTTGAACGCCTGCTCGGGCGGCATGGCGGTACGGACGTAAGAGGTCATGTCTCGGGCGAAGGGAAGCCCCTGGTACGGGATGAAGGCCTGACGGGTTATGTCGCCGCGGACACCCATATATTTGAAGTCCTTCACGACGCCGATGATCTCCATGTCGGCAATGGCGCCCGGTTCGTTGCCGAATCCGATGTGCCTGCCAATGGGAGTGCGATTGCCGAAATACCGTTTGGCCAGCTTTTCGTTCACGATAATCACGTTGGGAACCGGGAACGGGATGCCGGGATGCTTGAGGGTGCCGGTGTCGCGATCGTCGAAATCGCGGCCTTCCAGCAGGGGCACGCCGAGTGTCGCGAAGTAGCCCGGACTGATGCCATTGAATTGCGGGTTCATATCCTCGCCCGGCTTGGAGGTGTAGCCTTCCAGGTTGATGGTGCTGTCCCACTCGTCGTTTTGGAGAATGGCCTGCATGGCCAGGGAGGCCGACTGCACACCGGGCGACGCGGCCAGGCGGCGATCCAGTTCGCGGAAGAAAGCGATGGAACGGGACCCCTCGTAGCTGTTCAGCGAGGGATCGACGGTGAAGGCGATCAGGTTGCTCGCCGGGAATCCGGGCCCCACATCGCGCAGGTTCCGGAGACTGCGAATGAACAGGCCGGCGCCGATCAACAGCAGCAGGGAGAGCGTCACCTGCGCGATTACCAGGGATTTGCGAAGGCGCCCGTGACTGGTGCCGGCCACCGCGCCCGCCTGGTCCTTGAGTGTAGGCGCTACCGCGGGGTTGGTGGCTTGCAGCGCGGGGACCAGGCCGAAGAGCAGTCCGGTGACCAGAGCCACACCAAAGTTGAACAACAGAACGCCCGCATCCGGCGTGGCCGCCAGGCCCAGCGGACTGCTACCCTGCGGCAGGAAGCCGAGCAGCGTTCTGGCGCCGGCATAGGCCACGGCGACGCCCAAGACGCCGCCGGTGAGCGAGAGTATCATGCTTTCCGCCAGCAACTGGCGCATGATCTGCCATCGTCCGGCGCCCAGCGCCAGGCGCACGGCGATTTCCCGCTGCCGTCCGGCCGCGCGCACCAGGAGGAGATTGGCCACGTTGCCGCAAGCGATCAGCAGCACCAGCGCGACGATGGCCATGAGCACCTCAAGCGGCCTGGTCATCTGTTCGCGCAGAAAAGAGCGGCCCGTGGCCGCCGGCAAGAAATGGATGGTGGATTTGAGGAACTCCCGGCGGTCGTACTCCGACGCGCGGGAGATTTGCGGGTCCTGGGCCTCCTGCTCGATGATCTGGTGGAAGAGCACCTGCATGGACGCCTGGGCCTGTTGGGACTTGACGCCGGGTTTCAGCCGCCCGACGATCTGAAGCCAGGTACTGCGGCGATCGTTCAGTTCCTCCAGTCCGGCGCCGTTGGGAGTCATCCATGCCTTCATCGTGACCGGCACGAACAATTGAGTGATGGAGCCCGGCTCAATACCGTCGAAGCCGCGGCCGGCGACGCCGATGACGGTGAAATTGTGTCCATTCAGCACCATGGTTTTGTTGAGGACGGAAGGGTCGCCGGCGAACCTGCCCTGCCAGTAGCGGTAGCTCAGCATCACCACGGGGTGACCCAGGACGGTGTTGTCGTCATCCGGCGCGATGGTGCGGCCGACCGCCGCGCCCACGCCCAGAGCCTGGAAATAGGTGCCCGACACCATCTCACCGGAGGCCCGCTCCGTCTGCCCGCTGAAGCTCATGCTGACCGGTGTGGCGACACGTGCCAGGATGCCGCTGAAGACCTGGTTGCGCGCGGCGAAATCCTGGTACATGGGGTAGGAGAAACTGTTCGCGCCGCGGTTGTTGCCCATGTGATTGCCACGGCTGTCGAGCAGGACGAGTTGGGTGGGGTTCCGCACCGGGAGCAGGCGCAGCATCAACTGGTCAATGAGCGAGAAGATGGCGGTGTTGGCGCCGATGCCGAGGGCCAGGGAAAGCACCGCCACGCCGGTGAACAGGGGGGCCTTGGAAAGACTACGGAAGGCAAAACGGAGGTCGGATGCGAAATTCATGGGAACACTCTGAGTGGTAATACGAACAAGCGGGCCAAGAGTTCGCATTCTTTTTCCGGCGCGGGCGGGGGGCGACCCGATTCAGAGACGCGATGGTTAGGGAGCGTTAGATCCTTACGGCTTTACGCCAGAAGGCTCAACCTCTTTCGGACCGTAATGGCTACTCGTGGCGCCCGATTGTCAGCGAATCATATTGAAGCACTGAACTTGATCGATGTTGAATTCTTCACGCCAGAGCGACGCTTTTTCAGGCAGAACCCGATGTTTAGACGGGTGCGATCTGCGTGGAAATCGTACTATGCTCATCTGGCCTCGCCCCTCCCGCAGGACAAGGCGGGAGAAGCTGTCTACTTCAATCAGCAGGCCGCACCTTCCAGCAGCACCCTTGCCACCCAGCCTGCAACTGATTAGATTGGAGTGACGTTGGTGACTTACCTGATTCCGTTTGCCTGCTATGGCTGCCACCTGCACGGCGAAGAATCCGGCTCGGTCGATCCCGCTCATAATGTACCTGGAACCCCGATTTTAGAACCTAATTCCGTTCGTGCCGCCTGGGAGGAGCAAGGCATGGATCAGCCTCCCTATTACCTGGACCGGATCCGTCGCGAGACCGTTTTGGAAGCGATTCGGGGCGTATGCGGGCATCGTGGTTGGAGCCTGCTGGCGGCCTATGTACGAAGCAATCACGTGCATACGGTGGTGGAAGCGGAGATTGCGCCCGAGCGAGTGATGAACGATTTCAAGGCCTATGCCAGCCGCCGGCTGAATCGGATGGGCTTGGATGGACCGAACCGGAAGCGATGGGCACGCCACGGCAGCACACGATGGCTGTGGAAACCGCAGCACATCGCGGCGGCCGTGCAGTACGTCCTGGCCGAGCAGAGTGACGCCATGAGCGTCTTCGAGTCACACGATCTTTCATGAAAAGTGGGCGGAAAACGCTCCCTCACGGTCGCGTCTCTGTCAGGGATTTTGCTCGATTCCTGTCGCGCACCCCCCCGGGCGAGCGGACGCGGGGGCGGGGGCGCCTGACCGGCCTGATAGAATAAAAGGGTTCCCATGCCAAGAACAATACCGGAACTTCAAGACATCGCCAAGCGTATTCGGCGTGAGATTATTGAGATGATTGGCACTGCGAAATCGGGCCACCCGGGTGGTTCGCTTTCCGCGGTGGAGATTGTGGTCGAGCTCTTTTTCGACTACATGAAAATCGATCCGCAGAACCCGAAGTGGAAGGATCGCGACCGCTTCATTCTTTCCAAAGGCCACGCCGCGCCGGTGTTGTATTGCGCCATGGCCGAAGCCGGGTATCCCGATACACCGATGGATCAGCTCAACACCCTGCGCAAACTGGGCTCGGTTTATCAGGGGCACCCCGACGTGCGCTTCATCCATAGTCTTGAGGCATCGACCGGTTCGTTGGGCGGCGGTGTTTCGCTGGCGATCGGGATGGGCCTGGCGGCTCGCCTCAACGGCAGCCCGTCGCGCACCTACGTGATGCTGGGCGATGGCGAATCTCAGGAAGGGCAGGTCTGGGAAGGCGCCATGGCGGCGGCATTCCACAAGATGGACAACATCGTCGCGATCACGGATTATAACCGGATTCAGCTCGACGGTTTCGTCAAAGACATCATGGAGGTGGCTCCCCTGGCCGACAAATGGCGCGCGTTCGGGTGGCACACTCTGGAAATCGACGGTCACGACCTGGTGGCCATCAAGAAGGCACTCGAGGAAGCGGAAGCCACCAAGGGCAAACCGACCGCCATTGTGGCTCACACCATTAAGGGCAAGGGTGTTTCGTTTATGGAGAACAACCCGAAATTCCACGGTACGGCTCCCACGCCGGCCGAGATGGTACTGGCTTTACAGGAGCTGAGATAATATGCCGGCGAAGACCAAATTCGAAATCAAACTCGGCGCGGCCACGCGGGAAGCCTTCGGCCGGACGCTGGTGGAACTGGGGCGCGAGAACAAGGACATCGTGGTGTGCGACGCGGATCTTTCCAAGTCGACGATGACCACTTATTTCGCGAAGGAATTTCCCGACCGTTTTGTTTCGGTAGGCATCGCCGAAGCCGACATGGTAGGGATCGGCGCCGGTTTGGCCTATGCGGGCAAGATTCCGTTCGTGTCCAGCTTCTCGGCGTTCGTGATGAACAAGGGCTTCGAGCAGCTACGCGTCTCGGTGGCGTATCCCAACTTGAACGTGAAAGTTGTGGGTACGCACAGCGGCATTTCGATCGGCGAAGACGGCCCCTCGCAGATGAGCGTGGAAGAGATTTCGCTGGCCTGCTCGCTGCCGGGCTTCGTGGTGATCGCGCCGGCGGATGAGAATTCGTGCAAGGCGCTGATTCGGGAGGCGACGGCGCACGTGGGTCCGGTGTTCGTACGGACGGGCCGGCCGAAATGCCCCATCGTGTACGGCGCGGATCAGAAATTCGAAATCGGCAAGGCGATCCAAGTGGCGGATGGCAAGGATGTGACGGTGATCGCCAACGGGCTTCTGGTGGCGCAGGCGCTGCTGGCGGCGGACACTCTGGATGCGGAAGGAATTTCGGTCCGGGTGATCGATATGCACACGGCGAAGCCGCTGGACCGGGACGCGATTCGCAAGGCGGCCGCCGAGACGGGCGCCATCGTGGTAGCGGAAGAGCACCTGGTGGACGGCGGACTGGGTGTCCGGGTGGCGCAAGTAGTGGCGGAAACGGTTCCGGTTCCCATGGAGTTTGTGGGCATTCAGAACACCTACGCGGAATCCGGCCAGCCCGAGGAACTGTTGGAGAAATACGGCCTGGTTGCCGTGGACGTCGCCGCCGCGGTGCGCAAAGTCGTCGCGCGAAAGCGATAAGGCCAGCCGTGGCCGATCCCCAATCTCTTGCCGAACTGGTGCTGGAGCAGAGTCCGGCTTGCCATTGGGTAGTCACGGCGGCGGGTGTTTTTCACCGCATCTACGGCGACACGTCCTGTATTCTGGGTAAGCCGGGATCGGAATTGCTGGGCCGGAAAGTGTCCGAGGTTCTGGAGCCCGATCTGGCAGCCACGTGGAAGGCGCGCTCCGCTCAGGCGCTGCGAGGCGAAACACTGATTCTGCGGGAGCGCTGCCGCGATACCAGTTGGAGCGTTTCCGTATTCCCGGTTCGAACGGAAGGCAAGATCAAATACGCCGCCTGCATGGCCCGCGAAAGCACACAGTGGGCCAAGGCCGAACGCGAACTGCGCAACACGGTGCTGGGTGCGTTGAAGGCCCAGGAATTCGAACGCGCCATGGTTTCCAAGTTTCTGCACGACGCCGTAGGGCAGAATCTGACGGCGCTGGGGCTGCAATTGGATTTGGTCCGGATGGACCTGGAAAGCACTTCGCCGGAAGGTTGCGCGCGCATTGCGGAAGTGCAGAAGCTGCTCGAAAGCATGATGGAAGAGGTCCGCGAGTACAGCTACGAATTGAACCCCGCCACGGTGGAACGGGCGGGTTTGCGACCGGCGCTGGACCGGCTGGCGGCACGCGTTGGGGAGCGCTTTACCGGAACCATCCGGCTGAACGTGGACCCGTCACTCAAAATAGATCCCAAGCTGGCCCTGGCACTTTACCAGATTGCGCAGGAAGCCGTGGAGAACGCGGTACAACATTCCAGTTGCTCTATGATTGAAATCGCGGTAAAGTCCACACGGAATGCGCCAGTTCTGGAGGTGCGCGACAATGGACGAGGGTTCGACCGGGGCGATGTAGCAGGAGGATGCCGCGGCCTGGGGCTGTTGAGCATGGAACATTACGCCGCACAGGCCGGGCTGGACTTCTCCGTCACTAGCAATCGGAGTACCGGTACGAGCGTGCGCGCCGCCGCGGAAGGTGTCTGAGGAGACTATGCCATTCGACGTTGTTCTCGTCGATGATCACAAACTGGTCCGCGACGGTGTGAAGACGATTCTGGAACGCGGGAGCGATTACCGGGTTGTGGGGGAAGCGGAAAACGGTGGCGATGCCGTGCAACTGTGCAAGAAGACCAACCCCGACATTGTTCTGATGGACATCGGGCTACCCGGAATGAACGGGATTGAGGCCACGACGGAACTGCTGCGTCACTGCCCGAAAGTGAAGGTGGTGATCCTGTCGATGTACGATGACGAGAACTCGGTGGTGAGCGCGATTCGCAGCGGGGCGCGCGCGTTCGTGCTGAAGAAGGCGTCTTCGACGGAACTGCTGGACGCGCTGCGCACGGTGGCGCGCGGCGGCAGTTACCTGAGTTCCCAGGTGTCGGACCGGCTGCTGCAACGCATTCAGCGGGGCGATCTGGAGACGCACGACCGGAGCCCGCTGGAATCGCTGTCGCCGCGGGAGTTGCAGGTGTTGCGGCTGGTGGCCGAGGGAAAGACCAGCAAGGATATCGCGGTGCTGTTGGATTTGGGGCTGCAGACGGTGCGCAGCTATCGTAAGACCATGATGAAGAAGCTGGGCGTAAATAACGTGGCGGGGCTGACCCAACTGGCGCTGGCCGCCGGCATCACACACTGGAACAAACCGGATGCAAACTCCGTGGGGTAACTGCGACGTCGCCGACGCGCACGTACATTTTTTTTCGCGCCGCTTTCTGGAAGCGCTCGGGTCGCAATGCGGCAAGGACCAGCGCGAGGTGGCGACCGCGGTGGGGTGGGACTTCCCCGGCAATGCCGAAGAACTGGCGCTGCGCTGGCGCGATGAGCTGGACCAATACGGGGTGGGGCGGGCGGCGCTGATCGCCAGCGTTCCGGGCGACGAGCCTTCGGTCATCGCCGCGCAGGCGGCGGCGCCCGGGCGCTTTTTCGCCTACGCCATGATCAACCCCCTGGCGCAGGCCACCGTGAATCCAAGCTTGAATGCGATTTGCCTGTTTCCCTCCATGCACGGGTATTCGCTGCACGACGAGTGCGTGGATGGGCTGCTGCAGCAGGCATCGGCGCAGCGGCAGGCGGTTTTCGTGCACCGCGGCGTGCTTACCGTGGGCGTGCGGAAGAAACTGGGGCTGCCTTCGCCGTTCGATATGCGTCACTCCAATCCGCTGGAACTGCATGCGGCGGCGCAGCGATATCCGCAGGTGCCGTTCGTGGTGCCGCACTTCGGGGCGGGCTTTCTTCGGGAGGCGCTGATGCTGGCGGATCTCTGTCCCAACGTCTACCTGGATACTTCCAGCAGCAATTCGTGGATGCGTTACGAGGGTCTGGATCTGAAAACGGTATTTCACCGGGCGATGGACGTTGCGGGGGCGGGGCGCCTGCTGTTCGGCACGGACTCGTCGTTCTTTCCGCGCGGCTGGAACCACGAGGTGTATGAGGCGCAGACGCGAACCCTGTCCGATATGGGAATCAGCGCGGCGGACGCGCGGCTCATTCTGGGTGAGAATCTGCAACGGATTTTGGCGGCGTAGCGGAAAGCTCGACGGCGTGGCGCAGGCCGATGAGCGGGAGTTCGGGCAGGAAGGCGTCGAACAGGTCCTCTCCTTCAAACAGGCGGCCGAAGCCGCCGGTTCCTAATCTCACCGGCGGTTCCTGGGCGAAGTGGCGCGCGGTGACCGCGGCGAGGAGCGATCGCACCGCGGCCAGGGTGCCGTAATACAGGCCCGACTGGATGCTCTCCACGGTGGAGCGTCCCAGGATTTCGGCGGGCCGGACGATCTCCACCACGGGCAGGCGCGCGGTGTTGGATTCCAGCGCCGCCATGGAAGTGTGGATGCCCGGAGTGATGACTCCGCCCAGGTATTCCTTATCTTTGGTGACGGCGCAGAGCGTGGTGGCGGTGCCGAAATCCACAATCAGGACGTTGCGGCCGGGGTACCGTTCCACCGCGCCGATGGCGTTGGCGATTTTGTCCGCGCCCACCTCCAGGGGATTGCGGTAGCGGATCTTCAGGCCGGTTTTGACGCCGGGCTGGAGCAGGAACGGGTCCAGCCGGAAGTATTTGCGGAAGCCGTTGCGGAGGGAGTGAACCACATCCGGCACCACCGAGCAGATGGCTCCGCCGTCTACCTGTTCCGGCGCGACGCCGTTTTCGCGCAGCACGGTGCGGAGGAACGTGCCGTACTCGTCGGAGGAGGCGCGGATATGAGAGGTGCGGCGGAAGGTGGCCTTCAGTTCGGCGCGATCGAAGACGCCGCCGAAGATCTGGGTATTGCCGACATCGAGACAGAGGAGCATGTTAGATGGGGGTTGGGGATAGGGGTTGGGGATGGGGATTCAGCGGGACGTTATCGATTAAGCGCACGCCTCCGAGGGTGGCGGCGGCGAAACGGCGGTCCCAGTGGTCTTCCACGTAGTCTACGGTGAAGCCTTCGGCGGCGAGCGTGGCGGATGCCTCGGCGGCTGTGGCGGCGGTGGTGAGCGCGTGGAAGATCAGTGCCGCCTTTTCACGCGCGGTGTCCGATAGCAGGGCGTTGCGCGAGCTTTCGGCCAGGCCGGAGGCGGCGCGGACGGTCGGGCAGGCTACGATTTCGGTGGGAATAAAGAAGTCGCCTGCCATTTCCCGGATGGCCTGGAGCTGTTGAAAATCCTTCTCGCCGAAATAGGCGCGGCGGGCGCCGGCGAGGTGGAGCAGCTTCATCACGATGGTCATGACGCCTTGCAGAAAACCGGGGCGATGGGCGCCCTCCATCACGCTGGTGAGGCAGCCGGCTTCGATGCGAAAGCGATAGCCGTTGGGGTACAGCTCGTGCGCGGCGGGCACGAGCACATCATCGACGCCGAGTCGTTCAAGCAGCGCGAGGTCGCGGTCGAGCGTGCGCGGGTAGCGGTCCAGGTCGCGGGGGTCGTTGAACTGCGAGGGGTTCACGAAAATGCTGGCTACGGCGACCTGGTTTTCGGCGCGGCAACGTTCCACCAGCGACGCATGCCCGCGGTGCAGGGCTCCCATGGTGGGGACGAAGCCGGCATCCTGTCCGCCGATGGCGCGGCGGCGTTCGGTCCACTGGTCGAGGCTGCGCCAGACGCGCATCATTGGTAGCTCTCCTCGCCGGCGGGAAAGGCGCCGCTCTTGATGGCCGCATCGTAACGGCTGATGGCGTCGTGGATGCTGCCGGCGCCATCCCAGAACGAGCGGACGAACCGGGGCCGGAAGTCCGGGTTCATGCCGAGCAGATCCTGGAGCACCAGGATCTGGCCGTCGCAGGCTGCGCCGGCTCCGATCCCGATGGTGGGGATGCGCAGGGCGCTGGTGGCCTCGCGGGCGAGGGGCGCGGGAATGCATTCCAGGACGACGGCGAAGGCGCCGAGTTCCTCCAGCGCCAGAGCCTGGCGGAGGATCTCCCGGCCGGCCTCTTCGCCGCGGCCTTGAATCTTGAATCCGCCATAACTGCGGACGGACTGCGGCTGAAGCCCGAGGTGGCCCATCACCGGAATGCCGCTTTCGGTCATGCGCCGGATGACGTCCTCGTGACCATCGACGCCTTCGAGTTTCAGGGCGTGGGCGCCGGCGCTCATCAGCGCCTGTGCGGCGTCAAGCGCCGCGGGAATGCCCTTGCGATACGAGAGGAAGGGCAGGTCGGCGACGAGGAACTTGCCGGGCGCGCCGCGCGAGACAGCCTCGGTGTGGAGGCGCATGAGGTCCACCGTGGCGGAAAGCGTGGAAGGGTGGCCGTACATCACCATGGCGACGCTATCGCCCACCAGGATGCCGTCGATAGCGGTTTCGGAGAGCAGGCGCGCGAAGGAGTAGTCGTAGCAGGTCACCATGGAAAGCCTGCGGGCGGCTGCTTTGGCGTAGAGAAAATCGTTGGCCGATGCGGCGGGTTGGAGCAGATTATCGAGCATAGCCTTGGTACCTGTCAGACGTCGATCAAGTCCCGGACTTACATGCAGCCTGAAAAAGGCGGCGAGAGTTCGAGTCGCTGCGTTTCCGTCAGCGCTACTTGGATTGTATCAGGGAAGAATGCCGATGCGATAAAACGACAGGCGACAAAACGCGATCGCCTGTCCCACGTTTCTGCGATCAGGCCTTCAGCGCTTCCGCCAAAGCTTCCAGGATGAAGGCGACGTTGTCTTCGGTGGAACCGTAGCCCATCGTTCCGATGCGGAAGACTTTGCCGGCGAGGGGACCGAAGCCGCCGGCGATTTCGATGCCGCGATTCTGAAGGAGCCAGTTGCGGACCTTGGCGTCATCCACGCCATCGGGCACGCGCGGCGTGTTGAGGGTCCACAGGCGGTCGGCGGGATTCTGCACGTGCATGCAGAGGCCCATGGCCTCGATGCCCTTGACGAACGCCTGGTGATTGCGCCGATGCCGCTCCCAGCGCGCTTCGCGTCCCTCTTCGGCGATGATGGCGAGGCCTTCTCGCAGGGCATAAAAGAGCGTGGCCGAAGCGGTGTGGTGGTACTTGTGACCGGTGTAGAAGCTGTCCAGCAACTGGAGATCGAGATACCAGGATTGCACGGGAGTTTTGCGGGCCTTGAGGCGGTCGAGAGCGCGCGGGGAGACGGTCATGGGCGCGAGTCCGGGCGGGCAGCCGAGACCTTTCTGGGTGCAACTGTAGGCGATATCGATGCCGTTGTCGTCTACCAGCACGGGCATGCCGCCGAGTGAAGTGACGCAATCGGCGATGGTCACGGCATCGGCTTCATGGGCCGCTTCGCAGATGGGTTTGGCCTGGTTAAACATGCCGGTGGAAGTTTCGGCTTGCACAAACGCCACCACCTGCGGGCGTTCGCGCCTGATGAATTCGCGAGCTTCCTGTGGGTCGTAGGGCTCGCCCCACGCCTTGGCGAGGCGTACGACTTCCCCGCCCTGCCGTTTGGCCATCTCGCCCAGGCGGTCGGCGAAGAATCCGTTGGAGAGAAGCGCGAACTTCGTGCCGGGCCCGGTGAAGTTGGCGACGGCGGTTTCCATGCCCGCGCTGCCGGTACCCGATACGGCAAGGTTGAACTGGTTGCCGGTGGAATAGGCATATCCCAGAAGCGAGCGGATCTCATCGGCCACCTGGAAGAAGAAGGGATCCAGGTGACCCACTACGTTCTGCGACATGGCGGCATAGACCCGGGGAGCCACCATGCTGGGTCCGGGACCGAACAGCAGGCGTTTCGGCGCCTGCAAGGGAGGATAGGTTTGGGGCATAAACGATTAGTGTAACCTTGTTGCGATGGTCAAATTGGTTCTGGCGATGCTGGCGGCGCTGGCTGCACAGGCGGCCGATTACGACATATTGATTCGCAATGCCCGGGTGATCGATGGCAGCGGCAACGCCTGGTTCCGCGCCGATGTGGCGGTGAAGGATGGGCGCATCGCCGCCGTGGGCCGTCTGTCCGGCGCGAGCGCGGACCGCACGATCGACGCCCGCGAGCGCGTGGTCACCCCGGGATTCATCGACGTGCACACGCACGTGGAAGGCGGCGTGGAGCGGAATCCGCGCGGCGACAATTTCCTGCTGGACGGCGTGACCACGGTGATCACGGGCAATTGCGGTGGGTCGGAGCTGAACCTGTCGGCGTGGTTCGACAAGCTGGAAAAGCTGGGGCTGGGACTGAACGTGGCGTCGCTGGTGGGTCACAATACGGTGCGGCGCGAGGTGATGGGGACGGCCAACCGGCTGGCCACGCCCGATGAGATTCGCAAGATGCAGGGCCTGGTGGATCGGGCCATGCGCGAGGGGGCCGTGGGCTTCTCGACCGGGCTGGAATACGTGCCGGGCACGTATTCGAACACCGCGGAGGTGGTGGCGCTGGCCAAGGCCGCGGCGGCGCGCGGCGGTGTGTACACCAGCCACATGCGCGACGAGGGCATCCACGAAATCGAAGCTATTACGGAAGCGGTAAACGTGGGCAAGGAAGCCGGGATGCCGGTGGAGATCTCGCACCTGAAGATCGACCGCCGCAGCGTGTGGGGGGCAAGCGATCAATCGCTGGCACTGATCGAACGGTACCGGCGGGAGGGCGTGGACGTGGTGGTGGACCAGTATCCGTACGATCGCGCCGCCACCAACCTGGGGATCCGGCTGCCCACGTGGGCGCTGGCGGAGGGGAAGATCAAGGAGCGGCTGGCCGAGCCGGCGACGCGACAGAAGATCGCCGCGGAAATGAAGCAGAACCTGGTGGAAATGGGCGAGCCGGATTACGGCTTTGCCACGGTGGCGCGCTTCACGCCCAACGCGGCGTACGAAGGCAAGACGATTCCCGGCGTCAGCGCGGCGATGGGGCACGCGCCGGGCCTGGACGGGCAGATTGCAGCGATATTCGAGTTAATGAATGCCGGCGGGGCGTCCATGATTTACCGGCTGATGGGAGACGTGGATATCGACCGGATTATGCGCTACCCCTTCACGGCGATTGCGAGCGATGGCGGCGTGACGGAGTTGGGGGTGGGCAATCCGCACCCGCGTTCGTACGGCACCAACGCGCGGGTGCTGGGGGAGTATGTGCGGTCGCGCGGCGTGCTCACCCTGGAGGACGCGATCCGGCGGATGACCTCGCTGCCGGCGCGCACATTCAGCCTGCGGGATCGCGGACAGGTGCGGGAGGGCATGGCGGCGGACCTGCTGGTGTTCGATCCGGCGCGGGTGGAGGATAAGGCCACTTTCGTCAATCCCCATCAGTATTCGGTGGGGTTCGATTTCGTGCTGGTCAACGGCAGGATCGCGGTGGACGACGGGAAACTGACCACCGCCCGCGGCGGGCGCACGCTGCGCCACGGGGACAAATAGTCCGGTGGACGACGGAAGCCGGTGTGGTACTAGCCGATCTTCTGAATCTGCTCCTGGATCTGGTCGCGCTCGGCTTTGGGCGGATTGTCCTTGAGGGCGGTCTGGAACTCGCGGAGGGCGGCAGGCTTGTCGCCCTTCTGCGCCAGGGCCACCCCCAGATGGTACCGATAGGTGGAGGCGTGCGGCTGTTTGTTCACCAGATCGCGGAAGGTATCGATGGCGCTGTCGGCCATGCCCTTCTTCAGATAGATCCAGCCGATCGTATCGGACACCTCGGCCAGGTTCGGGTACAACTGCTTGGCCTTTTGAGCCATGGTCATCGCGCTATTGAGGTCGCCGCCGTGCTCGGCCAGGATGAAGGCTGCGTTGTTCAGCAACACGCCGTTGTTCGGATCCATCTTGATGGTGGCTTGATAGACCTGTTCGGCATCGGTCCACCGGCCGGCGTTATCCAGCACCAGGGCCAGCGTCCCCAGAATGCCAGGGTCCTCCGGTAGCACTTCGCGTGCCTTCTGCAAGTACGCGATGGCGTTCTGCGGATCCCCTTTGAGGCGGTAGGTTTCGCCGATGCGCAACAGCAGATTGCCGCGCTTTTTGGAGGTTTTGTCGAGAGAGTCGAGTGCCCTTTGGAAATCGGCGATGCCTTCATCGAACCTTCCGGCGCGGACGGAGATGTTGCCGAGTTGCGTCACCAGGTCCATGTTGGTGGGCGATTTATCCGATTCGGTTTTCAACAGCTTCAGCGCGTCGTCGGTCTTGTGCTGGGCCATATCGGTTTCCACCATGCCCATCAAGCCGCGCGGATTGGTCGGGTTCAGCTCATAAGTTTTGCGGAAAGCAGTGTCGGCGTCTTTGAATTTGGCTTCCGCGAGATCCAGTACGCCGAGTTGGAAGTAGACGTCGGGCGAGCTGGGGTTGGCCTTCAGCATGGAGTCCAACAACAGGCGGGAATCGCCATATTTCTTCTGGCCCATCATGACGGCCGATTGAGTCAGCTTGGCGGTGTTGTTATTGGGATCGATGGCAAGAATCTGCTGGGCAGCCTTCATCGCGGAATCTAATTCGTTCCGCAACAACAGCAGTTGGGCCAGCGCAACGCGGGCCGGGATATAGTCCGGGCGCTGTTCAATGACCTTGGTGAATGCCTGGCGGGCCTGTTCCGGTTGATTGTTCATGGCGTACGCGCGACCCAGGTTAAAGCGGGCCACAAAATTATCGGGAGCGCGCGTGACCACAGACTGCAACTCCGTCAGGGCTCTCGAAATCTCGCCTTTATCGAGCAGGAGGCTGGCTGCCAAACCCTTGGCGTCACTATCGTTGGGGTTTTCTTTCAGCAACTGCTGGTTCACGTCCGCGGCTTCGGCCCGCTTGCCCTGACGCATGAGGACTTCGATCTTGCGCTTCTGGTATTCGGGCCTTCGCTTGGCGTCTTTGTCTTTCTGAAGCCCTTCGTTATATTCCCGGATAGCCGAGTCGCCATCGCCCAACCGCAGGTAGAAGTCACCCACCTTCAGGTAGGCCTCTGGATAATCCTTGGCATGGCTCTTGATGTCCTGGAGAACTTTGACCATGTCGTCGCGGCGATGCAGCACGGCGTAGTGCGCCGCGAGAGCCGTGAGGAACGAGTATTGTTTGGGGTTATTCTGTGCGGCCAGCTTGAGAACTTTCTCCCCCTCGTCAGGCTTGTTCTGGAATATGAAGAGTTTGTAAAGCTCGGAGTAGGCCACCTGGAGATTCTTGTCCCGGTCAAGCACCTGACGATAAAGCTGCTCGGCGCCGGCGAAATCACCGGCCGATGCCATGGTGCGGGCGAGTTGCATTTGCACACTCACTTCGCCGGGCTTAATGGATTCAGCCTTGCGATATTCGGACATGGCTAAATCGGTCTGGCGTTTGAGCTCGTCTTTGTTCGCAGTCTGGAAGGCCTGGAGGGCGTGAATAAATGCCAGATCGCCCTTGAGTCGATGCCCGTCCCACGAATTGGGGTAGCGAGCCAATATATCCTTGACGTTCTGATCCACCTCACCCAGCAATTGGGGATCCCGCGAACCAGCCATATAGATTTCCGAGAGCTTCACCACGGAATCCCAATGGGCTGCCACCACCGCCGGAGCAGGATCGTTCGGCTTGTTGAGTTCGACGGACCGGCGCAAAGAGTTAATGGCCGGCGAAATCTGGCCGAGCTGAATTTGCGCCAATGCCAGCTTGTAATAGGCCGGACCATACCGCTTGTCCTTTTCCAGGGCATTCCGGTACATAATCATGGCAGCTTTGTAATTCTGTTTGTCGAAGTACTTGTTGCCGGTATCCAGGTAATGCTTCTTGGCGACGTTCGGGTCGCGCGAACACGAGATGAAACTCGCAAGTACGAACAAAACCAGCGAAAGTACACGAATCGAACGCATGAACTCCTCACGATCTCTTACACTGTAAGCCAGATAGCCGCATTACGCCATAGGGCGAGCGTCGCAAACAATGGTGTCTAGCGTTAGCACTAGTACTAGTATCACAATCAAAGGTAACAATCTTGACGGCGATGCCGCGAACCTCAAGAACTTCGATTTCTACGTCTGTAGAAGTTAGTCGGCTTTGGCAACAAGGCCAGGTGAGGACTTTCCTACTGCGGGGAGGCTAGTACCTTTACCAGTTCGTACAAGAACTTTTGGCCCTCGTAGAATGACTGTACCATCATGCGTTCATCGCGGCCGTGGGCGCGGACATCGTCGCGGTCCTGGAAGAAGCCCTCGACCCCGTAAGTGGGAATGCCGGCGCTGCGCAAATAGCGGCCGTCCGACCCGCCGACGGCCATGGTGGGAAGAGTGATGACGCCGGGCCACATCGTATCGGTGACGCGGGCGAACGCCTTCATGACGTCGGGCCGCATGGGGGAAGCCGGGCTGGGCCCCTCGTTGGTCTTCACCGTGATGGCCACCTGGCCGTCCGCCGCCACTTTCTTCAGAGCCTGGAGCACATTCTCCACGGAATCCTCCTGGAGGATGCGGCAATTTACGTTGGCGGCGGCGAGTTGCGGCAGGGCGTTGGTGGCGTGCCCGCCTTCCAGTTGGGTGGCAACACAGGTGGTCCGCATCATGGCGTTCATGGGAGGCGATGCGGCGGCGACGCGGCGCATGGCGTCCTGATCGCCCGCGGCCACCTTGGCCAGGTCTGCCGCCATCGGTCCCTTTTCAATTTTGGCCATCTGCTCGAAATAAGCACGGGTGACCTCATTGAGTTGGAACGGAAAGGTGAAGGTGGAGAGGCGATAGAGCGCACCGGCCAGGTGATAAATGGCGTTGTCGGGCACCGGGCGGGCGCTGTGACCGCCCTTGTTGCGGACCTCGAGGCGGAAGTCGGCGTACTGTTTCTCGCTGAGGCCGATATCGTTGGAAACGCGCTTGCCGTCGATCGATTCGCCGCGCGCGCCTTCGTTGAGGGCATATTCGGATTCGATGAGGCCGCGGTGATTCTTGAGCAGCCAATCCACGCCGTTATAGGGACCGCCGCCTTCCTCGTCGGCGGTGAGGGCCAGGATCAGGTCGCGATCGGGACGGAAGCCTTCGCGCTTGTAGCGCAGGAGGTTGTCGACCCAGACGGCGGCCTGCGCCTTATCGTCGGCGGTGCCGCGGCCGTAGAAGTAGCCGTCCTTTTCGAGAAAAACGAAGGGGTCGGTGGTCCAGTCTTCGCGTTTGGCTTCCACCACATCGATGTGGGCCAGCAGCAGGATCGGCTTGCGCGCGCCGGCGCCATGGTAGCGCACCACCACGTTGGCTTTGCGTGGAATGGCGCCACCGAGATAGATGTCCGACGCAGGGAACCCGGCGGCCTTGAAGCGCGCGGCGACGGATTCGGCGATGGGGGTGGTGGCGCCGGTGGTGAAGCCGGACTTCACCTCGATCATCTCCTTATAAATCTCGCGGGCCAGCCGCTGTTCGGCGTCGGGAGGAAGCGTGTCCGCGGCGAATGCGGCGAGGGCGACCAGAAGGAGGGCGAATCTATGCATCTGCATATTTTGGCACGGAATCTGCACCAGGCAGCTTACGCCGCCACCGCTTCTACCAGGCGCGATAGCTGGCGGGCCATTTCCCCGGGAGGAAAATGCGCGCGCGCGCCGTGCCCGGGCAGAACCCATTCGAACGAATAGGATTCGAGGCGGCGCACCGAGGCAACCTGTTCGCGCCAGGAGTACCAGCAGACATCGCGCGAGGCGGTGAGCCGTCCGCGATTGCGGCTCCACCAGATGTGATCGCCGGAGAAGAGAAAGCCCCCTTCGGCGAGCAGGACGCAGTGGCCGCGCGTATGGCCCGGCGTGGGAACGGCCAGGAAACCGGGGGCCAGTTCGACCGGCTCGAAGCCGTCCAGGACGCGCTCCGCATCCGGTTGCGCGGAAAGCTCCAGGCGATGGATGATGCGCTCCGCCTGGAAGCGTTCGGCGTACTTTGCGGCGTCGGCCACATCGTCGCGATGCGTCAGGAAGATGTACCGGATACCGCCCTTCTCTTCGAACCGGCGCGCCAGGTGCTCCACGAAGCGGGGCGAATCGATCAGCCAGTTGCCGCCGGGATGCTCCAGAAAATAGCTGTTGCCGCCGAAGGATTTGCGCGAATTGAAGCCGCAGTAAGAAAGGCGCGGCGCCAGGGGGAAAGGAAACTGGCGGACCGCCGCGGGGATACCGGATTTATCGGCCGCTCCGATGGATCCCGTGGGACAGGCCACCAGAGCGCGGCACGCCGCCCGCAGTTCGTCCGGCGACTCCGGCTGGAGCTTTACGAAAGAATAGTCGCCGGTCTCGCCGAAGGTGGCGGGGGCGATCTGACGGCAGGTGTCGCAGTCGATGCAGGTGGTATCGACGAAGAATGGACCCTCGGCGTTCTCGGGCAGGCGTTGGGAGAGGTCGGCCATACCTCCAGTATGCCAGCGGCTACGCCGCGGTCAATAAAACCGGCTCTGTGCGGGTGATTACAACGGTGTGTTCGTAGTGGGCGGAGAGGCTGCCATCGGCGGTGCGAATGGTCCACCGGTCTTTTTGGAGAACGCCTTGACCGCTGCCCGCGGAGATGATGGGTTCGATAGTGATCACCAGCCCTTCGGTAAGGCGGGTGCGATAGCGCGGGTCGGGATAGTTAGGGACGCTGGGCGGTTCGTGAATGGTGCGGCCCACGCCGTGGCCGCACAAATCGCGCATCACGGAGAATCCGCAGCGGCGGGTTTCGCGCTCCACGGCGCGGCCGATTTCGTAGACGCGGTTGCCGGCGCGGGCGGCGGGCAGGGCCTGGTAGAAAGCCGTCTCGGCGCAGCGGGCGAGTGCTTCGGCCTGCGGGCCGGCCGCGCCGGCGGCGATGGTGACGGCGGCATCGGCGAAAAAGCCATCCTTTTCGGCCACCAGGTCCAGTTTCACGAGGTCACCGGATTGGATGAGCCGCCCGCCCGGGATCCCGTGAATCGCTTCGTCATTCACGCTGATGCAAAGCGCTCCAGGAAAGCCGTAGACTTTTGGCGGCGCGGACTCCGCACCTCTTTCCGCGAGGACGCGCGCGCCGATGGCATCCAGTTCCGCGGTGGAGATGCCGGCACGCACTCTGGCGGCGGTGCGATCCAGCGTCTCGCGCACGATTTTCCCGATGGCCCGCAGCTTGTCGAATTGACTTTGCGACTTGATGGACATACGGGGCAATTATGTCATAGCGGCGGGCTGGTATATACTCGCAGAAACTGGGGATGTTGTATCGAACGCTCACGCTCGTCCTTTTCTGCGGCTTGCCGCTGGCGGCGAAGACGTATCCGGTGGATGGCATCGTGGTGGCGGTGGACCCGGCGGCGCATACAGTCCTGGTATCGCACCGGCCGATTGCGCATTACATGCCCGCGATGATGATGCCGTTCACGGCGGAAGACCCGGCGGAACTGGCGGGACTGCATCCCGGCACGCGGATTCAATTCGACCTGGAGGTGACCAGGGCGCGGACCCTGGCGCGCCATATTCGCCCGAGCGGCGAGCCCGACGGCACGGTCCCCGCGCCCGTCGAAAAACTGGCTACCGGCGCCGAATTGCCGGACTTTGCACTTACCGACCAGACCGGGAACGCGGTGCATACCGCCGGCTTGCGCGGCAAGGTGGTGGCCATCGACTTTATCTATACACGCTGCCCGCTGCCGGATGTGTGCCCCCGGCTCTCCGCGAATTTTGCCCTGCTGCAGCGCCAGTTCCGCGATCGGGACCTGGTACTGCTCTCGGTGACCGTGGACCCGGACTTCGACACACCGGAGGTGCTCGCCAATTACGCGCGCCGCTGGGCGGCGGGACCCCAGTGGCGCTTCCTCACCGGCAATGTGGCGCCGCTGGCCGCCGCCCTGGGCGAACTCTACTGGGCTGACGAAGGCTCGATCGGCCATAACTCCACCACCACCATCATCGGGCGCGATGGGCGCATTGCTGCCGTGCTCGAAGGCTCAAATTTTCGCATCGATCAACTCGCGCACCTGGTTGCGCGCATGCTGGAGGATCGTCCATGAAGCTCACTGTCGTTCTGGCCTTGGCTGTCGCGGCATCCGCGCAACAGCCCAAGGCCGACAACTGCGCACCGCCGCCGAGCGCGCTCGCGCCCACGCTGCCGGCGAAGATCCTGCCGGGTATGGGGACCGTGCATCTGCCCATCACCACGGCGAGCGCCGAAGCCCAGCAGTTCTTCGACCAGGGTGTGGCACAAATGCACTCGTTCTGGGCGCGGGAAGCGGAACGCAGCTTCCTGCAGGCAGCCGCGCTGGACCCGGCGGCGCCCATGCCGTACTGGGGCGTGGCGATGGTGGCCGCGGGAGACTGGCGCCCGCGATTTCAGATCGACACGCTCACCACGTTTTTCGGCAAGCAGGTGGCGCCGGCGACTTCCCGCGCCCGCGCCGCCGCGAAGAAAGCCGTGGAATTGAGCGAGGTCCCGGGCAAAGCGACGGACCTGGAGAAGTTGTACATCGCGGCGATCGCCGCGCGGCGCGACCCCGATGCCAAGGACCCCGAAGAGGCTTTCGTGAAAGGGCTGCGCACCTTGCTGGCGGCCCATCCCGGCGAGGTGGAGGCGCAACTGGACCTGGCGCTGATGATCATGCGCGGATTCACCACGCCCGACAAGAAGCCGGTAGCTCCGGGCAGCACCGAAGCGGTGGCGATTCTGCGCGGGCTCCTGCTGAAAGTGCCCGAACATCCGGGCGTGCACCACTACATCATTCACGCGTTTGAAGGTTCGACATTCGCCAGGGAGGCCTGGCCGAGCTGCGAGAAGTACGCGCAACTGGTTCCCAATATTCCGCACGCCCTGCACATGCCGGGACATATCTACTCGCAGACGGGACGTTGGGACGACGCCCAGAAAGCATTCGCGGCAGCCGCCGTGAACGAGCGCAAGTGGATGTCCCAGGACAAGCTGTACGGTGACGGGCATCACGGGCACAACGTGCACTATCTGGCGACGGCGTACTCTTTCGAGGGCCGGTATGACGATGCCATCGAGGCGGCGCGGGAGTTGCTGCAGTTTCAGGAGAATCCGGCGCAGCAGGCGGCGGCCGACGGAGTGGGCAGCGCGCGGGCGCAGGGCTGGTTCGCCATGCTGCGGACGCTGGTGCAGTTCGAAAAATGGGACGAGATTAAGGCGGGCGGGATGCTGCCGGTGCTCGCGCGTCCGCGCCAGGAAGCCTGGCGGCACTGGGCCGGCGCGCTGGCGTATGCCAATACCGGCAACGCCGCCAAGGCGCACGAGGAGGCGGCCGGGTTCGATGCGGCCCTGGCCGATTATCGCGCTCGCACGCATCGCGCCAACCCCGCGGAACTGGAAGTGGCGCGTCAGGAGATGCAGGCCCACCTGGCACTGGCCGACGGCCACATGGATCGCGCACTGAAGTTGTTTGCGGATGCCAGCAAGGCCGAACGCCGCCTGATCTATACCGAGCCGCCGTACTACCCGAGACCGGTGGCCGAACCGTGGGGACGCGCCGCTCTGAAAGCCAACAAGCCGCAGTTGAGTGCGCGCGCCTTCCGCATTGCCCTGGAGCAGTATCCCAAAGACGCCCACGTGCCGGCCCCAGACGCGGCGGCAGTGGCGGAAATCCGATAGGCCGGCGGCGCTCGCCGGGACGTAGCGGTTGTGCGCACGTCTATTCGACATGATCCTCACCAGATTTGCCTTCGGGTTGCTGGCCGCTTCGCTGGTTTGGGGCCAGACAATTGATGGGTTGGAACTGCATGGTGTTCGGGGCGACTCCGTCACGTATCTGAAAAGGCAGGCCGTTCACTTGAGACCGGCAAGCGACGGCGACCGAAGCCTGGCGCTCGTCAAAGGTCCGTCTTTTCAGGACACAACCATCGAAGCCGACGTTGCCGGAGCCGCGGCCGCCGCGATAATCCTCTCGGCTGCGGCACCCATGAAAAGCGGTGTGGATGCGGGCAGCAGCCGCATAAGACCGTGATGATCCTGGTGCGGGTGCGACAGTATCACTCCCAGCAAGCTGGGATCCGGGCTACGCACGCCGTCCACGGGCGGCAGCAAATCGGGCGTGGCCTCTTCCGCATCGAGGGGCAAGCCAAGATCGAGGATCAGCCGCGCACCATCCTGCTCCAATTCGATGCAGGTACCGCCTATCTGTTTAGCGCCGCGGTGGATGCAAACGTTGGCCATTGTATATGAATCAACTCCGATGCAGCGACCGGGTGCTCTGGTAATGCCCGTCCTTCGAAAACTCCACCAGGTCCGCAGGGATGCCGAAGTACTCCAGGACTCGCTGCTGAAGTTCGTATTTGAATACCTGGCTGTCGCCGTAAACGACGAACTGGCCTCGGACGAAGTTGAACACCACGCGTCCTCGCGGCCATTCCTCATATTCGGCTTCAAGTACGATGGCGGCGGGTCCGTCCGGAGCGCGTCCTGTCCTCCAACCTTCCCAGAGGTCGTAGTGGCCGTGAGGGCTGGTGAGGAAATCGCCGTATTTCTCAGCGTCAGCTAACGCGCAGCGATGTGCAATCAGCAGGACGCTTCCGGAACGGTCCTGTACGAGCCAGTAAGGTCCGACGTAGCCTTCACATGGACGATTTCCGGTGTCGTTGACAGGCGTTTTCGTCATTGGGTATGAATCAGACCTTTAATTCTACTATCAATGATGCGCACTGGCAGGTCAAGACCTGCTTCTCAAACTGCGGCGTCTGGAGTTGCTTATCGAGATAGATCTCGAATTCCTTCGTCACGGTGTTGAAAACAACCCGGCCGAGGGAATTCAGATCCTCCAGTGGGACGGCTCCCCGCCCGTGTTCTCGACCCTGCATCCATCTTACGGCGTAGGCAGGGCGCTGAGCGTTCCGTCCTCCCGGGGGGCCAGCGCTCGCGCTATATATTCAAAACAGGCGTCGAGAAATTTACAGTCTCAGGCCCGTGAACCGGGCTGATCTGCAGAATCTTGTGGAAAAACCAAGGAAAACGACCGGATCAAGCGATCAAGCACCAACCGGCGACTTTCAACTCAAATTCCATGTTTTGGACCGTTTGGATCGGGCAACGGTGGTGGACTCGTTTAGCCTGAACCTGCGGGTGATGGCTGAACCAACGCTGTACGGGAAGCCGCCGCAGCCTGCTGCTTTTGCTCTGCTTCGTTCTGGCGCTTCTCGTCGGCCTCACGCTGTCGCGGGGCGATCCCGTCCAGGCGCAGCGTTTCGCTTCCATCCGGACGTGGGAGCGCAAGAGCACGGCGCGGCAGACGTGGCCAGCGATGCTCACGATTACCTCGTCGCCTGCGCCCGACTCTGCGATGAAAACCCTCCCCCCAGCGCGCTCCTACTTCTGATTTCCCTTGAAATTGAACCGGTAGCCCAGAATCGCCTTGATCAGCAGGTGGTCCGTCGCTCCGGTGACCCCCACTCCTACGCCGAAGTTGAATTCCCACCGTTCCCCGAAATCGATATCGACCGCCGGAAGAATCTGCTGCTGCTGGTCGCGTAGCGGGTCGAAGCCGGTCACCGGGCCGAGCGCCCCGTAATACTCCAGGCCGGCCGCGATCCTCTTGGTCACGTCGTAACTGAACTTGAAGTTTGGCGAAAACTCGTAGCCGCGGTGGGCTTCCGGTCCACGAAACGATTTGTCAAAGGTCGGGTTGAAGGCCAGATACCACTTGTCGATCTTCTTATCGACAATAGGGCGGATTTCCCAGGTCCACGTGTCGCCTGAAAAGTTGGGCCGCTGCCAGCCGATTTCGTTCGAGAGACTGATCCCCACGGGCAGATGGTACTTCTCCGGTACGGAGAACCGCGGCCGGATATGCGATCCCACGTAATACCAGGTGCCGTCGCTCTGAATGCTGGTGAAAATGTAGAATCCGGTCTCGAACCACTCGTTGAACCCGTGCGTGATTTCCACGGTTTCATGTTCGGCGTGATTGGTGGGAAGCACGCCGTCGATGGTCTGCTTTTCCCCGGACGCGGTGAAGTTGCTGTGCAGTTCCACCATGGTGACACCGGGCTGCACCAGGTCCGATCCATAAACTTGCACTTCGTAATTGCCCTGTGCGCGCAACCCTGCCGCGCCCAAACTCAGGAAAATGACAGCCAGGCTGAAATGACGCAAGAACCCTCTTCCCAGTGCAATGATTTTCGTGATGCTCTATACACTGTAAAACATCACGCGCCGCCATGGGACATGGGCATTGCGGCCGGCTGGCCGGCATATTGCAGCAAGGTCATGAAGCCGAAGTCCATGTGCAATTGCATGTGGCAATGAAACAGCGAGGGGCCGGGATTATCCGCCGCCAGGTCCACTTCCACCTTGCTGCGCGGCATCACATCCACCACGTCTTTGAACACGCCGCGGGTGGGCCTGCCGGCCACGTTCACCAATTCGAAGGAGTGGCGGTGCAGGTGTACCGGGTGCATATCGTCGCTCTGGTTATCGAAGATCAGACGGTAACGGCCGCCCGCTCGGACCTGTATTGGGTCGGTTTTGGGGTACTCCTTCCCGTTGATGGTCCAGTGATCCACGGCGCGATTGCCGGCCCACTTATTTTTGAAAACCAGCGGGATGCGCTCATCGGGTTCGGGCGCGGTTTCGTTCCGGCCGGACAGGGTGTAGTCCCAGTGCTCGTCGGGCGGCGCGGTCCATTGCGGATCGCCGGTGCGGCCGGCGTATTCGACCACGATTCCCATGCCGAGCTTGCAGACCTGGTCGTTGACCTCGCCCAGAATGGCGATACCAGGCTGGTTCATCTCCACGACCGCATCGATGCGCTCGCCCGGCGCGAGTTCCAGGACGTTGACCGGGGCCGGATTCGGAACGCCGTTGCCATCCAGCGCCGTGACCACAAACTTGTGCCCCGGAAGCGCGAGTCGGTGAACCAGGGTGGCGCTGGCGTTGACCATGCGGAAGAGCACACGCTGCCCCTCGCGGACCCGGACCGGCTCGCCGGCGCCCAGGGCATGGCTGTTCATGGTGTGCGCGCCGTAGTGGACTTCGAGCGAACCCTCATCGCCTTCGCCGCCGCCGCCGTGCGTGGATAGATACGGATTCCAGCCGTGCAGGGTCAGCGGGACATCCTGATCGTAGCCCGCGGGATTTTGGCGCGCCTCCACAATGAGCACGCCGTACTGCCCGGAGTATGTGGCGCGGTGCAGGTTGTGGCCGGCATACACGTGGGAGTGATACCAGCGTGTTCCGGAAGGCCGCGGCACAAAGGAATAACGCCGCTGTCCGCGCGCCGGCGCCATCGGAGTGCCTTCTTCGGCGGAACCATCGACGTCCGATGGAATGTATAGGCCGTGCCAGTGCACCAGATCGGGCGAGGTGGTCTGGTTGACCACGTCCACCGTCACGGCGCGGCCTTCGGGGAAGCGCAGAACCGGGCCGGGGAACGCGCCGTTATAGCCGGTGGTGCGCACCGTCCGCTTGGGTGCGATTTCCACATCCACGGCGCCGATGGCGAGCGTGAGATCGGCCGCTGCCTGGGGATCGGGAAAGAATGCGGCGGCCGAGGAGAGGAACTCCCTGCGGGTCGGATCCATGTCAGTACTTTACACGCCTGCCGCCGCTTCCAGGTAGATCTCCAGCACCTGGCGCGCGGTGTTTTCCCAACTGAAGCGCGCGGCCTGTTCGCGGCCCCGGCGAATCAGTTCCGCGCGCAAATCGTCATCCAGCAGCACTTCGCGGATACCGCGCGCGATATCGAATACGTTCTCGGGTTTCACCAGCACCGCCGCGTCGCCCACCACTTCCGGCAGCGAGCTGGTATTCGAGGTCACCACCGGTGTGCCGCACGCCAGCGCCTCCAGCGGCGGCAGGCCGAAGCCTTCATAACGCGAGGGGAACACGAACGCCGCCGCCGATTCGTAGAAGCAACGCAGGGTATCGAACGGAACGAAGCCCAGGAAGCGGACGTGGTGCTCCATCTTGCTTTTGATCACCGCCTGTCGCACTTCGGGATACTGCGAGATGGTGTCGCCGATGATCACCAGGCGAAGGTCCCCATAAACCTCGTGGGCGGCGAGCTGTTCGCGCACCACGGCAAACGCCTCCACCAGGCGCGGAACGTTTTTGTGGCGGCGGATGTTGCCGGCATAGAGCAGAAACGGATAGTTGATCTGGTAACGCTCCAGGATGCGCTGCTTTTCTTCGGAGCTGGGTCCCGAGCCGCGCGCGAATTCCGGATCGGGCGCGTTGTAGACCCGCCGGATGCGCTCCGGGGCCACGCCCATCAGGTTCTGAACGTCGCGCTTGGTGGCTTCCGAGACGGCAATCACGCGGCTGGCCCGCACCAGGCCGCGTCGGAACCGGAACCGGCGCAGACGCAGGCGCAGGCCCGATTGATCCTCGAAAAACAGGTTGGCCATATCGTGAATAGTCACCACGTAAGGCCTGATCATCAGCAGCGGCACGCGGTTCAGCGGAATGTGTACCAGGTCCGGAGACAGGCCCCGTAGGAATAACGGGAAGAGCACATGGTCTTGCGTCGAGTGGTCGTCCTTGCCATATATGGCGGTGCGGAAGTTCTCCGGCAGACCGGCCAGAGTGCGCACGTCGCCCGGCCCGCTTACCAGCGTGTACTGGTTGTTTGAGTCGATCGCGGCGAGCGCATGCACCAGGCTTCGGATGTATGTGCCAATGCCGAAGTCCCGGATGCGCCGGGCGTCAATGGCAATGTGCAGAGGCATTCCTCAGGCCCGAACCGGGTCGAGCTTCCAGGCGTACAGCGGGAAACGCGCCGTCAGTTCTGCTACTTTCCGGCGTACCGACGCGGTCGTCTCCTCACTCCCGATGTTGTGCAGCACTTCGGAAATCAGGGCCCCCACCTGGCGCATTTCCGCCTCCTGGAATCCGCGCGTCGTGACCGCCGGCGAGCCCAGGCGGATACCGCTGGGGTTGAACGGCTTGTTGACGTCGAAGGGAATGGCGTTCTTGTTGACGGTGATGCGGGCGCGGTCCAGGGCTTCTTCCGCCTCCTTGCCCTTCACGCCCTTGGAGAACACGTCTACCAGCATCACGTGGGTATCGGTGCCGCCGGAGACAACCCGGAAGCCTTCGTCCATCAGGCTCTGGGCCAGCGCCTTGGCGTTGGCCACCACCTGCTTCTGGTACGTGACGAATTCCGGCTGCATGGCTTCCAGGAAGCAGACCGCCTTCGCCGCCATCACGTGGACCAGCGGACCCCCCTGCACTCCCGGAAAAACCGTCTTATCGATGGCTGCGCCGAATTTCTCCCTTGCCAGGATGATGCCCGCGCGCGGCCCGCGCAGCGTCTTGTGCGTGGTGGAGGTGACGATGTCCGCATATTCGCACGGATTGGGATGGACCCCCGCGGCCACCAGTCCCGAGATGTGAGCCATGTCCACCAGGAACAGCGCGCCCACCGAATCGGCAATCTGGCGGAAGCGCGCGAAATCCAAGGTGCGCGGATAGGCGCTGGCGCCGGTAATGATCATCTTGGGCTTGTGCTCCCGGGCCAGGCGCTCCAGTTCGTCGTAATCGATCTGCTCATCCTCCTGGCGCACGCCGTAAGGGACCACGTGGTAGGTCTTGCCGGAAAAATTGAGAGGGTGGCCGTGAGTCAGGTGTCCGCCGTGCGCCAGGTTCAGGCCCATAATGGTGTCGCCGGGTGAGAGTACCGCGGAATAGGCGGCCTGGTTTGCCTGCGATCCGGAATGCGGCTGCACGTTGGCGTATTCGGCGCCGAACAGCTTTTTGGCGCGCTCGCGAGCCAGGTTCTCCACGATGTCGGTAAACTCGCACCCGCCGTAATAGCGCTTGCCGGGGTAGCCTTCGGCGTATTTGTTCGTAAAGACCGAGCCGGTGGCTTCCAGGATGGCTTCGGACGTGAAATTCTCGCTGGCGATCAACTCCAGTTGGGAGTTCTGCCGCTCCGTCTCGTGCTGAATGGCCTCGAACACCGCGGGGTCCACCTGGGACAGGCGCCGCTGCATCTTTTCTGCTGCCGTCATGTTGCCTCCGTGTTTACTTCTCTAGCTGCGCGATCTTCGCGACGCGGCGGGCATGGCGGCCGCCGAGAAATCCGGTCCCCAGAAAGATGTCGATCAGGCTCATGGCGTGGGCCTCGTCCAGGTATTTCGCGCCCAGCGTCAGGACGTTCGCATCGTTGTGTTCGCGCGTGAGCTTGACCTCGTCCGCGGACACCCCGGGCGCGGCGCGCACGCCATCCACTTTGTTGGCGGCAATGGCCATGCCGATGCCCGTGGAGCACACCAGAATGCCCCGATCGCTCCGGCCCTGCGCGACCTCGCGCGCTACCGTCTGCGCGAAATCGGGATAGTCGCACGATTCCGCGGTGTTGGTGCCGAAGTCCACCACCTCGTTGCCGGCCTCCGCCAGTTTGTGCCGCAACTGCTCTTTGAGGGCAAAACCGGCATGGTCCGCGGCGATGGCAATCTTCATAAGGGGATAAGTCCGATTTTACCATGCTAGAATTGGGTTTTCCCTTCACAACCCTATGCTCTGGAGTAAGTTGTTCATTCCCACACTGCGCGAGAACCCGGCTGAAGCCGAGGTCGCCAGCCACCAGTTGCTGCTCCGCGCCGGATACATCCGCCAGCTTGCCGCGGGTATCTACAATTACCTGTTTCTGGCCCAACGTTCCCTGCTGAAGATTCAGAACATCGTGCGCCAGGAAATGGACGCCATCGGCGGCCAGGAAATGCTGCTCCCCGGGCTCAACCCCGCCGAGGTGTGGCAGGAATCCGGCCGCTGGGACGTGATGGGCGACAACCTGTTCCGCCTGAAAGACCGCTTCGGCCGGGATCTTTGCCTGGGCATGACTCACGAAGAGGTCATGACCGTGATCGCCCGCGGCGAACTACGCAGCTATAAGCAACTGCCGCAGATCTGGTACCAGATTCAGACCAAATTTCGCGATGAACCGCGGCCCAAGAGCGGCCTGCTGCGCGTCCGGCAGTTCATCATGAAGGATTCCTACACCTTCGATATGGACCAGGCCGGCCTGGACGTAGCCTACGACAAGCACTACAAAGCCTATTGCCGGATCTTCGAGCGGTGCGGCCTGGAATATACTGTGGTCGAAGCGCATTCGGGCGCCATGGGCGGAAGCCAGTCGCACGAATTCATGGTCGAGTCCGACGCCGGTGAGGATTTCATCGCCATCTGCAAGGACTGCGGCTATTCGGCCAATCTGGAGAAGGCCGTCTCCGTGCCTTCGCCGCCGGGCGCCAAAGACCCGGAAGGCGACCTGGCGCCGGAGGAGTTCCACACCCCGGGCCGCAAGACCATCGCCGATATATCCGCCTTCACCGGGCTGCCCGAGACCTCGCAGATGAAGAGCCTGGTGCTGGTGGCGGACGGCAAACCGGTGCTGGTGCTATTGCGCGGCGATCATCAATTGAGCGAGACCAAGTTCGGCAGCATCTCGGGCGATCCGGAATTCCGTCAGGCGCGCCCCGATGAGATTGTGGAGTGGTTCGGCGCCGAGGCCGGGTCGCTCGGTCCGGTGGGTGTGAAGAACATGCCGGTCTACGCGGACCAGGCGCTGGTGGGCCGGTGCAACATGATTGCCGGAGCCAACAAGAGCGATTATCACCTGCGCCACGTGACCCTGGGCAAAGACTTCCAGGCGGAGATTCGCGAACTGCGCCAGGTGAACGAAGGCGACGCGTGCACCAACTGCGGCAAGCCTCTGGTGATCCGCAAGACCGTCGAGATCGGGCACATTTTCAAGTTGGGATACAAATATTCCGAGTCGATGGGGCTGCGTGTGCTGGCCGCCGACGGCAAGGAAGTCACGCCCATCATGGGGTCGTACGGCATCGGCATCGAGCGGATTCTGGCGGCGGCTATCGAGCTGTATCACGATAAGGACGGCATGATTCTGCCCGCCGCCATCGCGCCGTTTCAGGTGGTGGTGACGCCGGCGAATTTCAACGATGCGGCGCAGGCCGAAGCAGCCCGGACGATCTATGAAGGCTGCCGGAAACTCGGCTTGGACGTTCTGCTGGATGACCGCGACGAGCGGCCCGGCGTGAAGTTCAAAGACGCCGACCTGATCGGCATTCCGTTTCGCATTGTCATCGGCAAGAAACTGGCGGGAGGTTCGGTGGAGCTGGTGGACCGCAAGACCAGGCAATCGACGGACGTTCCCGTCGCGGACGTGGCCCGCGCGGTGGCGGAACGCTTGAACTAATCGTATCGAAGCGCCTGCACGGGGTCGAGCCGTCCTCACCGCGCCCGCGCCAGCATCGTTCCGGCGATGGAAGGCAGCGGCAGCACCTGTCCTGCGCCGCCGCGCTTGATGGCTTCATTGGGCATGCCGAAAACCACGCAGGTAGCCTCATCCTGAGCGATGGTGGCCGCCCCGGCCTGCTTCATCTCGAGCATTCCCTGCGCGCCATCGTCGCCCATCCCGGTCAGGATCACACCTACCGCGTTTCTGCCCGCGTAGCGCGCCGCTGATCGAAACAGCACGTCCACGCTGGGACGGTGACGGTTTACCAGCGGGCCCTCCTTGATCTCCACGTAGTATCGGGCGCCGCTGCGCTTGAGCAGCAGGTGGCGGTTGCCCGGCGCGATCAGGGCGCGCCCGCGCAGTACCGTATCGTTGGACTCCGCCTCTTTGACCGAAATCTGGCACAGGCCGTTCAGGCGGTCGGCGAAGGCGCGGGTGAACACTTCCGGCATATGCTGCACAATGACAATTCCGGGAGCGTCGGGCGGCAAAACTTCCAGCAGGGCGCGGAGCGCCTCGGTGCCGCCTGTCGATGCGCCAACCACAATCACCTTTTCGGTGGTTTCCAGCATGGCGCCGCTGGAGCGCGGCAGAATGGCGTCCGCCGAGAGCTTGGGTTCCACTCTGTTTCCGGGGCCCGGAGCGCGCAAACGCGCGACCGCCGCGGCTTTGACGGCCTGGCACAGAAGCACCGACGATTCTTCGAGAAACTGTTTGGTCCCCAGGCGCGGCTTGGCAATGATATCCACCGCGCCGTACTCCAACGCTTTGAGCGTGCTCTGCGCTCCCGACTCCGCCAGGCTGGAACAGATGACCACCGGCAGTGGGTGCTCGCGCATGATCTTCTGCAGGAACGTCAACCCGTCCATGCGCGGCATCTCGATGTCCAGCGTGATCACGTCCGGCGCCTCCACGCTCATCCGCTCGGCGGCCACGAAAGGATCGGACGCCGTGCCCATCACTTCGATCGCCGGATCGCGCGACAGAACATCGTGCAGCGTTTGGCGGACCACGGCGGAATCATCCACGATCAGGACGCGAATCTTAGGCCTTGCCATTGTTTCAGTACGGCTCCTTCCACAGCGCCAGACGGTGCAACAGAACGAGGCCGGTGCCGGTGTGAAAATGAATGCGGCGGCCCCTTCGCCCGCCCAGATCGGAAGCGGATACCACGAAACCCTCCTGCTGGAGCACCTCCAGCGCGACGGCGCAATTCTGCGCCCCCACCGTCGCCTTGCCCGGCACGATTCTGTCTACCGGCAAAACGTCGGCGCCGCCAAACAGTTTCACCTCCAGGTCGCGGCGGCAGGCCCCCAATTGGTCGAACTGCCGCGCCAGGTATCGAATGCTGTAGTCCACATAACGGTAGCCCTCCGCCGGCGTGGGATTCGGCGGGCAGCGCGGCAGTAAGCCGTGACACAGCGCGCCGGCGCCCAGCCGTTTGCTCCAGAATGTCACTCCCACGCACGATCCCAGGATGGTTCGTAAGATCGCCGGGTCGCGAGCCAGGTAAAGTTCTCCCGGCTGAAGATTGAGGTCCGGCAGGACCATGGGGCTGGCGCTCATAGGCATTTGCGGTACACCGAAGGCGCCACGGGCGTCAACGGCAGATCCATGCCTTGCAGCGATTCCGAGTGGCCCGCGAAGAAATAGCCGCCGGCCGCCAGTTGTCTGGTCAGCTTTTCCAGAAGCCGCACCTGCGTGGAACGGTCGAAATAGATGATGACGTTCCGGCAGAAAATGATGTCGAGCGGTTCCGCCAGGCCGAAATCCGGATCCATGAAATTCAGCCGGCGAAACTCGACGAGGGCGCGCAATTCCGGTACCACCCGCAGCAGGTCCGACTTGGGATCCCGGCTGCGCATGAAGTACTTCTTCCGGAACTCGGCAGGGACCGGATGTGCCAGCGACGATTTGAAAACTCCCAGAGAGGCCTTGGCCAATACCTCCGTACAGATGTCGGTCGCCAGAATCCCAAAGCGGAAGTCCGCACAGGTCCGGACGTATTCACTGAGGACCATGGCCAGTGTGTAAGGCTCTTCCCCAGTGGAACAACCGGCGCTCCAGAACTGGAATTTCCGCAGGAGACCCTTGCGCCGCGACAGTTCCGGCAGCGCGGAGCGTGTCAGATATTCGAAATGGCCGGGCTCGCGAAAAAAATCGGTCTTGTTGGTAGTGACGGCGTCGATCAGGTGCACCAACTCGTCCCGTTCAGCGCCGTGACTGAAAAGGTAATCGCAGTATTCGGAACAGGATGAAAAACTGAGCCCGCGCAGCCGCCGCCGGAGCCGGACCTCCAACATCGTCCGCTTATCGGAACCCAGACTGATACCGGATTCGGTGTAAATCAGCCGGCGCAGCCGGCCGAAATCCGCTTCCGTCAGGCCTTCTGTAGTAATCGTCATGGGGAGTGGATCCGGGACCCCGGTCATCGGAGTCCCGAAATGCGTTTAAATGTGGGCTTCCGCGGGAGTTTTGCTCCCTTCCGCGGCTCGTACCGCCGATAATTCCTCGGCGGAGAAAACCCGGTCGATGTCCAGGATCATGATGAATTGCGAGTCCCGCTTCCCCATGCCCTTGATGAAGTCGGTCCGGATTTGCGTGCCGATTCGAGGCGCCGGCTGAATCTGCTCCGGCTCCAGGTCAATCACTTCCTCGACCGAATCGGCCAGGGCGCCGATCACGGTTGACTCGCCTTCCAGCAACATCTCCACCACCACAATGCAGGTATTGACCGTCTTTTCCGTTTTCGACATTTCGAAACAGAGCCGCAGGTCCACCACCGGCACCACGTTTCCGCGCAGATTGATCACGCCGCTCATGAAATCCGGTGTGCGGGGGATCTTGGTGATATTGGTAAAATCCAGCACTTCCCGCACCTTGGAGACGTCGGTGGCGAACACCTCGTCCCCCAGTTTGAAAGTGAGGTACTGCCGCGTGTCGGTAATTTCCGTAACGCTCATCGTTCGCTCCCTTCCGCTTCGTTAGAAGCGTTCGAATTCCTTGTCGATGCGGTCGCTCACCTCGCGCATCTTGAGAGAAACTCCGGCCTTCTTCGGAGTGCCTTGAGATACCGCGTCCCGGAGTTTCGTCAGGGAAGCAACCGGCTTGCCGGCCGGCCGCGCGGCATGGGTTTCGCCGGTTTCTCCCGTGCGGAAGAAGCCCAGGGCGCTCATCAACTGCTCGCTCTGGCCGGTCAGTTCCTCGGTGGTCGAAGCCATCTCTTCGGCCGCGGATGCATTCTGCTGAATGACCTTCTCCAGTTGCTGCAGCGCCTTGTTGATCTGCTCCGAGCCGGTGTCCTGCTCCTTGCTGGCGGCGGTAATTTCCTGCACCAGCTCCGCCGTCTTCTGAATATCCGGCACCAGCTTCTCGAGCATCTCCCCGGCTTTCTCGGAAACTTTGACCGTCGTGCTGGAGAGCTGGTTGATTTCGCCGGCCGCTTTCTGGCTTCGCTCCGCCAGTTTGCGCACTTCCGCCGCTACCACGGCGAACCCTTTGCCGTGCTCTCCGGCGCGCGCTGCTTCGATCGCCGCATTCAGCGCCAGCAGGTTCGTCTGGCGGGCAATCTCCTCGATAATGGAGATCTTACTGGCGATTTCCTTCATGGCCGCCACCGCCTCCAGCACGCACTTGCCGCTTTCCTGCGCATCTTTGGCCGACTTGGTGGCGATCTTGTCGGTTTGCTGCGCGTTGTCGGCGTTCTGCTTGATATTGGAGACCATTTCTTCCATCGAGGAAGATGCCTCTTCCGCGGACGCCGCCTGCGAGCTGGCGCCGTTGGACACCTGTACCGAGGCCGCGCTGATCGACTGGCTGGCCGACGATACCTCGCCTGCGATGCCGCGGACGTCAGTCACGGTGCGGGTGAGCCCCGCCACCATGCTGCTCAAGGCCTGCATCAGCTTATCGTGCGCGCTGCGCTCGCGCACTACCACTGTCAGATTGCCCTGCGCAATCTCTTCCGCAGCGCGCGTCACATCGTCCATGGCGCCGATGAGCGCGTTCAGATTGTTCTTGATGTTGTTGAATTCCCCGTGGTAACTGTCCGTGATCTGGGGCGGCAGATCGCCTTTGCTGATTCGGTCCACATACGTGGCGGCCACGTTGAGCGGGGTGATCACCGCGTCCAGAATGCCGTTCACTCCCTGGACGATCTGCGCGTACGCTCCCTGAAACTGATCCTGATGTCCCCGCTCCGCCAGCTTTCCTTCCTTCGAGGCTTCCGTCAGACGGCCCAGTTCTTTGTGAAGACCTTGTAGCACGGTCGCCACATTGTTGATCGCCTGCTTCATCTTCTCGTGGTCGCCCTGATACGTCTGGGCGATCAACTCGTCGATCTTGCCGCCGGAAATCTGCGCCAGAATGCGATTGCCTTCGCCGATCGGGAGCAAAATGGCGTCCAGCATCTTGTTTACGCCCCGCACGATGTCGGCATAAGAGCCCCGGAATTCGTCGGGCTTTCCCCGTTCGGAGAGTTGCCCCTCTCGCGAGGCTTCGGTGAGCCGGCCCAGTTCTCTTTGCAGATTCTGCAGAACCAGCGCCACATTGTTGACCGCCAGTTTCATCTTCTCGTGGTCGCCTTTGTACGTCTGCATGACCAGTTCGTCGATCTTGCCGCCGGAAATCTGCGCCAGAATCCGATTGCCTTCGCCCACCGGAAGCAGAATCGCATCCAGCATGGTATTGACGCCGCCGACGATGTCGGCATATGCGCCGCGGAACTGGTCCGGCTTCCCGCGTTCGGAGAGTTGGCCGTCGCGCGATGCCTCCGTCAGCCGCACCAGCTCTTTCTGCAGACCCTGCAGAACCAGCGCGACATTGTTCACCGCCAGTTTCATCTTCTCGTGATCGCCCTGGTAGGTCTGGGCGATCAGTTCGTCGATCTTCCCGGAAGAAATCTGGGCCAGAATGCGATTGCCCTCGCCGATCGGCAGCAGGATCGCGTCCAACATCTCATTGATCCCCTGGACCATCTCGCGCGCGGTTCCATGGAACTGGTCGGTTCTGCCCCGCTCCTCCAGCCGTCCCTGGCGGGATGCCTCTACCAGCCGCAGGATCTCCTGCGACACGTTCTCGATCTCCAGGCTGCCTGCCTTCGAATTGCGAGCCACGCCGGCGCGGTCATCTCGCGCGCCATGATCCACAATGGCCGTGCCGCCATTGCCGGAGTGCTGGGGCTTGTTCTTGCTTTCTGCTTTACGTTGCATCTATCCTGTTTTCCTTTTTGAATGATTGTCTGCCTGCCCCGCCGCCGAAGCGCCGGTTCTGAGCGGTTGTCTGCAATACGTTTTGCACCAGGCGGTGCGGATCCAAAATCAGAGCCACACTTCCGTTGCCGAGAATGGTGGCCCCGGAGACCACCTGCGCATTCCGGTAAAGCCTGCCCAGGTTCTTGATCACCGTCTGGTGATCTCCCAAAACCTGGTCCACTACGAACCCGTAATGTCCCTGCTCGGTTTCGACTAACATGATCTGCTCGCGATCCGGTCTCGGCGCCTCCATCAGGAAGTACTCGCGGAGCCGGATGTAGGGAACCACTTCCCCGCGCACGTTGACAATGTGCCGGCCGTGAGCGTCCTCAATATCCTGACTGGTGAGCTCCATGCATTCCAGGCTGTTGGCCAGCGGCACTACGAAGTGAGCCTGGCCGACTCGGACCAGAAGCCCGTCGATAATCGCCAGGGTGAGAGGCAGGCGCAGCGTCACCGTAGTGCCCGCGCCCGTCCGGCTGGCGATTTCGACCGATCCGCGCAAACCCTCGATACTCCGCCGCACTACGTCCATGCCGACGCCCCGCCCGGAGACATCGGTCACCTGGCGCGCCGTCGAGAAGCCCGGCGCCATAATCAGCGCGAACGTCTCCTCCTCCGAGAGCCGCGCGTCGGCGTCGATCAGGCCCTGTTCGATGGCTCTCGCCCGCACCGCCTCCGCATTCACGCCGCGCCCGTCGTCGGCCACCCGGATCAATACATGGGCTCCGGCGTGATGAGCGGAAAGATGAATTCTGGCGGTGGCCTTCTTGCCCGCCACGCGCCGCTCCTCCGGCGTTTCGATGCCATGATCCATGGCGTTACGAACCAGGTGGACCAGGGGATCGTTCAGTTGATCGATTACGGTTTTATCCAGTTCCGTGTCGGCCCCTTCGACGGTGAGCTCGACCTCTTTGTTCAGTTCGACCCCCAGGTCGTGAACCAGCCGCCGGAACCGGTCGAACGTGGGCTTTAGGGGCAGCATCCGGATACTCATCGAGTTTTCCCGCAGCGCCGCCGTCAGCCGGTCGACCGCTTCGGAGATATCCAGAATGTCTGCGTCGTCTAACCGGCCGGCGACTTCACTCAGGCGCGCCTGCACCGTCACCAGTTCGCCCACCAGATTGACAAGCTGATCCAGCTTTTCGGCCGATACCCGGATACTCGCCTTGTTTGCCCCGGAGACCTGTGCCGCGGGAACTGCGGGCGCGGGCGTCCCCGGCAGCTCCGGAACCTGCGCCTTCGAGGCCTGTGGTGCCGCCGGGAGCGGGCCGTTGGCCGGCTCGACCGCCAGTTCGCACTCTCCCTCTATAAATATGAAGACGTCCCGGATCGCTTCCACCGGAGCCGTGGTCGTGAGGACGATATCCCATGCCAGGTAACAGCGCTCCGGATCCATTTCGGCAAGGCGCGGAATCGCCGAAGTGTCCACCCGGATGCGCGCCTGCCCCAGCTCTTCCAGTTGACGCAACAGAACCAGGGGATTGGTGCCATTCAGCAGGACATCCGGACCGGGCCGGAAGTGGATGTGCCAGGCGGTGGCGGGCCCCTCCGTCAACTCGCGCAGTTGCCCCAGGATCTCCGCCGCGCGCTCCGGCCCGGTCACGCCGTTTTCGGCCGATGCATCCAGCATGGTCTTGATCTGATCGCCGGCGGCGAGCGCCAGGTTGATCAGGCTGGTGGAGACCGCCAGCTCGCCTTTGCGAAGCCGGTCGAACGCAGCCTCCAGGTTGTGCGCGACTCCGGCAATATCATCGAAGCCGAACATGGCGCCCGAACCTTTAATGGTGTGCAGCGCCCGGAATGCGCGTCCCACCACTTCCTGGTCGCCGCGCTTCTGATCCAGCTCCAGCAAAGCCGATTCCAGTTCCGCGAGCAGTTCCCGCGCCTCTTCCTGGAAAGCCTGCCGGTATTTGTCGATCATCCCAGTACCTTTTTCACTACGGCGAGAATCTGTTGCGTGGTGAACGGTTTGACGATCCAGCCGGTGGCTCCGGCGGCTTTGCCCTCCTGCCTGCGCGATTCCTGCGATTCGGTCGTCAGCATCAGGATCGGCAGGCCCTTGCGAGCCGGGTTGCCGCGAATCAGCCGGATGAGTCCGATCCCGTCCAGATTCGGCATGTTCAGATCCGTGATCACCAGGTGCACCGTTTGCGCCAGCTTTTCCAGGGCATCTTTTCCATCCACCGCCTCTATCACCGAATAGCCCGCCTCAGAGAGCGTGAACCGGACCATTTGACGCACGCTGGCGGAATCGTCGACCGTGAGGATCACTTTAGCCATCGCTCCTCCGCTGTGACTCGCACCCAGGGAGCGAATCGAAGCCGGCACCCCGTGCCGCCGCGCTTGCGGCCGGAGACACGCGCGTGACGAGTCTGGCGCCGGAGCGCGCCGCTTCCCTCCCGGCCGCCACCAGAAGTTGCAGCAGGGTTACGTCCACATCTGCCAGGCGTTCCAGGTCCAACTGAACGTCTCCGCCACCGGCCAGCCCTTCCAGTAAGCGCCGCTTCAACTCGGCCGCGGACGCGACGGTCGAATCCTCTTGCAGCCGGATGAGCGAACGAAGCTCGTGTGTTTCCATTGTTGTGGCCGACCTTGACTACCGTTGTCCCTTCATACCCCTTATCGGCAGTTCTCCCGATAGAACTTTAGCCGCTCACTGAAAAACTGGAGATTTCCGAAGGTTTTCCGTAATTCCGCCGATGAGAAGATTGCGGTGCAAATCCAGATATCGAGCTTGTTCTCAGAGACGGGGCGCTTCCGGCGCAGCCTGTTCGCACTCTTGCGTCTTTCCCGGGTCCCGGCCCGCGGAGGCTGGAATGCCGCCATCGACGGCGTTATCGCCGGTCTCGAGAATCTCAACCGCTCCACCGAGCAGGATTTCCTGGCAGTCGGTGAGAAGCTGATGGAGTTTCGCGGCTGCGCGCGGCGGATCGCCTCGGATATCGCTGTGCTCGCCGGCCTGACCACCGGCGAACACGGGCGCAACGCCGCCCAGGCCCTCGAGTGCGTCCTGGAGCACTCGCGGGCCCTCCGCGTCCGCGTCGAGGCAACCGGAGAGGCGCTGGAGAACGTGCGTGCCCTGGCACGGCGTCTGCGGCAGACCTTCTCCGGACTCAGCCATGCGGTCTCCACCTTCCGGACCCTTTGTACTCTTACCCGGATCGAGACATCGCGCCTGGGCGCCACCAGCGCCGGGTTCGCCGACCTGGCCGAGGAGGTGAGGCCCTTGTCGGAAAGTATTCAGGCCAGCGGCGAATCGGTTGTGGCCGCGGCGGCTACGCTCGATCAAGGCGTGGAGACGGCCCTCCGCAACGCCTTGGGGTTGCGCGAGAAGCAGCTCCGGGAAGTCCCCGAACTGATCGCCACGGTGATGGAAGGCCTGCGGGCTTTCACCGCGCAGCAGCAGCAAGCCGCTGAGGCCACCGTGCGCCAGGCCGCTCAGTATGAAGAGCTATGCGCAGCCGTTGACGGCCTGGTACGTTCCATTCAATTTCACGACATCACGCGCCAGCAGATCGAGCATGTCATGGACGCGCTCCGGCCCGCCCCGGGCGGAGCTCTGCCGGGGCGCTCCCTGGTGGCTCTACAGTCATCGCAACTGCACAGTGCGGCGCGTGTCTTTGCTTCCGCCGTGGAGGGCATCGAGCGGGATCTGGACGCGGTTGCCTCCCGCCTGGAGAGCATGGCTAAAGCCAGCCTGTCGCTCACCGGCGGCAGCGACCGCGAACGCGACTCCTTCTTCGTACGCATGGAAGGCTGTTTTTCGGCCGTTCTGCAAGCGGTGGCCGCCTGCGCCAGCGAGCAGGCGGAGATGCCCCGGACGGTTCGCACGATCGAAGATCTGGCCGGGCGGATGCGCGGATCGATCGCGGACATCGGCGGCGTCGAAATTCGCATCCAGCGCATTGCCATCAACGCCACCATCCGGTCCGCTCACATTGGCGCCGGGGGCGATCCTTTGGGCGTGATTGCCGGCGTCATGCAGAAAATGGTTGCCGATTCCGGCGCCAAAACCCAGGAGGCGGAGACCGCCCTGGCAGCCATCGGCGACGCCGGCCGCCGCCTGGCGCTTGGGGAAGATCCGCGGAGTGACGCCGCGGAAGCCTGCCAGCCTTTGCAGCGCGCCATTCTGGAAATGCATTCCGCCAGCGAAACCGGTTCCGTCCTCGTGCGGCAAATAGTGGAAACCGGCGCGCGGCTCGCGGTGGACATTCACGCGTTGCGGAACGGCTTTACAGTGGGCCCGCTGGTCGCCGGCGTGTTACAGCGGGCGTGCGGCGAGCTGGACCGGATCGCCGCCGGCCTTCCCGCGGAGCAGGACGGAGGGCCTGGCCTCGAAGAACTCGCCGGCCGGTACACCATGCAGATGGAGCGCGATATTCACGAGCTGGCGCTCCGGGGCAAATCGGCCGAAGCGGTCACCGATGAAGCTTTGGGCGATAATGTAGAACTGTTCTAAATACACCCGCCCCCCTCGGCCTTACATTCTCGCCACCAGTTCGAAATTGCTGCCCACGCTCCGTAGCGGGGTCTTCAAAATCCAATCGTCCGCGGCCCGCATCGCCCGGTATCCTCCGCGCCAGCCGGGAAACAGGCCGGCCAGCGGAGATGAGGCGAAATCGTAGACGCTCACCTCGGTCCTCAGGCCCGCGCGGCGAAACAGTGCCGCGGTCTGCTCCGGCTCTAATTCACGCTCGTCGGGCGTCTGGTAGCGGCGCATCGTACCGGGAATCAGCAGCCGCCCCACTTTTCCCGAAAGACGCGCGCGGCTGGGGTCGAGCGAATAGAACACGCCTTGCGGCTGGAGCAGTTCCTTGAGTTGGACCGGCAAACCCTCAAGCTCGCCATCGGGCAGATGGTGCAGAAAGAAGATTGCGATCACGCAGTCGAATCGCCCCGCCGCCCGCGTGCCCTCTTCAAAGCGAGCATTGCGGATTCCCAGGCGCTGCGCGTCCTGCCGCGCTTGCCGGATGGCCGCGGGCGAAAGATCCAGCCCCACCACTTCGCCCACATGCGGGGCCAGCAGCAGTTCGGTATCGCCGATGCCGCAGCCCAGGCTCAGCACCCGCGAACCCGCGCCGCCGCCGGTCCGTTGCAGGATGCGCCGCACCATGTGGGCGCGCAGAGCCCGCACCGCGGGCCGGGCAAAATGAGACTGGGCAAAACCGGAATACAGCTTCTCGTGATACGCCAGTTCGCGCGCCAGTACGCTCTTCGCCGGATCAGACACTGTAAGCGCGTTCCGTGTCCACGGCGGCCCCGGCTGCCTTCTTCTTCCCGGGTTGCCAGAAACTCATTACCGTGATGAACAGCAGTGCCGCGCCGATCGAGCCGTCCCGCAGAATGCTCCAGATGCCGATCGCTTCCCCGGGTCCGAAGCATCCGCAATCGATCTGCTTGCCGTGCAGTTTGGCCCATGCCATGGCGCCGATGAACACCAGCATCAGCAACGTGCCCGTCCCCGTGGCGATGCGCTTGAAGATGCCCGCAATCAGCACCACTCCCAGCACCGCTTCGAACCAGGGCAGCGTCCTGGCGGCGAATTCCACCCATCGCAGCGGCAAAATGCCGTACGAATCGATCGACATGGCAAACAGCGCCCAGGGATCTTTCAACTTGGCGTACGCCGCAGCCAGGAATACGCCGCCCACCAGAACCCGTAGAACTACGGTGGTGATGCGCAGAACTCTATTTTGAGAGTAAGTCATCGAGCATTGCCTTTACCCATTCGTATTTGAGCACTTCGCGCCCGCCGATGGGATAGCGCTTCAGCCGGTACGTCACCAGCAGGGTCGGGGTGCCCGTCACCGGCACCGCATAGCCCTCGCTCACGTCGTGGGCGATTGCCTGCTGCACGGCGGGCGCCTGCATCAGGGCCCGCAATTTCTGCTGCTCCCCCGCAGTCAGCACATTGTCCACGGTCTCCTCGATTTTGCCGGTGGCGCCCCATTCCTGCTGTTTGGCGAACGCGGCATCCGCCGCCTGCTCATATTTTCCAAGCTGCGCCGCCGCCGCCACCACCTCGGCGGCTTTTCGCCCGTAGGGGTGCATGTCGAGCGGGAAATAGCGATAGATCAGGTAGGCCTTGCCGGGAATCACGTACTCCTTCATCAGGCGCGGTATCTCGGTATCGTGCAGCAGTTTGCACGCGGGACACTGAAAGTCGCTGAATACCTCGATCATGATGGGTGCGGCCGGATTGCCGAAGGCGTTCCCTTTGATATTCTCGGCGCCGGAGAACACCCGGGCGGCCAACACAAACAGGACGGCGGCGCGAAGCTTCATGGTCTTCTGATCATCACTCCCATTCCCTCAACACCGCCCGCCCGGAATCTGTGACACCTCTCAGTGCGCCAGCAGGCCGTTCAGATACTGCTTGAACAAGTCGTAATTTTGCATGCCGGCGATCGGTGCGCTCCGTTTCCCGCGGTTCACCACAATCGTGCTCGGTGTGGACGTGATCCCGGCCGCAGTGCCCGCATCCACATCTCTCTGCACCTCGGCCTGAACCCCGGGGTCTTTCGACAGGGCCTGGACTTTCGCCTGTTCCGACGGCGTCAGCACCGAAGCCACGGTATCCCAGACCTTACCGTTCATCGCCCACGTCATCTGATTCTTGAACAAGGCATCGGCCACTACATCGTACTTGCCGATGCGGGCCGCGGCGGTGGCGTAGTTGGCCGCCTCGCGAGCCCACGGATGGCCCGGTCCCGAAAGCGGGAACTCGCGGCTCACCACGCAGATCTTGCCCGGTATCACGAAATCGTGCATGAGCGGCGGCAGGACGGTTTGGTGCATCAGCGTGCAATGGGGGCAGTCGAAACTGCTGAAAATCTCGAGTGTGAGCGGAGCCGTTTGGCTACCCAGCATCTTTTCTTTGTCGACCGGGGCATTGGCCGCCTGGCAGGACAGCAGTAGCACCAGACCAAGCCCAAAGGCAGTAATTCTCATGCCATATATTGTACCCAAGGCTACCCGGCATTCGGGCGTATTCCCAGGCGCTGCGTCAAAAAGCCGATGATGGCTCCCACAACGAATCCCGGCATCATGATCTCCAGGTAGTGGGGCGTTCCCTGCTGCGCGTCCATGTACGCCACCGCGAAAGCGAATAGCAGGCCCAGACCCGCGCCCACCGCAATGCCCCACGCAAGGGAGTTCACCTTCCGGCCGAACCATCCGCTCGGCACGCCCACCAGCAGACCTTTGAAAGACGACCCCACCAGAATGCCCCCGATCACCGGGCGCGTCTCCGGATAAAACCACGCCGTGGCGCCGTCCAGGAAGCCCAGCACCAAACCGAATACCACGGTCCAGCCATCGCGTTTTGGGGCTTCCGAGCGCGGTGCCTTTCGCCGCGCGTGTGCGCAAAGCCCACTGCCTCGGGCCGTTTGAGCGCGACAGGGCGGTCCAGCTTACGGTCCCGCACGGCGTAAACCACGCCCATTCCGCCGCGCGCCCACGCCAGGCGAAGGGGAGTCGAACACCCCTGAATCCGACGTGCACGTCACTCCGTTTGGCAGGGAGAGACCCACCGTCGAGGTAGACTGGCGGAGCGCTCCCGGGTAGGCCGGCGACTGCCTGAGTGTGCACGGTTGGCCATTCAGATTGTTTGGATCGTCGGGGATGCCGATTTGCAATCCAGCGTCCGTCCCCGGTGAGGGTCCGGCTTCCGCCCACAACGCCGCGGGGATCGGTAAGCGGGCCGTATGGGCTTTTCGTCAACGCGCGAAACGCCGGCGGACCCTCCGCATGCCGACCGGAATCTCAAACGGTTCTTTGCCGGACATGGCCAGTCCTCTTCCCCTGTCGGGGGGTAAATACGGTTCCTATCCCAAAAGTGTAATTAGCGCTCGACAGGCAGCGGCAACTTCGCGCAGCAGTGATAGATGGCTGCGATGAAGTTTTCTGCGGTCCGGAATCCGAAGGAGCGATGGCTGATGGATTTGATCTTGTTGTTCATT
>JARLGM010000190.1 GCA_031292755.1 Candidatus Sulfopaludibacter sp.
GGTGGATTTCGCCAACGCGCACGGGCTCCAGGGGCTCGAAACGCTGGCCGGCATTCCCGGATCGGTGGGCGCCGCCGTTTATGGAAATGCCGGCGCTTACGGCCATTCTATTTCCGAACTGGTTACCCGCGTCCGCTTCTTCGATGGCAAGGACGTGCGGCTGTTCGACAATCAGGAATGCCAGTTCCATTACCGGGAGAGCATTTTCAAGCAGCACAAAGAGTGGATCGTCTTTTCGACGGAGTTGCGGCTTGCACCAGCGGGCGCCGCCGGGTTGCAGAAAATCTCCGCGGACATACTCAAGGTCCGCAACGAAAAGTTCCCGGTGACCATGAAGTGCGCGGGTAGCATTTTCAAGAATCTGCTGCTGCGCGATTTACCGCCTGCGGTGGCCGAGGAGGTGCCCGCGGCAGCGGTGCGTGAGGGCAAAGTGCCGGCGGCATGGTTCCTGGAACAGGTGGGCGCCAAAGGAATGCAGGTTGGCGAAATCCACGTGGCCACCTATCACGCCAACCTGATCTACAACGCCGGCGAGGGTACAGCGGCGGATCTGGTAGCCTTGATTCGGGAATTGAAAAGTCGCGTGCGGGCCCGTTTCGGCATCGAGATCGAAGAAGAAGTGCAATACGTAGGTGATTTCGGGTAAGCCGAACCCGCATCGACTAAAGTTCTGCCGCGCATCAGCCGATATTTACCTTAATGACTGGTGCGATTCTTACTCCCGCGGCGCGGCGACATATCTTAAAGATGATTGGCGCGATCGGTCCGGCGGTTCGGCGGCTGGACCGGCAATTCGCCACCTGGTTGGAGGAGCGGCCTTACGACGCCGGGCAGATTCGAGCGTTTTTGTCGATCACTCCGGCGGCGGCAGCTCGCTTGGGCCGGTTGACCCCCTTTCTGGAGCAGGTGGAAGAACACGGCCGGCGACTGGCCAAAATGAATGTCCCGCCCGCGGAGGTTGAGGAAGCGCTGTGGGAGTTCGCGCGCTCGTTGGACAGGCTGCTCGGTGATCAATTCCAACCTGCCCGCGAACAGCTCCACCTGGTCACCACTCTAACCCTCAACCAGGCGTATTATCAGGTGCGCGAGGCCGAGTCGCAGGCCTTTTTCGGAATCTATTGCGCGGAGGAGGAGGCGGAGGGTCTGGACGACCTGCTGCGCCGCTTCGTACGCATTTTGACGTACACATTTCGGGCGCAGGCGGGACGGTTGGTGCTCCAGCCGCCTGACGAAAAGCTATCGCAACCGCGCTACATCCAACGCGGGCAGGCCGCCGAAGCGCTGGTGGCAGACCCTGGAATGCGCGGGCGGTATGCGTCGTACTGGTCGTATCCGTTGGCCCCCATGGGGGTCGTGCAATTCGGCTTCCCTACTTCCCGGCGCTGGCTGCCCAGGGAACTGGCACTGCTCGAGTCGGCCGCCGCGCGTTGCCTCGACGCCTGGGATCAACAGCGCCTGGAAACCGAGATCCGCCGCCTGGAGGCGAAGACGCTGGAAGCCGAGGAACAGGAACGCCGGCGCATCGGGCGGGAACTGCATGATGAAGCCGGGCAGTCGCTCCTGCTGCTGCGCTTACAACTGGAAATGATGGAACGGGGCGCTCCCGCCGAGTTGCAGCCGCGGCTGGCAGAGGCGCGCGACATCACCGAACGCACCGTGACGGAACTGCGGCGCATCATCGCGGCCCTGAGTCCCGCGGTGCTGGACCGGTTGGGAATGGAGCGGGCGCTCCGCCAGTTGGGCGCCCGGTTTCAGAAGATGCATGCGGCCAGGCTGAGAATGGCGATAACTAAGTCCGCCGGCGCGGTTTCGCCTCAGGTTCAGGAGGTGATTTACCGGGTAGCACAGGAGTCTTTGCAGAATATCGCCAAACACTCTCAGGCTACTCATGTAAACCTTTGCCTGCGATCAGCCGATGAGTATGTCAGGCTGAGCGTCTCCGATGATGGCGCCGGCTTTTGCGCGGAAACGGCAGCGAAGAAACCGATGTCATTCGGTCTGGCGGGCATGCGGGAGCGGGCAGCGCTTCTGGGCGGCACGCTGGTGTTGCGGAGTGCCCCGGGAAAAGGTACTTCCGTCATTCTCCAAATGCCGCGAAACTCCGCACTAGAGGCGCCAAATGGCAAAGATTCGCATATTCTTAACTGACGACCACACCTTATTCCGGCAGGGAATCCGGACTCTACTTTCCGCCGAACCAGACATGGAGGTCATCGGCGAAGCCGGCAATGCCGCCGATGCGGTGGGTCAGGCGCGGCAGGTTCGGCCTGACGTTATCCTTATGGACATTGGCATGGCCGGCATGAGCAGCTTCGAGGCCACAAGGCAGATCCGCAAAGATCGCCCCGAGACTCGCGTCGTGTTCCTCTCCATGTATGACGACGAGGATTATCTGGCCGAGTGCGTCGATATGGGCGCCAACGGCTACATCCTGAAGGAATGCCCGGCCGATCAACTGGTCACGGCAATCCGCGAAGTCCATCGCGGAGGCAGTTATCTGAGCCCGCGCCTCCTGACCCGGTTAGTGGCGGATTTCCGTGCCCACGGACGCGACGGCACGCCGCGCGTGCCGCGTTTCGACACCTTGACCAAGCGCGAGCGCGAGATTCTCAAGATGCTGGCCGAAGGCCGCAGCGTCAAAGAGATTGCCACCTACTTCCAGCTCAGCGTGAAGACCGTGGAAGCTCACAAGTTTAATCTGATGCGCAAGCTGGATATCCACAATAAGGCGCAACTGGTGCAATACGCGATTCAGAAAAAGATTATCCGGCTGATGGAGCCGGTCGTCAACTGAGCGTTGTCCCACTTGACCCACGCGTGTGGGCGCTGACACGGACTCGCCAACGCCCTCCCTCAATGGCGCCAAGCACTTAGCTCTCGGACCCTCTCCTGCATCCTTCTTCCGCGTTACGGAGGAAACGTAAGATGCTCAGAGTGGAAGATCAAGTCAAAAAGATGGCGGCCTTCACCGGCGTTCTGCTGATGACCGCTATGGAAGCCATGGCGCAGGAAAAGCAGTTGCGGCCTGCGAAGCGAATCGTAGTCAGCATTCCAGACCGGAAATTGGCGCTCATGCAGGATGGGAAGGTGGTCAAAATCTATGCCACCGCGGTGGGCGCGCCAAAATCGCCGAGCCCCACAGGTAGCTTCAAAATTGTAGAAGCTCTGGAAAACCCCACTTGGTACGGCAAAGGCAAGATCGTTCCTCCGGGCAAGAACTGTCCCATCGGCACCCGCTGGCTCGGCTTGAGCCTGAAAGGCTACGGGATTCACGGCACGAACGTTCCCTCATCCATCGGCCATGATGTTTCGCATGGCTGCATCCGGTTGCGCAATCGCGATGTGGAAGAGTTGTTCACCATGGTCGGCGCCGGCGACGAGGTGGAACTCTACGGCGAGCGAACCGCGGAAACAGCGCAGATCTTTGCCACGGCCCTTCCCCCCGTCGCGGTCGCAAAGCTCGCTACAGCGCCCGTCGCGGACCAACAGTAGTGATGTGCTATGATCGCAGCCGTGAAGCGGTGGCACGCGATTTTGTCCGCGCTCCTGTTCTTCATTGCCTCGGCCGCCAGAGCTTCTGAGGATCTGAACGGCGCCGCGCGCGAACTGGCGCGGAAAACCGCCGGCTTTGGAAATCGGGGCGAACCCGTATCGGTCGCATGGCGGAACCTTTCTTCGCTCGGCTCCGCGGAACTGGCGCAGGCGCGCGCCGCTTTCGAAGCCGCCTTGCAGGAGGCCGGCGGCCGTCTCAATTCCATCGCGCCGGTGGGTGTGCGCATCACGCTTTCCGAGACCCCCGCGCAGTATGTGCTCGTGGAAGAGGCGCAGAATGGCGACGACCGGAGGGTGTGGATCGCTGCCTGGAAGCGCGCGGGGCCGGCCAGGGTCACAGCTCCGGGTGTGTCGCTGGACCGAAAGCTGGTGTGGGAGCAGGAGGAGCAGATTCTGGACGTTGCCTTTCCGGGCACTGCCATGTTGGTACTCACCCCGACGCAGGTGACACTCTATGCGAGGCCCAACGGCGCGTGGGAGGCTCGGCAGTCGCAGGCCCTTCCAGCAGGCAAGGCGTGGCCGCGGGATCTGCGAGGCCATCTCCGGATGACCGGATCCGGGTTCCAGGCCTTTCTGCCCGGCGTCGTGTGCAGCGGCTCGGTAGAACCCTCGCTGACACTGGCTTGCCAGGGCAGCGAGGAGCCCTGGGTCTTGGAATCGGGCAGCCATGCCATCCTGCTGGCCAATTTTGCCGCGGCGCGCAACTATTTCGACGGCCGGGTAGTCAGCCAGACCGGCCAGCCCAAACCGTTGGGTCCGTTCTACAGCGCCGCCGCGGTGGAGGAGCAGGGCCGGACCGTGTGGCTCGCCGCGATGCTCGACGGACATATTCAAATGTTCAATAGCGCACTCGATCCGGCTGGTTCGCTCGCCGGATGGGGGAGCGATATCGCCGGAACCAGCGCGCGCTGCGGAGGCGGCGCGCAAGTCCTGGCCACCCGCCCCGGCGATAGCGGAGACCCGGATTCCATCCAGGCATTCGCCATCGTGGAACGCGCCGCCGCGCCGCTGGGCAACCCGGTCGCGATGACCGGCCCGGTCAGCGCGCTCTGGCCGTCTGGCCCTACGGCCGTGTTGGCAGTCGTACACGATCCCGCGTCGGGCAAGTATGCCGCGTACGTCCTCACGGTGGTGTGCGGTGAGTAGGGCCGGACTCCTGGCCTGCGCGCTCCTGGCGCTTTGTGCCCTTGCCGCCACCCGGCCCCACTACGGCGGGACCTTGCGCGTGGAACTGCGCGATGCGGTGCAGGCAGCCGACCCGCCGCAGGCCGGGCCGGGAATGGCCGACCTGTTCGCGGGCTTCACCATCACCCGCTGGGAAGCCGGACATCGCGCCGATTTTGCCGCCGATGAGAACGCCGCCGGGGGCCGTCCGTTCCTGGACTCGGTCGAAATCGACATGGGGCGCGGCTCGCGGGAACAGATGGCCGACCTGAACCTGGGGCGCGCGGATGTGGTTCAGCTTGGCCCGGGCGAGTTGCCGCGTCTGCAAAGTGGCCGCAGACTCTGGAGCTCGGCGCCGGTGCTCCTGGTGGCCCTGGTGTTCCAATCGCGCGTGGATGACCCGCGGGTGCGCGAGGCCCTGGCGCTTTCCATCGATCGCGACGCCATTCATCGCGTGCTGCTGCAGCGCCAAGGCGAGATTTCGGGTGCGCTGCTCCCGCAGTGGCTCTCCGGGGTTGCATTTCTGTTCTCATCCGCCGCCGATCTCAATCGCGCGCGCGGGCTCTCTGGCGGCGTCGTGGCGCCCGGGCGGGCGCTGTCTATCGCGGTGGAAGATCCCGCGCTGCGCAGCATCGCCGACCGCATCGTCCTGAATGCGCGCGATGCCGGCCTGAGCCTTTCCATCGTCCCCGCCGGCGCCGCCGCGGACGTGAGACTGGTAGAAGCGCGCATCCCTTCTTCGGACCCGGCGCGTGCCCTGGCCGCGGTAGCCGCGTCGCTGGGACTGCCGGAGCCGCCGCGCAGTGAGACGCCGGAGTCCCTGTATTTCGCCGAACGGAGCCTGTTGGAAGGCTTCCGCGTGATCCCGCTCTTCCACCTGCCGGACGTGTACCTGGTGGGTCCCCGGGTGAAAGGTGCGCCGGGCATCACTCCGCTGGGCGAATGGCGCTTCGGAAATCTGTGGCTGGAGAGCGCCCGGCCATGACCTTCCGCACCCGCTTACTGCTGATCTTCACGGTGGCGATCATCGCCTCGGTCGGCATGGTGGAGTGGCTGATCGCGGGCATCACGCGCGAGTCCTTCGAGCGCACCGAAGCGCAGCGTGTGGATGCCCTGGTGGCGCAATTTCAGAAAGAGTTCACCCGGCGGAAAGGGGAGATCGTGCACGCCGTGAACGCCATCGCCAATTCCGATGCCGTTGCCAACGTCACCAGCGCCACGGATTACTCCCCGTTTGTCAATGAAGCGCCCCCGCTGGCTGCCAGTTACCGGCTCGATCTGCTGGAGCTGGTGGCGGGCGATGGCTCCATCATCTCCTCCGCGGAATGGCCGGCGCGCTTCGGCTACCCCGAGGCCTGGCTCACCGAAGAAGGGAATTGGAAGGCGCGCGGAGCGTTTCTGAAGCGCGAAGAGGTGCCCCATGGCGTGGTGCTGTCCCTGGTTTCGGTGGGTGTTTCCAGCGCGGGCGATCAGAAAGTGTACGTGGTGGGCGGCCAGATTCTGGATAGCGATTTCCTCTCTACGCTGGTATTGCCGGCGGGAATGCGGGTCTTGCTTTATCGCAATCTGGATCCGCAGTTTTCACCGGACCAATTGATCGACGCGTACGGCACGGCAGGCAATGCCGCCCCGCTTCGGCCCTTGATCCAGCAGGTGATCCACCAGCGCCGCGACACCGTGGAAACCATCGGCAGCGGCGTCGAAGCGGAAACGTTTCACGCCTCGGCGCTGCCGGGCTACGAGAACAGTCTTCTGGGCGTGCTGCTCATCGGCAGTTCGCGGCGCGCGCTGGTGGAACTGGAAGGGTCGGTTCGCAGGACCGGCATTTTCGTAGCGGCCGGCGGCATCCTGCTGGGCATGTTACTCACCTGGTGGGCCACCGCCCAGATCACGCGGCCGGTGCGGCGGCTGGCGGAAAGCGCAGGCAAAGTGGCAGCCGGCAACTGGGACACCACCGTCGAGATCGTTTCCTCCGACGAGATCGGCAAACTGGCGGGGGCGTTCAATCGCATGACGCACCAACTGGTGGAACAACGCCAGCGCCTGCTGCAGGCGGAACGCGTGGCCGCCTGGCGCGAACTGGCCCGCCGCCTGGCGCACGAGTTGAAGAATCCCCTCTTCCCGCTGCAGATCACGGTGGAAAACATGCAGCGGGCGCGCGAACGGTACCCCGACCAGTTTGACGAGGTGTTCCGCGAAGGCACTGCCACGCTTCTGGCCGAACTGGCGAACCTGAAGCAGATCATTGGGCGCTTTAGCGATTTTGCCAAAATGCCCGCGCCGGAAATGCAACCGCTGGACTTCAACGCCATGACGGCCGAAACGATGCGGCTGTTCGATGCACAGTTAGCGAACGCTCGCGTGACTGCCAACCTGCAACTCGATCCGCGCCTGCGTCCGATTCCCTCCGACCACGAACAGATGACGCGCGTGCTGCGCAACCTGGTGCTCAATGCCGTCGACGCCATGCCGCAGGGCGGAACCCTGACGGTGCGCACCGCCGCTTTGCCAAACGGCGGAGTGCGGCTGGAAATCAGCGACACCGGCCAGGGGCTCACGCCCGAAGAGTGCGAACGCCTTTTTACCCCGTACTACACCACCAAGACCCACGGCACCGGACTGGGACTCGCGATTGTCCAATCCGTAATCAGCGACCATCACGGGAGCATTTCGGTGGAGAGCCAGCCCGGTAAGGGAGCCACTTTCCGCATCGAACTCAATGCACCGTAACTGTCACCGATTTCTGTGTGCGTCCGTATGGATTGGTGGATTCCAACTTATAAGTGGTTGTCGCGGATGGAGTAAGTACAAGATTAGTCCCACGCACCGGACCAACCTGCGGAGTGACAATGTTATACTCCGAGTTACTTGTGGTCCAACTCAAGGTTACCTGCTGGCCCGCTGAGATGGAGGCGGGGTTCGCGGTGAAACTGCCAATGGTGGGCGATGCTCCGGTAGGCACGTTGGACGGTGTATAGATCGCACCCATCTGCACCACTTCGAAATCCGATGCCGTGAGCTGTCCCAACTTGTGCAAGTCGTCATTATTCCAGCGCGGATCCGGCGCGCCGCTGATGTATATCGCGCTCCCGTTGTCGGCCAGGATCAGCCCATACGTTTTCAGGGCGCGCAGAATTACCTGATTCTGCGCGGAATAGCCGGAAATATCGAAATTGGCCTTCAACCTGAGACGCATGCCCATGGGCGGAGCGTTCGGATTGGTAACGGACGAAGCCCAGTGAGTCGCCGGCAGAGTAAAGGCCTGCCGTGTGCTTGGGACGGTGAACCGCAGCGCGTGGTGGATGGCGCCGGCGGCAACTTCGTCATAGCGGGCGAGTCCCGGAAATATGGGGAGTCCCGCGGCATCGGCTGACGTCCAGGTGTACGGACGCTGCTCGTTGATGGTCATGTCCCAAACGGAAGCCGCATCGGCGCTCCAGGCACCGGCCTTCGACAGGTGGGCATTACCCAATTCGTAGAGCCAGCAACCGTCTTTTTCGAGCACCAGCACATGGCGGTCGCCGGTGCCGGGCTTGGGGTAGCCTTCGATCAGGGCGTTGGTTGGGATCGGCATCGGCCCAGGGTCGTCTTCGCTGGCGTAGGCGCCCAGCTTGATCGCCACTTTCGTTTGGGTTCCGGCGACCACCTGGTATGGTATACCGATACTCTGGCCGGCGTAAGTACCCGATCCGAAGTCGGCATGCACCGTGGCTGTGGGACCGATGTAGTCGATCAGGTTGGCGGAGTCGGGATCCACCGGCGCGGCGGAGATATCGGTATTCCACAGGTTGTTCGCCGGAAACGGGAGAAAGCCATTCAGGCCGCTGAGCTGGCCGGTAGCCATACCACTGCAACTTTGCGCATGAATCGCAGCCGCCGCCAAGGCCAGCGCTATTGTGCCTTCGAGAATCCGCCGCATTCATTTGCCTCCGTTTTATTTAGGGTTGCAGAGCGAGCCTGGGAGGCACAAGGTTGGCGTTAGTAAGTGAGTGAATCCTGCCTAACGATCACATTTGCATCTGGAACTGGCCACCTATCTGGCGCACGGCGACACGGTCCGGATGGTTGCCGGCGGCCGCTTGCACGCGCTCCATCGGCTCCAGATAGGGTTCGCGGCTGAGGGCGAAGGTCTGATGGTGAATGGGCAGGATGAACTCGCTGCCCGCATCGCCGGCCATCTGCCAGGCCTGTTCCGGAGTGCAGTGGGCCCGAATCCACGGGTTATAAGCGCCTATGGGCATGAGCGCGAGATCGAATCTCCGCGAACTTCTCAGGCTGCGGAATGCGGGAGTGGCGGCGGTATCGCCGGCGAACAGGATGCGATAACGGCCCGCATCAACGGTATAGCCGTTGTAACCGCGCCAGGTGTCGCGGAGCATCCGCGCGCCCCAGTGGTTCACCTGGAAGGCCTTCACGTGAAGCGGTCCCACCCTGGCCGCCGCGCCCCAACCCAGTTCGGTGACGCAAGCATAGCGCTTCCGGCGGAGCAGATCGGCAGTACGCGCGGCGGTGATCACGTGCGTTCCGCGGTTCTCCAGACGCCGCAGGGTTCGGATATCGAAATGGTCGAAGTGCGCATGAGAGAGCAGGATCAGGTCGATCTTCGGCAGATCGCGGAGGGCCAGCGCCGGAGCGACCAGGCGCTTCATTCCCACCGTTGCGATGCCGACGCGGATGCCGATCCGCCGGCTGAACACCGGATCGGTCACGATGGTAAAGCCGTCGACCTTCAAGAGTACAGTGGAGTGGCCTACCCATGCGGCGTACAGCCCCTGGTTTCCCCACTCCCTCGGATTCATATTCATCTATATTTAAGGATGCAGCGGCGGGCCGGGGAGTTTCGTGGCTCTCCCGGCGCGGCTGCGCTACACTCACTGGTTACACGCCGAGATGCCGTCCAAACGTCCATTGCGAGTCGCCGGAGAAGTGGCGGGGTACGCCCTGGTCTACATTCTGTGCGCCATGCTGTTTGGCAGGGTGCTGGCCTGGGTGGGTGGATACCTGGTGGGAATCACCGGTGCCGATTTATTCGGCGCTCTGATGGTAAACTGGCTGGCGCTTCAGACGTGCACCGACGGGCTGGGTCTGGCCGATTTAGGACTGCTGTGGAACCGCTGGTCGGCGGACAATTTGGCTTTCGGCCTGTTCGGAGGTATGGGCGCGGCTTGCCTGGTACTGGCGCCACCGCTGCTGTTTCGCGCGGCTCGCATCGGTGCGACGCCGGGCGATCAGCCGGGGTGGAGCGCTATCGTCGCTGTAGGCCTGATGCTGGCCGCCGGTTCCGCGGGTGAAGAGATCTGCTTCCGTGGATATGCCTTTCAAACTCTGTTGGCGAACTACGGGGCGTTTGCCACCATCATCCCGGTGGGAGTGATCTTTGCCCTGCTGCACGCCGGCAACCCCAATGCCACGACCTTTGGTATCGTCAACACGGCGGGCTTCGGGATTCTGTTCGGATTTGCGTATTGGCGCAGCCGGGATCTCTGGCTGCCGATCGGGCTGCATTTCGGGTGGAACTTTACACTGCCCTTGTTCGGGGCGAACGTAAGCGGGCTTAGAATAAAGATAACGGGCTACGAGATGTCGTGGTCTGCCGGAACGCTATGGAGCGGAGGAGCTTATGGTCCGGAAGCCAGCGTGCTGACTTCCGCGGTGCTGTTGGCGCTTCTTGCGTATTTGTGGAAGGCTCCGATTCGACGGCAGCTCTCGCGCATCACCGATCCCCCTGTGGAAAGCCCTTTGCAGGGTAGCATGGCGCCTCCGGCGCAGCGGCCCGCGTAAAGGGAAAGGCAACACGGCCACGACGGGTTGCCGGAGGTTGAGTATGCGAGCCGTTGCCGCCATCGCGATTGTGAGCGCGCTGCCATCGCTGAGCTTCGCCACTAAGCTGAGCTTCGAGGACAGGGTAGAGTTGACCCGCGGCCTGATGGCGGAGTACGCCACGGTGAAGGTCCTGCTGCCGCGCTCTAAGAAACCGCTGGAATTCGAATCCGCCGGCACATATGACAAGCAGACCTGGGCGATCATAGCCAGGGAGAGCGGTCCTGCCGCGCGCCAGGGCGACCTGGTGCAGATCACCAAGATCGATATCGAGGCCGACCGGCTGGTGCTCCAGATCAACGGTGGTTTTAAGGGCGGCCGTCACTGGTACGACGGCGTCCAGGTGGACGGCGGAATGGGCTACCCGAATACCGTGCCAATCAGCCAGGGCGATTCCAACGCGCCGGGCGGGACCTCCATCGCCATTCTGTTTCACAAGCCCCTGGAGACCATCAAATCGGCGGAGATCAAAAAGATGCTCGCCCCGGTCATGGACTTCGACAAGCACACAGTGACCGAGGTCTACTCCGAGACACTGCCGCCGGAGACCCAGAAGGCCATCAAAGAACAGCGCGCCCTCGTGGGGATGACTCACGAGCAGGTGATCATGGCGCTGGGCCGGCCCAAGTACAAGTCGCGCGAGCCGGACAAAGAAGGGAACGAAACCGAGGATTGGGTGTACGGCACGCCTCCCGGGAAGATCACCTTCGTGACCTTCATTGGCGACAAGGTGACCAAGGTCAAGGATTCCTATGCCGGCCTGGGGACCGAGGTGCAGAACAAGCCGCCGGTGATCCGGTAGCGTTCCCCATGCGATTTGCTCTCGCCATCCTGGTGGCGGTTTGTAGTTTTCAGATAGCCTGTTCCAATCCGCGGGAACCCGCGTCCAAGCCGGCCGCCTCGCAGCAGTCGGCACAGTCCGATCCGGCGCGGATCACCCAGTTTTACGCCACCGCGCCGCGTCTGGCCGCCGGCGAAAAGGAACTGCTGTGCTACGGAGTCGCCAATGCCAAAAACGTCTGGCTCTCTCCGCCGCGCCAGGAACTCTCGGCGGCGCTCTCGCGCTGCGTGGAAGTGACCCCCAGAGAGACCACGACGTATACCCTGACCGCCGAAGGCCAGAGCGGGCGGCCCGCCACCAGCGAACTCACGGTGACGCTGGGGCCGCCCAAAGTCAAGATCATCAACGTGACGGTGAGTTCGCTTTCGGTGAAGCCGGGCGATGCCGTGAGTCTGTGCTACGACGTCCATTTCGCCTCGAGCGTGACCATCTCGCCGATCGGCTTTCACCGCGGAGCCAGTAATCACGCCTGCGCCATGGTGCAGCCCCGGAAGACCACTACTTACGTGATTTCCGCGCTTGGACCCGCGGGCGATAAGGATGAGCAGCCGGTAACCGTCACGGTGCGGTAAGGCTTCTCCACCTGACCAAACTTCCAGCCGGCCGTCTAAACCGGCAACTGGAGGCTCGACATGAAGCACCGCTCCTTTTCCGGCGACGGCGAGAAGAAGAAAGCGCTCTGAGAGCTCTTCATCGCGGAGGCGCTGAGGCGCGGAGGAAGACGCTGAGAAAACCGGGAGAAACTAAGATGAGCCTTACTTTTTGTAGATCACCCCGCCCTTCATTACAAACTGTACGTGCTCCAGCAGGGTGATATCCGATGTCGGGTCGCCGGAAACCGCTACGAGGTCGGCGAACTTCCCCGGTTCGATGACGCCGAAGTGTTCCTGCTGGCCGATAGCGGTGGCTCCCACCAGCGTGGCCGATTGAATTACCTGCATCGCCGTCATACCCCACTTCGCCATCAGGGCGAAATCCTGGCTCTCCGAATCGGTCCACGCGTAGCCGCCGATATCCGTGCCGTAAATGATTTTGACGCCCTTTTGCAGCGCGCTGCGGAAACCCTTTTCGCGAGCCTGCATCATTTCGGAATTGGCGTTACGGCCGCTGCGATTGTAGATGTAGAGCGTCGGGCACCAATACGCGCCCTTGCTCACCATCACGTTGGCCAGCTCTTCGTCCATGCCGTTGCCGTGCTCAATGGTATCCACTCCCGCGCGCAGGGCCGACTCGATGGCCTCTTTACCGCCGGCATGAGCGGCCACTTTGTGACCCATGCGGTGGGCCTCGTCCACCAGCGCTTTGGATTCCTCGTCGGTGTAGCTCGGCCGCGAGTGAATGGCGCCGTCGCGGAACTGCGTGCCGGTGTCGGCGTAATACTTGATCCAGTCCGCGCCATACTTGATCTGCTCGCGCACGGCTTTGCGCACGCCGTCGGCGCCATCGGCGAATTGTACGCCGCCGGGCATTTCCAGTTCCCAGGAAAACCGCGTGGGATTGTACATACCCGTGGGCGCCAGCGCGCGGGTGGCCACGAACATGCGCGGGCCGGGGATGATGCCGCGATTGATGGCCGTCTTCACGTCCACATCGGCATACATGGCGCCTTCGGTTTCCAGGTCGCGAATGGTTGTGAAACCGTTCTCCAGCGCGATCCGGGCGGAAACGGTGGCGCGGATGGCGCGGTAGGCGATGGATTCCTTGATCAGTTGCTCGTCATAGTCCGTGGGCGTGGGGTGCGCCTGGAGCAGCACGTGGGTGTGATTGTCGATCAGCCCGGGCAGCACGGTGGAGTTGCTCAGGTCGACCACTCTGGCATCGGGCGGCGCGGCTACGTTCGGTCCCACCTCCAGGATCCGGTCGCCCTGGATCAGAATATTCTGATTGGCCAGCACGCGGCCCGCCCGCACATCCACCAGGTGGCCGGCTTTGATCAGAGTCTTCTCCGCCGGCACCGGCGGTTGCGGCCCGCGCTGGGCGAAGAGTGCGGCGGCGC
>JARLGM010000191.1 GCA_031292755.1 Candidatus Sulfopaludibacter sp.
CGCAGTCCGGGAGGCAGCATGCCGGCCAATGGCGGCCGCGGGACGGCGGGGAATTCGAATGCGGGCGGGATGAACGGCCGCGGAGGCGCCGGCGGCCGCGGAGGCGGTGGCGGCATGATGGTTCCGGGAATGCCCTACAACATGAATCGCGGGCCTTCCATCATTCCACCGATGCCGCCATTCGCGGGACAGAACCAGAATATTCTGTATGCCCTGGCGGACGGCACCGGCGGGTTCGTCATTCTCAACACCAACGACCTGTTGAGCGGACTGGAGAAGATCGGCAGGGAGCAGAACGAGTTTTATCTGATTGGCTACACTCCGCCGGAAACGCCGGAGGGAAGCTGCCACACGCTGAAGGTCAAAGTGGATCGCGGCGGGCTGACGGTGCGGGCGCGGACGGGTTACTGCAACCTCCACAAGCCGGACCTGCTGAGCGGCAAGCCGGCGGAAAAGGACCTGGAGACGCGGGCGCAAGCCGACGAAGCCGGCACCATTCCGACGCCGCTGCAACTTTCCTATTTTTATACCGGCGCGAATACGGCGCGGGTTGACGTGGCGATGGAAATTCCGGCCAGCAGCGTGAAATTTCAAAAGCTGAAGGGCAAGCAGCATGGCGAGGTCAACATTCTGGGGATCGCCTACAAGCCGGATCGCACGATTGGCGCGCGCTTCAGCGACACGGTGAAGCTGGACTTCGACGATAAGAAACAGATAGACGAATTTCTGAAGACGCCTTTGCATTATGACAACCAGTTCGATATCGGAACCGGAAAATTCACCTTCAAGGTGGTCTTCCGGGCGGGCGGCGAAGAGTTCGGCAAGATGGAAAAGCCGCTGGATATCGATCCGTACGACGGCAAGAAATTCAGCATCAGCGGAATTGCCCTGAGCACCGAAATTCACAAAGTGGACCAGGTGGTGGAGGGGCTGGACCAACTGCTGCTGGAGGGCCGCACGCCGCTGATCGCGGGCGGTATGCAGGTGACGCCGTCGGGCACTTCGGCATTTAAAAAGACCGATCCGGCGGTCTGCTACCTGGAGCTGTACGAACCGCTGAACGTGGAGGGCAATCCGGTGAAAGTGGGGGTGCAACTCCGCATTCTGGACGCGAAAGGCGAACAAAAGGTGGATTCGGGGCTGGTGGAGATGACGCGGTACGCCCAAGCCGGCCACCCGGTGATTCCGATTGGCCTGCGAATTCCGACGGATCAACTGACTCCGGGCAGTTACAAGCTGGAAGTGGTGGGCCGCGATGAAAAGGGCGGCACCGCCGGGCGAACCGTGGACTTTCAGGTGCTGTGAGGCCGGAAAGCGGGGGTTAGGCTCGCGATGGCGTCTGTTCGGTGTGACCCGGGCGGGCGAGGGCGCCCGCACCACCAAAGGCGAGACCTAGACGACTCGGGCCATAGCCTGCCGGAGTGTGGCGTCCAACCCAGTGATCGCCGCTGTGACCTTGCGGCTGATCGTCTCCAGGTTGCAGAGCATTTGAATGCGCTGGCGGCGCGCTCCCAGTTGGGAATCGCTCAGCACGTATGGCAGCAGACCGCAGGGCTCGGCGATGCTCACCAGCATGATGTCGCGGGTATCGGGGATGCCGTCCCGCATGATGGTTTCCCGCAGGCGCTGGCGCACATCCCGCTGGCGCACATTATCGATCAGCGGAAACCGCTCGATATCGACGATCCAGAGCCGCTTGGATTTTTCATGGCGTAGAATTCCCTGGGCGGTCAGCGAGGCCAGTGCCTCGCCTTCCAGATCGGCACGCAGGTGAAACAAGTGCTCGATCCACTCGCGCACGGTGGTGAGGTCCGGCCGGGCCGCCATCCCGGCAAGCACGCTGTCGAGCGTGGCATTGCCGGTAGGGGAGCGGTCGACGATCTGAATGGCTTCGGTATCGGTATCGATCCTGCGTGCCAGGGCCAAATCGAAAAACACCGCGCCTACCAGCGCGTACGCGGTGCTGAACTCGCGCGCCGATCGCAGATCTCCGGTGTGTTCGTCCACTGCGAGCAGGACGACTTCTTCCAGCATGGTCAGCATGGCAGTTCTCCGTGGATCCGCAAAATGTGGTGAAGCCCGCTCATATCGAATACCTTTTTCACCGGAGGGCTCAGCGAGCAAACGGCAAATTCGCGCCGGCTCCCTTCGGCCGCGCGCGCAGCCTGAAGCACGGCTCGGATGCCCGCGCTGGAGATATAGTCCAGTGCGCTGAAATCGGCCGCCACCTTGGCGTTGGCTTCCACCGCGGCGCGCAGAACGGCTTCCAGCGCGTCGGCGCATTCGCCGTCGGCGCGGCCGGTGACGCCTACCACGCACCACCCCGAGCGGATCTCCTGTGTCGCTTGGATCATGTTGGTAGTTCCATCGTAAGCCGGTTCCACTCTCCGCAACGATCATACTGCAAGTTCTGCATTATTTGACGCACAAAATGGACGCCCAGCCCGCCCTTCGCCCGCTCTTCCAGCGGCGCCTTCAGATCCGGAGGCGGCACCGTCAGCGGATCGAAGGGGGTTCCCCGATCCCGGAATTCCACCCGCACAGCGCCGTCCGCGGCGTCGAGGCGGATCTCCACCGCGGCGGCAACTCCCTTGCATCCGCCGTGCCGCACCGCATTGGTGAACAGCTCGTCGATCGCCAGGGTGAGTTGAAACTGCGGATCCCCCATCAGGCCTTGCGCCGCGCAAAATCGTTCGACCTCTGTCATCATGTGCGCCAGCTCCGCCAGGTCGCCATTGAGGGTGAATGACAATTGACTCAGATGGCGATTGTGACACAGACGCACGCGGAGCATCAACTCGCCTTGCGCCGGCAGGGAGCCCTACGCTACGATTGCCGTAATCACTATGAAACCGGCAACAAAAGCTTCTTTGCTGCTTCTCTGTTCCGCAACGCTGTTTTGCGGCGCGGAGAACTATCAGAAACCGCCCAAGGCCGTGCTGGACGTTTTAAACGCGCCCGTCACTCCCATGCTGTCCCTCAACCCCACCCAGACCTTTGCCGTGCAGGCGCAACCGGTGCGGTATCCTCCCATTGCCGAACTGTCGCAACCGATGCTGCGTATCGCCGGGATGCGCATCAATCCCAAGAGCAACGGCCTGCACAACACCGTGTTCAACAGCTCCCTGACGCTGCGCAAGATTCCGGAAGGCGCCGAGATCAAAGTAGACCTGCCGCCCAACGGCAAGTTCAGCGGGGCTCACTGGAGCGCCGACGGATTGCACTTCGCGTTCACCAACAGCACGCAGGCGGGAACGGAACTCTGGATCGGCGATACCACCGGCAAGACTCACAAGGTGGAGGGCGTCCGGGTGAACGGCGTGCTGGCCGGCGGCGGAGGAGGGCGCGGCGGAGCCCCGGTTTCGAACGACGTGCAGTGGATGCCCGATAACAAGACGTTGCTGGTGGAGCTGGTCAAGCCGAATCGCGGCGCGGCGCCTGTGGAAGCGGCCACGCCCACCGGACCGCACGTGCAGGAAAGCCTGGGCGGCGCGGCTCCCGCCGTGACTCACGAAGACATGCTGCAAACTCCGCATGACGAAGACCTGTTCGTCTATTACGCAACTTCCCAGCTTGCCACGGTGGACCTGGCCAGCGGCAAAGTGACGCCCGTGGGCAAGGCGGGCATCGTCTCCTCGGTGCGCATCTCTCCCGGCGGCAAGGACCTGCTGGTCACCACACTGCACAAACCATTCTCGTACCTGGAGGGCGCTAACGCGTTTCCCAAAGAGATCGAAGTCTGGGACCTGACCGGCAAAGTGCTGCACAAGGTGGCCAGCGTGCCGATTGCAGACAAGGTGCCGATCAACGGCGTGATGACCGGCCCGCGCAGCGTGCAGTGGCGCGCCAGTGAGCCCGCCACGCTGCTATGGGTGGAGGCGCTGGACCAGGGCGACTTAAAGAACCAAGTGCCGTTTCGCGATAAGATCGTCACGCTGAAAGCGCCCTTCACCGGCGAGCCGCGCGAAGTGTACAAGACCGGGCAGCGCTTCACCGGAATCCAGATGGCCGCCAGGAGCGGCATGGCCCTGGTGGAAGATTCCGAGCGCAAGACCCGCCGCGTGCGCACCTTCCAGATCGATCTGGACAAGCCCGAGCAGGAGGCCAGGCTCATTTGGAGCCGTAACCAGCAGGACCGCTATCACGACCCCGGTACGCCCATGACGCGTACGCTGCCCAACGGGTCGCCCGCTATTCTCCAGGATGGCGACAGCATTTTTCTGAGTGGACCCGGATCGTCGCCCACCGGCGATCATCCGTTCCTGGACCGCTTCAACCTTGCCACCAAGCAGAGCGAGCGCCTGTTTCAAAGCGATAACGATCATTACGAAACCGCGGTGGCGCTGCTGGACGAGCATGGCGGACGATTCCTGACGCGGCGTGAGAGTCCCACGCAACCGCCGAACTATTACCTGCGCCGGCCCGGCGGCTCGGCTGTGGCGGTCACCCGGTTTGCCGATCCGCAGCCTTCGATCCGCGGCATTCACAAGGAATTGGTAAAGTACAAGCGCGACGATGGCGTGGACCTTTCCTTCACGCTGTATCTGCCGCCCGATTACAAGCAGGGCACGCGCCTGCCCACCCTGGTATGGGCCTACCCGTATGAATACAACGACGCCGCCACGGCCAGCCAGGTGAGCGGATCGACCCAGCGTTTCACCGAAATGACCGGCTACTCCGAGCTGTTCTTCGCGCTGGACGGCTACGCGGTGCTGGACAACGCGGCGATGCCCGTAGTGGGTGACCCCGACGTGGTCAACGATCATTATCTGGATCAGATTATCGTGGATGCCAAGGCTGCCATCGATAAGGCCGTGGAGATGGGCGTCACCGACCGCGCCCGCGTGGGCGTGGGCGGACACAGCTACGGCGCCTTTATGACGGAGAACCTGCTGGCCCACTGCGACCTGTTCAAGGCGGGCATCGCGGAGAGCGGCGCCGCCAATCGCACGCTCACGCCCTTCGGCTTCCAGAGCGAACGGCGGACAATCTGGCAAGCGCCGGACGTGTACCTGAAGATGTCGCCTTTCATGTATGCCGATAAGATCAAGGCGCCGCTCCTGCTGATCCACGGCGAGGCCGACGATAACGACGGTACCTGGCCGATTCAATCGCAGCGCATGTACGAAGCGGTGCGCGGGAACGGCGGAACCGTGCGCCTGGTTTTCCTGCCCTTCGAAGCTCACGGCTACCGCGGCAAAGAGACCATCGAACACGTATTATGGGAGAAGTTCGAGTGGTTCGATAAGTACGTCAAAAGCCGCGGAAACGACGGCTCCCAATAACCGGGACTTTATCGTTGCAGTGAGTCCTGGTAATACTTGTGATTCAATAGAAGACCGGGCGATGTTTTGTGCTTTATGACACAATATTATTCCTGGAGAATGGGAACTTTTGACCCGTATTCCCGATTGGCTTCTCAGATGCTCAACGAAACAGGGGCCGAGCACAATTCAGGGCGCGTCGTGCGGCCGGATGAATCCTGATCCGAAAAAGGGTATATGGAGAAGCAGTCGAACAACAAAGAGACAGTTCTAACCACGGAGGCTGTGTCGAAATGGCTTCGTGTTTCCACTAAGACCATTAACCGCTGGGCGGAAACCAAGGAGATTCCGGCGGTTAAAGTGGGGGGCGAGTGGAAATTTCGCGAGAGCGATCTAACCAGGTGGGTCAAGAAGCGAACCGAAAATAAGAAACGCCCTGGCTGAAATACCAAGCCTGCCCGTCCGGCTGCCGCACCAGCAGTTAGCGCGAGACCCGAACTTGCTACTCCATCCGATGACCCGGCTGTGTCAAAATTCCTTGGTGCCGTGCCATTGTGTCCTACCAGGTGTTGTTACTTATCGGGGATTACCATGAGTTCCAGCCGCGAAGGATACTCGCGGTCATGATAAATCGTCTGAGCCGCTTTCATTAAGTAAGTTTCACCGGCCGCTTCTGCTCCCGTGTTGGCATTGCGGTCAAATCGCGGAAAGTTGCTGCTCGATATCTCCAGGCGAATGCGGTGGCCTTTCAGGAAGGCGTTGGCGGTAACTCCGGTATCCACCGTAATCCGGTAAACCTTCCCGGCTTGCGCCAGCTCGGGCTTCTCGAGCGAGTTCCGGTAGCGCAGGCGCAGAATGCCGTCGGTCAGATTGCGCGCGTAGCCGTCCGGAAAAACATCCACCAGTTTGGCGGTGAAGTCGGTGTCGCGGGCGCTGGTGGCCGCGTACAACACCACATTCACGGGACCCACAGCTTCCACTTCATGCTTCAAGGGAGCAGTCGTGTACACCAGAACGTCGCCGCGCTGCTCCACGGGCCGCTGATCCATGGGGCCCCACGGAAACAGCTTCGGATTGCAGCAGACCGCTCCGCCGCGGGTCGGCACGGGGTGGTTAGGGTCGAACACGTACCGGTCCCCGGCGGCGTGCCTGGGCGGCTGGTTTCCCAGGGCGCCCTCGCCTCCCAGATAAAGACTCTGTACCCGCGCGCGCTCCGGCGGCCACGCGCGATCTTCCAGCCACCGGTTGTCGCCCATCAGGAAAACACGCACCGGCGGTGACGACAGGACCGGTGTGTCCTTGCCCATCAGCCACTGGTCGAACCATTCCAGCTGCAGCGACCGCACCGGCACCACCGCGCCCGGTCCGAAGTTCACGCCTTCGAACGGAACCGACATGTTGTGCGGCCAGGGACCGATGAGAATCCGGTTCAGACCCGAACTTTTGCGGAGCGCGGCGTAAGCCTCCAGATCGCTTTCCACGTAGTTGTCATACCAGCCGCCCACGGCGAACACCGGGACGTGGATCCTGGCCAACTGCTCCTTCACGCTCACCTTTCGCCAGAAGGAATCGAAGGCCGGATGCGCCATCACTTCGCGATACATTTCCGAGGACCATCCGGTGGCCGCCACGTCGGACGTGCGCAGGGGCAGATGCAGAATGAAATGGCTGAAGTCGGGATGATAGCCCGGGGCCTTCATGTTCTCCGCCATCCATTCGAGGCGCTGCCCGAGTTTCATCGCGCCGCCTGTGGAATAGAAGCGGTCGCGATAATCGTCGTAGCCGGAAACCACCGGAAAAATGCACTTCAGGTGCGGATTGTTGAGCAGGGCAGCCTTCCACTGCACGATCCCGACATAGGAACCGCCGGTCATCCCTACCTTGCCATTCGACCAGGATTGGCGCGCGATCCAGTTGATGGTGTCGTCGCCATCGCTCGATTCCTGCCCGATCGGGTCGAAGGAGCCCTCCGATTCGTAGCGCCCGCGAACATCCTGAATCAGCATGGCGTACCCGTGGTCGACGAAGGCCTGCCAGTTGGCGTTCAGGTCGCTGCCCTTGCCGTACGGCGTGCGTATCAGGATGGTGGAGTAGCGTCCGCCGGCGGCAGGCAGGAAAAGGTTGGCGTACAGATGCACGCCATCGCGCATGGGCACCGGCACATGCAACTGCGCGAAAGCCTTCTGCGCCCCTGGCCTCTGCGGGCCGCTCCACGCCGTGCCGCAGGCCAGGATCAGGTACAGTATTCGCTCAAGAGTTCCCAATACCGGTTCCCGATCGATTCCACTCTATGGTGTTGCCGAATGTGCCTGGCGCCCCGCCGCCCAATGGCACGGGCAACTACTGACATCGATGTTAGCAGAATCAGGTGAGCCCGCAGGGAGTCGGCCTCGGCCGGTCCCGAGGGGATACGGATGCATGCGTCTTCGGGGAAGCGCGCGCATTCCGCCGAATCGGTGAGCATCACCGGCTTGCCCAGACCCATCAACCGGATGGCGATGCCCGAGGATTCGCCGGCCGCGGGATAGCGCAGGTTAATGCCGGCATCGAGGGCGGACGCGGCCAGCCAGAATTCGCGCTCCTTCAGGTATGGCAGCCGAATGATGCCCGGAGCGCTGAGAAGCGGCTGGACGGCGCGCGCCAGGTCCGTGGAGGCGAATGCGCCGGCGATCAGCAGGGCGGTCTGGGGCAGTTCCGCGTGGACTTTCGCGAAGGCCTGGATGACGCTGAAGAGGCGCTTGGATTCGCGCAGGTACCCGAAGACTCCGAACAGCCGCGTACCCGCGCCGGCGCCCAACCGCTGGCGAAATCGCAGCGCCTGGCTTTCCGAAGGCAGCGCGGGCGCGTGAAACAGGTGCGGGATCTCCACCACACGCGCCGCCGGAGCGTGCTGCTGCACGGCGGCCGCCGCAGCGGGGTTGTGGACAATGACGGCGAGCGCGCGTTCGGCGATGCGGCGCAACATGGGATAGGCAAAGTAACGCGGGTCGGACCCGGACGCCGCGCGTTCGCGCCACAGGTCCGCTGCCAGGCTGCGATTCCACTCGCCGTAGTTGTACACGAACTCCTGGATGTAGGCGGCGCGATCGAGTTGCCCGAGCAGGAAGTGATGCAGGACGGCGTCATGGAGGACGATGACACCGGGAGTTTCCAGCGCTCGCCGGTAGATGGCCGCGTGCTGTCCGTTATTGCCCAGGTGATACAGAGCGACATGCGAGCGGGCGGGCGCCACATCCACTGGCCCGTGACGCCGCAATTCGCCGAGCAGGGCCGCCGAATAGTCGGCCACCCCGGTGCGGGCAGGCGGCAGCGGCGAGAAGAAACCGACCGCGGGGGTCTGGCGAGTCACGGCTTTTTCCGCTTGCCGAAGAGCGCCGTGCCCACGCGCACACAGGTGGAACCTTCCTCGATGGCCGTCTCCAGGTCGTGCGACATGCCCATGGAGAGGCCACGCAGTCCATGCTGTGCGGCGAGTTCGCGGAGCGCGCCAAAGATCGGGCGCGCCGCTTCGGGGTCGTCCGACCACGGCGGCATGGTCATCAGGCCCAGCAGGTTCAGATGCGCGCAGGAGCGGACCGCGGCGATCAACTCCGGCAGGTCCGCGGCAGCCGCTCCGCTTTTGGCCTCTTCGTGCGAGAGTTTCACCTCGAGCATGACGTCCAGCGGCGTTCCGGCTTCATTGAGCCGGCGCGCGAGCTTGCCCGAATCCACTGTCTGGATGGTTTGAAACAGCTCCGCGGCTTTCTTCGATTTGTTGGATTGCAGATGGCCGATCAAATGGAAGCGCGCGCCTGCCAGGCCGGCTACTGCGGGCGCTTTGCCTTCAAATTCCCGCACGTAATTTTCGCCGAATTCGCGCAGGCCCAGATCGTAAGCTTCGCGGATCACGTCCGCCGGAAATACCTTGGTCACGGCCAGCAGCAGGATGTCCGCCGGGTCGCGCCGCGACCGCTCCGCCGCGCGCGCCATGCGGTCGCGCACCGCGGCCAATCTCTCTCGCAGGGTCTCCATATACGCGCGTCACGCACCAGTATGGCATGCGCGGGTTATAGTAAGGAACGGATCGTCATGCCGGACGAGAAGCCAGTTACCAGCGCCCAACTTCGCGCCGCGCTCGACGCGGTTGTCGAAGCCCTGACAGCCCGCCAGGACCGCGCCGTGGAAGCCATAGCAACCGAGATCTCCAGTTTCCGAACCGAGGCAAACGCGCACTTCGCGGCCGTGGACCGCAACTTCACGGATCTTCACCGCCGCCTCGACCGGACCAACGAAATGCTGATGCTTCTGCAAGGCCGGCTAACCATCGGTCCCGTTATCCTGAAAGCATGAAAATTGCATTCATCGGATTGGGACAGATGGGCTTCCCCATGGCGCGCAACCTGCTTCGCGCCGGACACCAGGTGACCGCCTGCAATCGCACGCGCCAAAAGGCGGAAGCGCTGGCGGCGGATGGCGCTGTCGTGGCCGATTCGCCCGGCGAAGCCTGCCGCGATGCCGAAGCCGCGATCACCATGCTGGCCGACGATGCCGCCGTCGAGGCGGTCGTCAACGGCCCCGATGGCATCGCCGGAGCGCTGGCTCCAGGCGCGGCGCATCTTTCCTGCAGCACCATCAGCACCGCCCTGGCGCGCCGCCTCGCCGCCCTGCACGCTGGACGCGGCCAGGAGTACCTGAGCACGCCCGTCTTCGGACGCCCCGATGCGGCGGAGGCGAAAAAACTGATCGTGGCCGCTGCCGGAGCCGCGGACACCATCGAGCGCTGCCGCCCGCTCTTCGATGCCATCGGACGCCAGACCTTCGTGGCCGGCGGCGAGCCGTGGCAGGCCAATGCGGTGAAGGTGTGCGGCAACTTCATGATCGCCGCCATGCTGGAAACCTTCGGCGAGGCTTACGCCACGCTGCGCAAAGCCGGCGTCGATCCGCACCTGTTCCTGGATACCATGAATGCGCTCTTCGCCTCGCCGGTGTACGCCAATTACGGCCGCATCGTGGCCGACCGGCAGTTCGAACCCGCGGGTTTCGCCCTGCGCCTCGGTCTGAAAGACGCCCGCCTGGTGCTGGAAACCGCGCAGGAGTGCGCCTCGCCCATGCCCATCGCCAGCCTGGTGCGCGATCAACTGCTCTCGGCCATGGCCCAGGGCCAGGGGGAACTCGATTGGTCCAGCGTGACCCAGGTCAGCGCGCGCAATGCCGGATTACCGGGTTGAGAATTTATAAATAGTAGTGGTGTGGTACGTCTGCCCCGGCTTGAGTTCGGTGCTGGGGAACTTGGGCTGGTTAGGCGAATCGGGATAGTGCTGTGTCTCCATGCAGAAGGCCGCGCGGAACGGATACGCGACGCCGCCCTTACCCTTCACGCTGCCGTCGAGGAAATTGCCGGTGTAGAACTGAAGGCCCGGTTCGGTAGTCAGCACTTCCATCACGCGGCCACTGGTGGGTTCGTACACTTCGGCCGCTTTGCCCATCACTCCGTTGCGCTTGTTGAGCACCCAGTTGTGGTCGTAGCCCTTGCCGAACTTCAACTGCGGATCGTCCTGGTTGATGCGCGCGCCGATGGCCGTGGGCTTGGTGAAATCGAACGGCGTGCCCTTCACCGGTTTGATTTCGCCGGTAGGAATCAGGCCTTCATCCACGGGCGTGAAATGGTCGGCCAGGATGGTCACGCGGTGCTCCAGATTGTTTCCCACGCCGGCGCCGGCCAGGTTGAAATACGAATGATTGGTCAGGTTCAAAACGGTGGGCTTATCGGTGGTGGCGGAGTATTCGATCTTCAGTTCGTTGGCATCGGTGAGGGTGTAGACCACCTTGGCCGTCAGCGTTCCGGGGAAGCCTTCTTCGCCATCCTTGCTGACAAAGGTGAGTTCCACCGCCGGGCCGAATGCAGTACCCAACTCCCGGGCTTTCCAGACGCGCTTGTCGAAACCCTGTGTGCCGCCGTGCAGTGTATTGTCGTGGTCGTTCTTCGGCAGGGTGTACGTTTTGCCTTCCAGCTTGAAGGTGGCGTGGCCGATGCGGTTGCCGTAGCGGCCAATCAGGGCGCCGAAATAATTCGGCTCCTGCCGGTACCCGTCCAGGGTGTCCATGCCGAGTACCACGTCGCCAAATTTACCGCTCTTATCGGGAGCCGTGAGCGACACCACGGCGCCGCCGTAGGTGATGATGCCGGCTTGCATCCCGCTCGTATTGGTAAGGGTGTAGAGGTCAATCGCCGTGCCGTCCGGCATCTTTCCATAGGGCTGCATCTTCACGGATGGGTTTCCTTTCCTCACCTGCGCCTGCCCGGAGCAGGCCAACACCAGGGCGCCTGACAGTACGCCGGCGGCCAGAAAGCTATGTCTCATGACACGCCATTGTAAGCGATTGCAGGTGGAGATGGCGCGCTAATAGCGGCTGCGCCGGTGCCACTCGCCGCTGCCCATGCCTCCCAAATCGACAATCACCGCGATCAGCAGGAAGATTACGTTGATCCCTTCGAGGGGCAGGTGATTGTTCACCAGCCACGCATAGACCAGGGTGGTCAGCGGCAGAAAAAGGAATCCCAAAACAGGAATCAGCAGGCCGTGATAAGCACGTTGCAGATAGGTCGAGGTCAGGAACAGGAACACCATCAGCACGCGGGGGAAAGCCAGCAGCAGGAGTACGAGTATGCAACCCATCGCCCGCATTTTCGCAGATTCGCACGCTCCGAGTTGTGACATGCCATACCGTTCCCTGTAGAATCAAGTTGGCGATGGCGGAAACGCGAACAGTCCTGATTGTCGATGATGAACCGCAGGTGCTGCGCCTGGTGGAGAAGATGCTGGGGGCGAGCGGAGTCAACATATTGCTGGCGCCGCGGCCCAGCGAAGCGCTCAAAATCTGCGAACTGGTGCCGGTTCACGTGTTGATTTCGGATGTCTCGATGCCGGAAATGGACGGCCTGCGGCTGGCGGAGCGGGTCCTGAAACTGCACCCCGCGGCCTCGGTGCTGCTCATATCCGGGCAGTACAAAGAGGCTCCCCCGTCGGCCAAGGCGGCGCGCATCCGCTTTCTGAAGAAGCCCTTCTTTCCCTCGCAACTGGTCGATCTGCTGCGCGAGATGCTCGGTTAATTACCGAAGAACGACCTCACCTCATCGGCCGGAAGCCGGGGCTCTTCCGCCGCGGCGAAATGGCCTCCGCGCGGCATCTCCGTCCAGCGCCGCAGGTTGTAGCCCCGCTCCACCCAGGCGCGCGGGGGCGCGGAGATCTCCCTGGGAACTCGCGCCATGGAGCCACGCCGATCGCCTGCCGGGAATTCACCTCAACTTCCTTCCCGGATCGTACTGGCCGTGTGTGGAACGCCGGGACCGCGCTCGCCGGAGCCGGCAATCTCATCGGGCCAGCGGGTCCGGCGCAGCCGTTCGCGCAGGTCGCCCACGGCGGATTGAGAATAGGGCAGTGAGAAGGGTTCGAGAGCCATTATGATGATTATCATGCGAGCAACCGGACCATTTGAAGTGAAGCTGACTCCGCAGCCGGTGGACGAAAGCGGCGACGCCACACTCGGCAGAATGAGCATCGACAAGCAGTTCCACGGCGGCCTGGAAGGCGCCAGCAAGGGGCAGATGCTATCGGCCGGCACGCCCGTGAAAGGCTCGGCGGGGTATGTGGCCATGGAGCGCGTCACCGGCGCCTTGAACGGCCGGAAGGGTAGCTTCATCCTGCAACACAGCGCCACCATGACGCGCGGCACGCCGCAGTTGAGCATCACCGTGGTGCCGGATTCGGGTACGGATCAGCTTACCGGGCTGGCCGGGAAAATGGACATCCAGATCGCGGGCGGGAAGCACTCCTACGACTTCGACTACACGCTGTGAAAGCCTGCATCAGGCCAGTGCCGGATGCTTCTGGTGGAAGCCCGAAGCATCCTGGTACGCTTTGCCGAAGGCCAGCAGCTCGGCTTCGCCGAAGGGGCGCGCGTAAAACGTGATGCAGGTGGGAGTGCCGGTCTCGGTGAATCCGTTGACCACATTCAGCGCCGGATAGCAGGCCAGGTTCGCCATGGTGAAGTGACGGCCCGCCACGCTGCGGTTGGCGCCCCCGCCGCCGCGACCGCGCCCCGCGC
>JARLGM010000192.1 GCA_031292755.1 Candidatus Sulfopaludibacter sp.
AAGCTCGGCTTCACTCTGGCTCCCCTGCAGGCGTCGGGCGAGTTTGTTTCTTAGGGGTAAGCACGGAGAAAATCGAGATTCGTTTTGACTCCTCCGTGCTTCCTCAGTGTTCTCCGTGGCTCCGTGGTGAAGAGGAGGGATCACGGAGAGGCTACTGCCAGGTCAGGCGGCGGATGGTGGCGGGTTCGAAGGTGCCGCCGGGTTTGACGTCCCAACCGGAATTGGCGATGAAGTAGAACTGGTCTCCGACGCGCACTCCGTGAGTGGCGTCGCCCAATCCCGGCCAGTTTGCCTCGATGATTTCCCAAGTGAGGATTCGAGTGAGGCCGGCATCGAGATGCATGCCAATCAGGCGCGCGGGAGCGGCGCCGTTCTGGATGGCCACGATGGTGCGGCCGGACAGATACATTCCGTCGATGCCGCCTAGCGAAAGGTCGGGTGGATGGGCCAGTAGTTTCCACTTTTTGGTGGCCAGATCGACCACGCTGATTCCGCGCGAATAATCCGGCACGAAGAGGCGGCGCCCATCGGGGCTGAGCGCAGGCGTCTGCGGCGAACGAAAGGTGCCGGGCCCGAAGACCAGTTCGAGGCGGTCGCGCGTGTGGTCGAGAAAGTAGACCGCGCCGAGCCCATCGGAAATGTACAGGTCGCCGGCGGGGCTCAACGTCATGTCTCCGAGCTCGTGCTTTTCGGCGGCGGGAAGATCGTAGCGGCGGAGTAGTTTGGCGGAATCGAGGTGGAACTTCTGGAGAGTCGATTTGCCTTCATCCACCGTGGTGGCCCAGAGCCAGCGGCGGCGCGCATCGGCTGCAAGGGCCATCATGGCGTGCTCTCCTTCTGGGACGAAGTTTGCGAAGCTGCCGTCTTTGCGCCGCACGACGATCTTGCGATGGCGGACGCTGGAGAGGAAGAAGCGGCCGGTGGCCGGGTCGTAGGCAATGTCTTCCGGAAGCAGATCTTTTTCGGGCAGGGTAGCAAAGACCTGGCTCCGCGTAACGGGCGCTGTGGCGGCTTTGAGGCGGTCCAGGATGGCCTGAAAATCGGGGGTGTCTTTCCAGGCGGCGAAAGCCTCTTCGGCGTCGGGATCGGCGAGGTGCAATCCCATTCTGGAATACAGCGCCAGGTATGCCATAGCCGCCGGGCGATTGCCCAAGGAAGCTTCGACGCGGGCCAGCCGGTAGATCACGTCGCCACGGCCATCGGCGAGATCTTTCAGTCTGAGCAGGTGGTCCCGGCAGCCGGCAAAATCCTTGGCGGCGCAGGTTTTGTTGGCCGCCCCGGCTTCCTCCAGGTACTGTTCCGTCCAAGGGCGCCCCTGGCCCATGGACACCGCGGCAATCGCGAACGCTAACCCCACGAACCTCATCCTTATCTATACGTACCAGATGGGAATCGGGCTCGCGCCGGGCGTTATGATGAGTAACACATGCGAATATCTGTTGTTGTGTTCGTTGTTCTGGCCGCGGCCGCATCCCGCGCCCAGCAGATGGAGCCGATCCAGAATCCCTCCGCCCGGCAGGGTGCGAGCCTCAACGGCCGCTGGCAGGCGCTCATGGACCCGTACGAAGCCGGTTACTACGACTTCCACCTGAACCCGATTAAAGACGGTGGCCTGGGCGCCAATCGCGTTCCGGCGAACAAGGGCGACAAGTTCGAACTGGTGTTTCTGCCGGCCACCCCGACCCTGGCGGTTCCGGGCGACTGGAATACGCAGCGGCCGGAACTGCTGTGGTACGAGGGCACCATCTGGTATCGCCACGAATTCGACTATGCCCCGCCGGCCACGCCCCGCCGGCAGTTCCTGTGGTTCGGCGCCGCCAACTATCAGGCGGTGGTCTTCGTGAACGGCAAGAAACTGGGGCAGCACGAAGGCGGATTCACACCGTTTCAGTTCGAGGTGACGGGCCTGCTGAAGGAGCACGGCAACGCGGTGATCGTGAAAGTGGACAACCAGCGCCACGCCGATGCCGTGCCGCCCACCATGACCGACTGGTGGAACTACGGCGGGTTGACGCGCGACGTGAAATTGGTGGACGTTCCGGAGACTTTCATTCAGGATTACCAGGTGCAACTGGAGAAGGGATCCGGGGACCGGGTGGCCGGATGGGTGCGGCTGAATGGCGCGCGCAAGCGGCAGAAGGTGGCCATCCGGATTGCGGAAGCGAACGCGAGCGTGACCGTGGAGACTGGCGAAGATGGCTACGCGCGGTTCGCCTTCCCGGCGGCGCTTTCGCTGTGGTCGCCGGAGAATCCCAAGTTGTACGCGGTCGCTGTGGAAGCGGAGACGGACCGCGTGCAGGAGCGGATCGGTTTCCGCAGCATCGCGGTTTCAGGCACGAAGATCCTGCTGAACGGCAAGCCGGTATTCCTGCGCGGGGTGGCGATTCACGCCGAGGCTCCGTTCCGGTCGGGCCGCGTCTTTTCGGAAGCGGACGCGCGCACCCTGCTGGGCTGGGCCAAGGAGATGGGCTGCAATTTCGTACGCCTGGCGCACTATCCGCACGACGAAGCGATGACTCGCCTGGCTGACGAGATGGGACTGCTGGTGTGGTCGGAAATCCCGGTGTATTGGGCGGTGCAATGGGAGAATGCCGCGGTGTATGCCAGGGCGGAGCGGCAGCTTGCCGAGATGATCGCGCGCGACAGGAATCGCGCCTCGGTGGTGTTCTGGTCGATGGCGAATGAGACGCCGCTGGGAGAAGCGCGGACGAAGTTCCTCTCGTCGCTGGCGGCCAAGGCGCGCGAACTGGACAGCACGCGGCTGATCACGGCCGCCACCCTACCGCATACCGGTGCGCCGAATACGATCGTGCTGGACGACCCGCTGGGCAAGGCGCTGGACGTACTGGGATGCAACGAATATATCGGCTGGTACGACGGCTCTCCGGAGAAGGCGGACCGGACGAGCTTCCAGAACACCTACGACAAGCCGCTGGTAATGAGCGAATTCGGCGCCGAGGCTCCGTATGGAAATCACGGCGACGAAAACACGGCGTGGACCGAAGAGTACCAGGCGAATGTCTACCGCCACCAGTTGCCGATGCTGCAGCGGATTCCCTTTTTGCAGGGCATGGCCGCATGGATCCTGATGGATTTCCGCTGCCCGCGCCGGTTCCTGTCCGGGGTGCAGGACTATTACAATCGCAAGGGGCTGTTGAGCGATCGGGGAGAGAAAAAGCAGGCATATTACGTGCTGCGGGATTTCTATCATTCCACGGTGGCTACGGCGCGGTAGGGCTACTTCGGGTAATACCCGTCTCGCGTGGCCATCGCTTTCGGACCGCGCGTGGGGCTGGGGCCGATGGCGAGGTTGAAGCCGCGGCCTCCCCTGCCGGGGCGATGGGCGAAAAAAATGGCGTAGATCATGGTGTCGGCGCGTTGCGCGTACTCGATCGCGGTGCCGAGGGAGGTTTGGCTGCGCAAGTCCATGCCGTCGGAAAGCAGGATGAAGGCTTTGGGTCCCATGCGCATGAGGGTTTCGGAACTCTGGCGGACGGCATCGTAGAGTAGCGTGGAGGGAAGCCGGGGAATTCACAAGCGGGCGAGGGCGGCGGCGAGGTCACGGTCCGGGCGGAGCCCCTGATCGAGAAAACGATTGGTGCCGGCGCGTTCGGGCTGGAAGACCGGCTGCATGGTGCGACTGGTATCGACCAGCAGGGCGATGACCAGGCGCGGGTCCGATTCCCGCGAGAAATACTTGATGGTTTGCCGCCGGCCGTCCTCTTCAAGCCGGAAGTCGTCCCGGGTGAGATTCTTCACGATTGCGCCATCGCGGTCCCGAACGGGGGCCAGCAGGGATACGACGTTGACGTCGCTGGAAAACCGGACTTCCTGGGCTGCGCCGGTGGAGGCGAGGCCACAAGCAGAATGCAGACGGGCTTCATGCCGGTCGTTCCATTATCTATAATTGGGCCATGAAGCGCAGGATGTTTTTGGGTCTGGCCGCGGCGTTTTGCCTGACAGCCGGAACGGCGCCGCCGGCATCGGAAGTGATGGATGCGGCGCAACAGGCTGCGGCGGCGCAGCACAAGAGTATCTTTCTGATTTTCCACGCATCCTGGTGAGGCTGGTGCCACAAACTCGATAAGTTTATCGAGACACCCGAGATCAAGGCCATTCTGGACAAGTATTTCGTGCCGGCGCGGCTGGACGTGCAGGAGCAGGATGCCAAGAAGGACCTGGACAATCCCGGCGCCGGGGAAGTGATGGCGAAGTACGGTGGGGAAAACGCGGGGCTGCCGTTTATCGCGTTTTTGGACGAAACCGGCAGGATGCTGGTCAATTCGCTGCGACCGCAGGGCGAGGGGAAAGACAAGGGCGGCAACATCGGCCATCCGGTGGAGCCGTACGAAGTGGATTGGTTCCTGGCCATGGTGAAGAAGGCGGCTCCGGCGATGAGCGCGGACGAGTCCAAGGTTCTGGAGAACTGGCTGCGAACGCAGAAGAAGTGAATTTCCGTCTACGTTGCCTGTGGGAAGGGAAGTTCCGACAGCCCCCAGTTTCGAAGGACAAACATCCCGCCGTGGACCTGTCCCGAGCCTGTAGCGACCGTCATTTTTCGCTGACGAACATCCTCGCGGAACTGCACGTTGGTGGCGGTATCGGCGACGGCATTGGCGATCGCCACTCTCAGGTCCTGCTCGCCATCGGGGGGAGTGGCGGTGATGGTTTGCTGAATCTGGCGTGCGGCCGCGGCGGAGATGCCGCCGTTCTGGACGTGGATGTCGAATGCCAGGGCGATGCCCAGCTCGGCAATCAGGTTGAAGCGGCCTGCGGTGACGAGGGCGGGTTGAAAATAATTCCGGTCCACGGCGGAAAGCTGCAATTGCTGAACGGCCGGTTGTTCTCCCAATCGCCGGAAGCCGGAGAGCCACGGTTCCGCCAGCGCCGCTTTGGATGCACCCAAGCTGATGCCGTCGGCGAAGGCGATCTGTTGATCCGGTGAGGCGTCGAGGATGGCGAGCAATTGCGCGGCGGAATCGCCGAACGCATCCTCCAGCATACCGGGATGGTCCGCTTCGGTCTGTTTGAGGATTCTCGGCAATTCGCCGCCTGCCAGGGTGAAACCAATGATTCCCCACGTGATGCCGGCCCCGTCGAAATTGCCCTGGGCTAGCGAAAATCCATGCCCTTCGAAGGCCGCGGTCAACTGCAAAGCCCTTTCCTTCACCTGCGGAATGGGAGCCTGCATGAGATTGGCCCAGGTGTCTTCGTCGACCTCGCCGGTCGAAGGGAATCCATTGGCGGTTTGAAAGGCGCTCACCGCCTGCGCGGTGATGTTCCCATACTGACCATCGATTTGAGATGGGGGCAAGCTCAGCCGGGACTGCATGCCGCGGATGATGTCCCCTTTTGCTCCGGTTGCGAAAATGACTCTGCTCATTGACCCGTCGCCACCTTTCTAAAACTTCACCGGGGGTCTTCGGAGCGAGTATACCCTTTTTCCGTGCTATACTCCCGGCAAAATGATCTCATTCCCGCGAGTTTTCCTGGCCTGCGCGCTTGCCGCGGGGGTCGTGTTGGCGCAGCCCCCAGGGCGCCAGAAGCGCACCGTGAGCGATGCCGAAGTGATGCGCGTGCACAACTCCGCCATCCTCATCGATACCCACAACGACGTCACCAGCGCTACGGTCGCCGGTCTGGACATCGGCAAGCCGAACACCGGCCACCACACCGATCTGCCGCGCATGAAGAAGGGCGGCATGGGCGGGCAATTCTTCGCCGTCTACGTGGCGGCCAGCTATGTGGACGGCAACCGGTCGGCGCATCGCACGCTGGACATGATCGATACGGTGAGGCACGACATCGTGGAGAAGTACCCGAACGATTTCCTGTTCGCCACCACGGCGGCGGACATACGGCGCGCGCACAAGATGCACAAGATTGCGGCGTTGATGGGAATCGAAGGCGGGCACGCGATTGAGGACAGCCCGCGCATTCTGCGCGACTACTACGACCTGGGCGTCCGCTACATGACCCTGACCCACGCCAACAGCAATCACTGGGCCGATTCTTCCGGCGATGCCAACAAGCCCAATAACGGCCTTTCTCCGCTGGGCAAAGAGATCGTACACGAGATGAACCGGTTGGGCATGATCGTGGATATCTCGCACGTATCGGACAAGACATTTTTCGACGCGCTGGAAACCAGCCAGGCTCCTATCTTCGCGTCACATTCTTCCTGCCGCGCCATTTCGCCCGCGCCGCGTAATATGACCGATGAGATGATTCAGGCACTGGCCAAAAAGGGCGGCGTGATCCAGATCAACTTTGCCTGCGATTTTCTGAACCCCGATGTCTTCAAAGCGGACGAAGCGGCCAGTGCGAAGATGGTGCCGCTTCGCGACGAGCTGATGAAGAAATATGCCGGCGAACCGGACGGCATCCAGAGGGCCATGCGCGAGGCCCGCGAAGCGGTGGGCACGGCGAACACGCCGCGCGCCACGCTGGCCGACGTGGTGAAGCATATCGACCATGTGGTGGCGATTGCGGGCGTCGACGCCGTAGGCCTGGGCAGCGATTTCGACGGCATCGATTGCGCGCCGGTGGATCTGGACAGCGTGGACAAGTGGCCCAACCTTACCCGCGCGCTGCTGGAAGAGGGCTACACGGCGGCGGAGATCCGGAAGATCTACGGAGGGAACACCCTCCGGCTCATGGAAGCGGTGGAGCGGGCGGCTCAAAAAAGCAAATAGATTCCGGGTCGCGCGGGGGCCGCTTTACCGGCCGGGCAGTCCGCGCCGGCTCACCAGGTAGACGGCGAAACTGCCCAGCCAGTGACCGCCTTCATAGTGCTCGCTTTTGATATCCGCCAGCCCTGCCTCGCGCAGGCGCGCCGAAAGCGCCAGTAGCGATTTGCCGCGCGCATCCCCTGCCGGCAACTGCGACGCGATGCCTTCCAGCATCCACGCGCGGCTTAGATTCAATCCCGCCAGGTGATACAGTTTGCCGTCGCTGAAATCGGTCACGCGGGTGGGCTGCAAGTCGATGTGCGGGAGAAAGGCGGCGAACCAGCGGGCGAACTCGGCCTGAGGAAGGAGGCGCCGCACCACGTCCGCTTCCGCCAGGCACGGTGAGAGGAAATCCTCGCCCGACGGCTCGTAGGCGATCGGGCAACCCCGGTCTTTCAGATAATAATCGCGTGCGCGCCCTTCCACCAGCTTTCCGAAGTCCGCGTTTCCTGCGATGCGGGCGTAATCCAGCATCAGGCCCATCGAAAACGCGGTCTGATTGTGCTCGCCGGTGCGGATGGGAGTTTCCATTTTGGGCAGCCAGCCTGCGATCCGCGCCGTAACCGCCTGCTCCAGTGGCGCCAGCGCGGCCGACCAGCGCCGGGCGTCGGGATCGTTCCATTCCTTGATCTCCGCCGCCAGTTGCAGTAGCCAGGCCAATCCGTAGGGCCGCTCGAAGGATCCGCGGCCTTCGGCATTCAGGTACCGCACCTCCACGGCGATGTGGGCCGGGGTCAGGCTCTGCGCCAGCGCGCGCCGCGCATCGCCGGCGAACGGCGCCCACGGGAACAGACGCACCGACCGGACCAGCAGCCAGTGCCCGTGCACCGACGAATGCCAGTCATAACAGCCATAGAAGGCCGGAGTGAGCTCGCGCGGCGGTTTCACGTCGGCATCGGAATTCAGGGAATGCGCAATCTTGTTGGGGTACTCCTTGTGAATGCAATCCAGCGCCAGCCGCGCGAATCGCCCGGCCTGTGCCTGGTCGAAATCCGCAGACGCCATAAGACCTCCCTGCGCTAAGAGGATCGGGATCAGAAGCCTCACCATCCTGATATTTTAGGATGTCACGAACGCCGCCTGAGCGGTGTTGAGCCATTGTGAACGCAAGCCGCGCGCTCGACCGGATGGAACGTCAGGAAGCCGCCTTCGATTTCGACGAGTTTTTTCGTGCCCATTATGCGCGCATCGCCCGCACCATCGCGCGCGTCGTCGGCAATCATGCTCGCGCCGAGGAACTGGCCGTGGAAGCGTTCTGGAAGTTATGGCGGAATTCCCAGGCGCACGGCGAGATGGCCGGCGGCTGGGTTTACCGCACCGCCGTGCGGCTGGCCTTGAATGACCTCCGCGGCGCCAGGCGGCGCCACCATTATGAGCAGATGTCCGGGTCCGGGCCGGCCGCTCTCACTCCGGAAGAAGCCCGCGCCGCTGCCGAAGAGCGGGAACACGTGCGCCTGGTGCTGGCCGCGCTCGGTGAACGCGAAGCGGCATTGCTGCTGCTGCGAAGCAGCGGCTTGCCGTATGTCGAAGTGGCCGCGGCGCTGGATCTGAATCCGGCCTCGGTCGGCACCATGATCGGTCGAGCCCAGCAGGCGTTCCGAAAGGAGTATCTGAAACTGTATGGCGAAAAAGGAAACGAACGTTAGCCAGTGGGTAGACGAACGGATCGCCGCGCTGGATGCCGGCGACTGGCTACCCGACTCCGTGCAAGGCCAGGCGCGCTTCCGCGACCGCCGGCGCGCCGCCCGCCGCCACCAGATCGAGTGGATCATGGCGGCCATTGCCAGCACCGCCGCCTGTGCCGCCCTCATGATCTTTTCTTCTCCCGGAGCCTGCGCCCGTCCCAACGGTTGTGCGAGCGACCAGCCGCGCCCGGCCGTGACCGCCCCGGTGAGGACGCCACCGCCGGCCGTGGTGAACTTTAAAGAGTCCGGGTCGCCCACCGCGCCCGTCGTTTGCGAGATCTATACCGACTACGAGTGCCCTCACTGCGCTATCTTTTATCGGGAAACCGTCCCGCTGCTGATGGACCGGTATGTGCGCACCGGCAGAGTCAGACTGGTGCATCGCGACTTCCCGCTCCAGCGGAACCAATATTCCCGCCTGGCCGCGCGTTATGCCAACGCCGCCGGCATAATCGGGCAATACGATCCGGTGGTGAACCGGATCTTCCAGACGCAGGAGCTCTGGAAGCGCGACGGCAATGTGGACGCTCAGGTCATGCTGGTGCTGCCGCCCGGCGCCATGCAGAGAGTCCGCGACCTGGTAGCCAACGATCCGCACCTGGACGACTCCCTCACAGCCGACATGGGGATGGCCGCGGGGGACCGGGTGGATCGAACGCCCTTTATCGTCATCGTCGCCGGGGGCAGACGCCAGGCCCTGGGCTCGCCGCCGCAATTCTCCATCCTGCGGACCTACCTGGACCAACTGCTGGCGGGGCGGTAGTTCATTTCACCCAGACGGTCACCGCGTTGCTGGCGGTGTTGCCCGCGATGACATACACCGGCAACTGCCCGGTGAGGTCCGCCGGGAGTTGCGCATTGATCTGCCACAGGCCCGGAACCCCCGACTCGCCGCTGTAGAGCACTTGGGCCAGTTCGCTGCCGGCGATCACCTGCACCGCCGCCTGTTGCGACCCGTCCAACGGACAATGCCCGGTGGCGAAGATTTGCAGAATGGACCCTGCCGCCGCCGGATGGGCCGCGCCGTTCACCGTGGAATCCTGATTCAGAATGGCGCCGGGCTGTGCCGGATCCAGGGATTGCAGCACGAAGATTCCCGGTCCCGCGGTGGTGATGGCGGCCTGCCCCGCGGCCAGTTCGGCTCCTCCAGCCCGCACCGAGAACGTGGCCGGCCCCACGGCGGTGGCAGCCGGCACCAGGAAGTTCACCTGGGTAGCCGCCGCGGCCGAGATGCTAGCCGGCTGGCCGTTCACCAGCACCTGGTCGGGCGTCTTTCCGAAAGATCCGAAGGCCGACGCGAACGATCCCGGCGCGATTCCCTGTTCCACCCGATAGCTGGCCGCGTTCAACACGATCGCGCTCCCCGAAGGAGCCGCGGGCGCACCTTTCCACCGCGCCACTACGGCTGCGAGTACCGGGTCGTGACGCGCGAAATAATCCGCCGAGGTCAGCGGGACGGCAACATCCGGAGCGAAGGCCGGACCGGCGGGGATGTAAGGCGGAAGGGGAAAAAACTTAGTGGAGTACTGGCCGGCCATCTTCCCGCTGGGAAGGGTGAACCGCTGCACTTCCCCGTAACCGCTGGGCGCGCCGCCGGTGGGCTGGCCGATCACCACCAGGAGATTCTCCAGACCCGCGCCGGGGAGTTGGGCCGCCGCCTGCATTTGTTGGGTGCGCATCGACATGGCATCGTCCACGGCGGAAGAGAACGTGCCTTTGTCGACGATGGCATAGGCCCGGAACGCCGGGTTCCCCAGGAAGGCAGGCAGGCGCTGGCCCAACCCGTTGACGAGCGGGGAGATGACAGAGGCATCGCCGCCCCCGTTGCCGCGATAATCGATCACCACGGTATCCACCGGATTCGCATCCATCGCCTGCAGCACCTGGTTGGCGAAGTCCGCAAACGGCGAGCCGGGCATCTGCCCGCAAACATTGTATTTGACGTATACCAGCCGCAGCGGCGCGGAGTAGGTAAACCAGTAATACTGGCTGCTGTTCTGAAGATACCAGGGCAGCGGACCCAGCCCCGCCGAGGGCATGGACGCCAACCCCGCCGTTTCCGTCCCCACCTGGAGGGTGAACCGGTTGCCCGCGAAATCCTGAAACGTCAGCGCCGAGGTGGCGGTCGCGGGTACCAGGTCCAGGCCCTGAAGAATCTGCTGCACAGATAGGTATTGCGCGCCCACGGCCCGTACCCACTGCTGGTTGGAGTGGGGGATGGTCGCGGCCAGCTTCTGGACCACCTGGTCGATGGGGGTGTCGCCCACCTGAACCAGTTGGGCGCCCAGGGCCTGCCTATAAGCAGTGGACGCGGAAGTGACGAAGACGCCATCGTCCAGCCACTCAAAGCGCAGCGGAAACTGTTGAAAACCAGTGGCTTGGTTTAACGCCAGGGTGGTGTGTTCGTCGCCCGCCATGGCCACCAGTTGCTGTAGACGGACGTAGAACTCGGCATCTGTCAGGTTGGGAATCTGGCTACCCAACAGGCTCGCGGCCTGGCTGTAATCGGCTGGGCTGAGCTGGAAGAAGAAGTTCACATGGAGTTTGGGAAGCTGGTTGGTGACGAAATCCAGGTCCTGCTGGCGGGACGGCTGGGCCTGGAGCCCAGCGGCAAGAACCAGCGCGGGGATGAACCGGCGTATCCGGAGCATCTTGCCATGCTAAACCGTTTTTCGCCCGGTTACGCTCGTAATGTTTGCAAACTCCTTGTGGAAAAGTGCCCCACGCTCCAAATAGCTAGCGCCGGGAGATTGACATTCTCCCCGATACGGAACACTCTATAGTTGGTAGAGGTGGCATATGAAGGCGTTATGGGTGGTAGGTACGGCGGCACTGCTGGCGTTGGTTGCCGTCCCTGTATCGGCGCAACCCGTGATCTCCGCTAAATCGGGCATGATCGCGAGAGTGCAGGGGAACGTCTTTCTTGACGATAAAGCAGTAGAGGATTCGGCCACGCATTTTCCGGATGTCAAGGAAAAGCAGGTGGTACGCACGGAGGATGGCTTAGCTGAAATCTTGCTGACTCCCGGCGTCTTCCTGCGGATGGGGGAACATAGCTCCGTCCGCATGATCAGCAATCGCCTCATCGATACGCGCGTGGAACTGTTGACCGGCTCGGCGGTGGTGGAGAGCGACGACGTGGTCAAGGACACCAGCACGACCATCGTGTGCCGGAAGGCCAGCGTCACCATGCCCAAAGCCGGCATCTATCGTTTCAATACGGATCCCGCGCAGCTCAAAGTTTATAAAGGCTCGGCGGAAGTGGATCTGGGGAGCCAGCACGTTACCGTTGCCACCGCCAAGATGGTGATGCTGAACGGCGATTCGGCGGAACTCCAGCGCTTCAACGTGGACGAGACGGATTTCCTGGATCACTGGAATCGCCAGCGCAGCGAATATGTGTCCATGGCCAACGTATCGGCCGCGAAGTCGCTGGCAGGCTCCAGTTCCTCCTATGCCAGCCTCGGTTGGGGTATGGGCAATCCCTGTATGGGCGCCTGGGGTTTCAACTCCTACTACGGCATGATGACCTACATCCCTTGCAGCGGCTACCTCATGAATCCCTACGGCTACGGCTTCTGGAGCCCGTTCACGGTCATGCGGGCCTACTACAATCCGAACTATGCCTATGGCGGTCGCGGCTACGGCGGTTACGGCGGCTACGGCGGCAGGGGCTCTGGTGGATATAGCACGGCGGCGGCGACTTCCTCGGGCTACTCGGGCGTGATGTCCTCGGGGGCTTCCTCGATGGGCAGCTCGGTAGGCGCCGGTTCCATGGGTTCGACCTCAGCGGCGGCATCCTCGGGAGCTTCGGCCGGACACGGTGGCGGGGGCGGTGGTGGCGCCGGGGGTGGCGGAGGCCACGGCCGCTAGTTTGCGATTTTCCTTTGGAGAAGAGAGGGCCCGTTCAGGCAACACCTGAACGGGCCCTCTCGATTTGGACTGCGCCCTGCTAAACTCCCTGACGCAGGGGGCGATAGCGGCGGCTGGCCCGAAGACCGATCAAATCCGCGACTTTACCTAGAAATGTAGGGACATTTTCGGTATAAATCGCCATCATGGGCCGGCGGCGGGACTGATACCGACGTTTCAGGGTAAGTTCGTCGCTGGTAATCAGTGCGGTGGCCGGGCGGTAATCCTTTACGCGGGCGTAGGCCAACAGATCGCGCCCTGCCGGACGCCGGCCAAATTCGTCATCGCTCAGCACCAGCTCGTAGTGTCCGCTATCCAGCTTGATGAGCGCTTCCGCCGGGGTCGCGGCGGCGTCCACGGCATAACCTCCGGCCTCCAGAAGGGTGCGGAGCGTGAGACGGGATGCAAGGTCTCCATGTACCAGCAGGACACGAGCCAAGTCCAGCGACCGGCGGTTCCCACCGTTGAACGAACTGGGGAACTCTCGCATTGGTATCAAGCTCAACTCTAACCGATAAAGCCCAATTCGTAGCCTATAATTTTGTAAATGCGGCTCGCCAAATGTACGCAGAATCGGGCGGATTGCCAGTACTAAAGGTACTAGATCGGCTCAGAATTGATTGCTCTTCACTCCCTACATTACGGCATCGGCGATACCCGGCGAGGGAACGCTAGTCCGATGAGAGACCCCCCGGCTCTGCCGGGGAGGCAGTAGAAGTTTGACAATTCCGGGAGTCCATCGCGGAAACTCCAAACGTGAGCCGGCAAGCACACGCAAAGGAGAATTCACGCGATGGACGAATACGAGAGTT